>CAKTXP010000289.1 GCA_934631055.1 uncultured Clostridia bacterium | reverse complement strand
ACCGAGTATTATATGCTGACCCGCGAGGGCGCGCCGCTCTTTCTCAGGACGGTGAAGAGCGAAGCGCAGGATCAGCACGGGCGCGCGCTGTGGGTGCTTTCCACAAGGATCAGCCGCTCGTCGCAGAATCTGTCGCTCATCAACGGTCTGGTCAAAACAGGCTCGTGGTCTATCAACTACGACTTGCAGGGGCAGATTAAAAAGGTCAAGTGGGGCAACAGTTTCCGGCGCATGATCGGCTTTGCGACCCGCGAGGAATTTCCAGATACCCTTGAAGCGTGGGAGAACCGCATCCATCCGGACGAACGGCTTCAGGTCATGCGCAGTTTCAGAGAAATAGCGGGCAGTACGGGCTGCGACCGGTACGACGCGGAATACCGTATGATGCTCAAGAACGGCGAGTATCAGTGGTTCAGAACGAATGCGCGCGTTATCCGCCGAATGGATGGCACGGTGGATTCGCTGGTCGGCGTCATCATCAATACCGACCAGAAGAATAAGATAATGCGCGAAAACAACGCGATGGATCAGATGATTCAGGGCGTTGTCCGGCTGGTCGAACGGTTTGCTGTCTGCGATCTGGAATGCAACCGGTACGAGTATTTTGAAAAGGATTCCCGGATGTCCTTCTATAAGTCGGTCGGCACATACAGCGAACTGCTGGAGGACATGGACGAGAAGTTTGTCGTCCTCAAGAATAATTCGCATACCCGAATGTCGGATCTGCTTTCCGTGGCATATCTGCGCGATGTGCTTCGCCAGAACGGGCGTATCATGACGTTTGAATACAGGACGCTGGATAAATGCGTATTCCGCATGCTGTCCGTCGTGCCGATTGAATGGAAGGACGGCTTGCTGACCAAGACGGTCATGATCGCGCAGGACGTCGGGCAGAAGTATGAATATGAAAATCTGGCGAATACGGACGCGCTGACCGGATTGTATAACCGCCGGTATCTGGAAGTGCTGCTCAAAGCGTGGAGAGAAAGAGGAATGAAGTTTGCGCTGTTCTTCCTGGATCTGGATCGGTTCAAGAAGATCAACGATACCTATGGCCATCGCATCGGCGACGAACTGCTCAGTATCGTTGGACGCAGGCTCAAGGGCTGTATCTGCGGTTTGGATGAGGTTTTCCGCATTGGCGGCGACGAGTTTGCGCTGATGATTGCGAGCAAAGGCAGGCTGGACGGCGAGCTTTGCAGCCAGCTGATGCAGCGGCTTCAAAAGGTCGTCAGCAGGTCGGTCGTTATCGACGGGATGGAGATACACGCGCGGATCAGCTGCGGATATGCCATATATCCGGATGATTCCATCAGCATGGAAGAACTTCAGATCATTGCGGACAGAAGGATGTACGATAACAAAGCTGAACATGAAAGAGAGCTGCTGGGCAATTAAGCCCGGCAGCTCTCTGCTGTTATACGCCGTCAGGGGGGAGATGTTGGGCTGCCGACCCGGGAAACTCGCATAGAAACGCAAGCGTTTCTTGCGATTTCCGATTTCCGTCACGCTGAATCCC
>CAKTXP010000288.1 GCA_934631055.1 uncultured Clostridia bacterium | reverse complement strand
CGCTGTGCGGGATTCAGCGTGGCGGAAATCGGAAATCGTAAGAAACGCTTGCGTTTCTATACGAGTTTCCCGGATCAAAGCCCCAACGCAACTCACTGTGCGTCCTCCTGACAGAACCGCATCAGCAGCGCCATTGCCAGCAGATCGGCGCACCCGCCGGGGCTGATCCGCTGGCGCGTGAGCGCTTCGTCCCAATGTGTAAGCTCATTTCGGAAATCGTCAAGAACTTCTTGGGCTTTGCCTGCGGCGATCGCCGCAGCCATGCGGCTGTCAAGCGCCTGCGCTTTTTCGTGCATGGCTTTTGCACCGGATTCTCCGCCGCGGCGGACGGCGTTCGTGTCTTCTGTCCGCGCCATCAGCGCGACCAGCGCGCAGAGCGCCGCGTCGTTCAGCGAAAGCCCTGCGGCGAGCGCGTCGTTCAGTCGGGGAAGCGCAGTCTCGCGCACACTGGCGAATCCGCCTGCCGCTTCCGCGCGGACGCCGCCCACGCCCTTTTTCTGATAGACCTGTTCGCCGAATGTCCGCGCCTGCCCCTGTTTGGCGCATTCCAACTCATCCTGCATGCGCAGACGCGTCATTTCACCGCAGCGCAGAAGCACATCCTCCGCACAGAACGGTTCGCCGCTGCCCATGCCCAGCGACGCGCAGGCGATGCCCAGCGAAAAGATGGCGCCCTTATGCGTGTTCACGCCGCCGGTCGCGCGGCGCATATCTGCCTCAGCCAAAAGCCCCGGTACGCGGAGCGCGTCAAAGCATGCCTGCGCGTCCTTCCCGCGGTAGGACAGACCGATGCGCGCGCAGGTCTCAAAATATCCACAAAGCGTGCATGCGCTGTGGATAAAGGTAAAGACGTCCATATCGTCATGCGCGCCCGAATTATGGCGATCGACCAGACCGGGCTTGGGCGTCACGGCGACCTCACAGAGCAAGGCACGCTGGGCGTTTTCCGCTGTGCGCTTGACGAAAGCCTCTTCAAAATGCGCGTCGATGATGGCGCTGGCACGGGCAAAGAGAGAATCTACGCTGTGGGCGCGGCTCCTTGCGCAGACGGGCGCATCGTTTTCGCAGAGCAGGCATTTGCGCGGCGGCAGTCCGATCTCCGTGCGGGAAATCTTTTCGCCGTTTGGCGCAATGACGTCGATATCCAGCAGGCGTCCGAGCGCTTCGTGATCTTCAAGCGAGCAGAGACGGCGCTTGATCTCCATCGCGTCCCCCTGCAGGCAGAGCATGGCTTCCGGCCCTGTCTTTTCGTGAATCTCCGCGTCGAAAAGCTTTTCATACGGCGCAAGAACTGCGCGGACGGATGCCGCGCCCCACGCGAACGCGCGCTCGATATTGTCCGTGCGCTTGACCGGCCCCGCGATGTTCATGCACAGGCAGACCACTACCGCGCCGGGGTGGCGCTCAAGCAGCATGCGCTGTGCCTGCGCGCGCGCTTCACGCGCATTCATCATATCCGGAACCGTTACCCGCTCGACCATGGTGTTCATCCTCCGTTTTTGCCGTAAAATTATATAAAAAA
>CAKTXP010000287.1 GCA_934631055.1 uncultured Clostridia bacterium | reverse complement strand
TCCGTTTCTTCTTTCCGCTCGTCCGCGTCATCCTGCATAGGCTCGACCTCGTGCTGCGGGATATAAGCGGATTGCGGCACATAATCGCTCTGCTGTGCATAGCCCGTCTGCGGCGCATAATCGCTCTGCGGCGCATAATCGCTCTGCGGCGCGTAATCGCTCTGCTGTGCATAACCTGCCGTCGGCGCGTAATCACTCTGCGGCGCATAGCCGTCCTGTTCCGGATTCATGCCGTACAGGAACGCGTCCTCTGCTTCCTGCATGGTGAAGCTGTTGCGTCGGCTCTGCGTCGTCGGCGTCTGCTCATCGATGGATGCGCGCGTAAACTCGTCGTTCCGCTCGATGTAAAGCTGCGCGCTCGGGGATATCTCCTTGCGCTTGCGCGGCGCGGGCGCACGGCGCGGCGGTCTGCTGGTGATGGGCGGCTGATCGTCCGGACGCTCTTCTTCGTTCTGCGGGCGCATGACGGTCAGCTCCGGCTTCCCCTTGCGCCGCTGTCTCTGCGCTCTGGGCGGCTCGATATCGCCGTTTTCCTCCGGCGCGGGCGGCTCTTCCGGCTCAGGCAGCGGCTCCTGCCGCTTCTGCGCTTTCAGGCGTTCCTGTTCCTCTTTTTCCTGCTGCATGCGCGCCTGCCTGCGTTTCTGCCGTTCCAGCGCCAGCGCGTTCTCCCGCTCCAGCTCTTCCTCCTGCCGAACGTCGCGCAGCGCGCTCTTTTCCTCTCGGCGCTCCTGCCATTCCACGCGCAGGTCGTCCAGCAGTTCGGACAGGCGCATGCCCAATCCGCCGAAAGAGACGCCGGTCAGCGCCATCAGCACGATTGCCGTCGCGCAGATGAGTACGATCACGCCGCCCCAGACGTCCATCGCCTTGTACAGGGGCCACGCGAGCAGCGCGCCGATGAAACCGCCGCCCTTGCAGTCCAGCGACGACATAGAGAACGACCGCGCCAGAAACGCGCCGTAACTCATATCCGCGCCGTCCGCCGCCAGCGCCGCGCTGACGTTGGAGAGGTTGAACAGCTGGAACATCGTCTCCACGAATAGAAAGATGAGCGCGCTGTAAACCAGTGTCCGCGTGCTGAGCTTCTTTTCGCTAAAGAACACGAGAACCACGCCTGCCCAGCATACGACCACCGGCAGCAGCAGGCAGAGCATGCCGCCCAGCCCGCGCACGACCAGCATGCACCGGTTCAGGAATCCCCCATTTGACGGTACAAACTGACAGGCCAGAGCCAGCAGTCCCAGACAAAGCACGACAATTCCAATTACGCCGCGCGGGTCAACGCTCTTTTGCTGTTTTCCGCGCCCCGGTCTGCCGCGCTTTCCGGAAACCGCGCGTTTCTTCTTTGCCGCGCCCTTTGCAGCCTTCTTCGCCATCTGCCGCCCTCCATTTTATCGGGAATCGTTGGGCTGCCGCCCAAACCCCATCTCCGCTTCGCGATGGTTTTAACAAAAATCATTTTTAAACCAAAAAACATCTGCCTAAGCGATACCTAGGCAGATTATTATAGCACGTTTCCCAGTTTCAGTAAAGCTCTTCGGGCATCGCTTCGCGCAGG
>CAKTXP010000286.1 GCA_934631055.1 uncultured Clostridia bacterium | reverse complement strand
GTCGCAATGATTTTGGCGTTTCCCAGCTTGTGCGCGGTGATTTCTCCGTCCTGCGTGATGGAAAAGACCTCTTCGTCCGACGAACTGTACACCAGCAGGTCGGTCGTCCAGTATGGCTCGTAAATGGCTTTAATGCGCGTCGGTTTGTCCACCGCGCATTTTACGCGCTTTCGTATCAGCTTGAGCGATTCACATGGCGCGGGAAGCAGCTTGACTGTGATCCGCTGCGTTGCTTCATAGCTTCCGCATGTTGCCTTAACTGCAACTTTTCCGTCTGCAATGGCGCGGTACTTGCTGTGTCCGCTTCTCTCTATAACGCCGTCCGCGCCGCTGAACTCGTAGACGATGGGGTCTGTGCAGTTTTCCGGCGTCGGTTTTGCAAGCGCTTCCATGTTCTTTTTGTAGTTGACTTCAAGTTCAACTCCGTCGAAGCTCAGCCCCGTACACCGGAACAATTTCTCCGGCAGATTGTTAAAGTAGTTGTTGTTGCGGTACAGATAGCCCGGCACTCTGTCCTCTTCGGAGAATGTCGCGTTGCAGTAAAAACGATTGTCAAATACGAAACTGTTGGTATCGGAGAACTGATATTTCCTCATTCGGCTTTTCGGGTTTACCGTCCATGTGACGGTATTGCCGCTGAATTTAGCCCCGCCCCATGTGCCGCTCGTGCAGATGGGGAATCCATCCGTCTTCATTTCGGGAGAGTTGATCTCGACTCCATTGTTTTCTGCGATGGAGAATCCGCTCCAAATCTGCGGCTGGCAATTTTTCAGCGTGATGCGGTTTCCGCTGATGGTGTTGCAGTCATTAAATCCGCCGTACAGGTTCGTTCCCTTGAGGACGTTGTTTCGTATCATCTGCGTGTTGGAAAAGATGCCGCCGATTCCTTCAAGCTCAAACGTGCAGTTTTCCACCGCACCGAACGCATAGGTGAGCCGTCGTCCAGCGTCTCCCTGAAAATACCCTCGGCAGTTGCGGATGATGGTGTGCAGGGGGTCTTGGTTTCCCTGCGCCAGCATCATGTTCGCGCCCTTGCTCTTGTCGTGCAGCGGCACGATAGGGTCCTGCGTGATGTAGAAATCGCAGTTGTCCACGACCGCGTGCGTGCCGTCTCGCAATGTACGGAAGACGCATTCGCAGTGGCTCGACCGCACCACGTTGTTCACGAACTGTACTTCCGTGCTGAACATGCCCTCGCGCTTGGGGCTTTGTCCCAGCGTGATGAACCACATCGGGCGGAACCGCTCGTTCGTCCAGTAGCTTGGGTCGTCGATTTCTTCAAAAACGCATCCGGATACCAGAACGTCCTTGACGATGCCGTTCCATCCCCATACCGCAAAGACCTCGTCGCCGCCCGCCTTCAAAAAGTGGCAGTTCAGGAATTTGACGTTCTTGCTGACCTTCCCGCCGCGCCATTCGCGTACCCAGATGCCGCCCTCAAGCGCCGCGCTGAGCTGGCGGAATTCGCAGTTCTCGACCAGTATGTTCTCGTATCCTCCATATAGGTCAAGACAGCATCGGCTCTGCGTATTCTTGTCGCAGTCGAATGTGACGTGGCTCAGCGTCACGTTTTCGCTCCGACCAAATGCCATCATGTAGTT
>CAKTXP010000285.1 GCA_934631055.1 uncultured Clostridia bacterium | reverse complement strand
ATCCAAGAACCTCAGGTTCTTGGCAGGGTTTTAGGGGCAGCGCCCCTAACGTTTCCTGAAAGGAAGACTATGAAGAAAAAGATATTCAAATATTTCGCCTGTATGATTACCGTGGCGATTCTGGCGACCACGCTGCTGTTGTCGTGGGTGAATTATGAAATGTTCAAGGGACGTGTCATGAGCGATCTGGAGGCTTATGGACGTGTGTTTGCCGTCGTACTTTCTGAAAACGGGGGAAAGAAAAATGCACTGGAAAGCCTGATGCAGGAAGGACTGCGCGTGACGCTCATCCATTCGGATGGCACGGTCTATTACGACAACTTCGCTGACCCAGCAACGATGGAAAACCATGCAGACCGACCGGAGATTCAGCAGACGATGGAAAACGGCGAGGGAAGCGATATCCGCAATTCCAGCACCATCGACCAAAGCTCGTTCTACTACGCCGTTCGGCTGGAAGACGGCGATATCCTGCGGCTGGCGCAGGAAGCCTCCAGCATATGGAGCGTGTATATGCGCTCGACGCCGCTCATCCTGATGCTGGCGGCGGGCATGTCGGTCGTCAGTCTCTGGCTGGCGCATCTGCTGACGGCGCGGCTCGTTCAGCCTATCGAGCAGATGACGTCCCATCTGAACAATGTCAGCGGCGTGGCGCGCTATCCTGAGCTGGAACCGTTCATGGACATGATCGAGCAGCAGCACGAAGAGATTCTGCGCAGCGCCAACATGCGCGTGGAGTTTACCGCAAACGTTTCGCACGAGCTGAAAACGCCGCTGACGAGCATATCCGGTTATGCGGAGCTGATCGAAAGCGGCATGGCGCAGGGCGAACAGGCAAAGACGTTCGCCGGAGAGATTCACAAAAGCGCGAACCGTCTGCTGACGCTCATCAACGACATTATCCGCCTGTCGCAGATGGATGCGCCGATGCCGGATCTCAAGTTTGAGCCGGTCGATCTGGCACAGATCGCGTCCAACACGTTTGAGCAGCTGGAGATGAGCGCGCGCAAGGCGGACGTATCGCTTCAGCTGGACGCGCGGCACGCGGTTGTCGAAGCGGACAGGCAGATGATGGACGAGCTGCTATACAATCTCTGCGACAACGCGATACGCTACAATGTGCGCGGAGGAAGCGTGCGGCTGGAAGTGCGTCCGGTGCGCGACAAGGTGATTGTCTGCGTACAGGACACGGGCATCGGCATTTCGCCGGAGAATCAGGAACATGTCTTTGAACGGTTCTACCGCGTGGACAAGAGCCGCTCGAAGGCGACGGGCGGAACGGGTCTGGGACTTGCGATTGTCAAGCATATTGCGGTCAAGCACAACGCGCAGATCACTTTGGAGAGCGAGCTGGGACGCGGCACGACGATATCGGTCACGTTCGACAGGTGCTTTAAGGCATGAGTGGGGGAGGACGCTTGGGGCTTTGCCCCAAACCCCACCAGGAACCTGGGGTTCCGACTTCCCGGTTCGCTTTGCGGCGGCTTAAATCGGCTTTATCGGACGACGCGCATGCGCGTCGTATGTTTAGGCTTATTGATACCGGCGCGAAGCGAAGAAGGGAGTCTGAGGGGATTGGAATCACGCGCCCGCTGTGCGGGATT
>CAKTXP010000284.1 GCA_934631055.1 uncultured Clostridia bacterium | reverse complement strand
ACTTCCGAATGAACGAGCGTGAATTTCGCGTTGCCCGTCTTTCCTTCGTCCGTCACAACATAGTCCGTCTTCTGCTGGGTCACATGCAGCAGAAACGCTTCCTGCGCAAGCTCTTCGCTCGTCTTTCCGCCCATAGATTCCAGCGGCACATTCCAGTCCATGAACGTGTTGTTCTCCTCGCCCATGTGCAGATAGAGCTTCTTGACTGACCACGTTCCGTATTCCTTCGCCAGTTCCGGCAGGACGGACGCGTCCGCGCTGTTCTCGACACAGTATTTCGCGACGTCCGCACAGACCTTGTGCGCGCCGTGTCCATACTCGCCGCCAACATCATGCGTCACCATGACCTCCGGCTTGTACTGACGGATCAGCCCCATGACGTATCTGCGAACCTTCTCCTTCTTCCAGCGGTCATACATCTCGTTCATCTTCTGGGTGTATGAATCACCGAAATTCCCGATGACCGGATATGTTCTCAGCCCCATGTGCCAAAGTCCGTTGAGCAGTTCGCTCTTGCGCGCGACGTTCGCATAAGTCATGTACGCGACAACGACGTTCATCTTCCGCTCGGCTGCATAGGTCGGAATCGTGCCGCCAAAGAAAATCAGCTCGTCATCCGGATGCGCCGCCAGAACCAGCAGATCCGCCTTTTCCGGCGTCGGCTCCCAGCGCTGCACCCAGTCCGGAAGCTCGCCCTCGCCGAATACAAAGACCTCGTTGATCTTCAGCCGCGTTGTGATGCCCGAATCCTCGACCAGACGGAAATGCGACTTTCCATCAATCTCCACCAGCGCATGATCGTAGTTGCGGCTCCCCTTGACGACCGTCTGCCATTTGCCGTCTACCTTTTCTTCGACTGCCCATGAATCCGGCATATCCGCAAAGCAGACGTATAAATACTGCGCCGTCTCCCCTTCTGGAAGAGTGAATTCCAGATAAGGCTTTCTCTGCCGGTCGCTGCGCCACGCGGTCGTGTAATCGCCGTCGTGTACGGAGGTCGTTTTCTGCTTCGGCGAGATGATTTCGCATTCGCCCGTCAGGTTCTTCGCTTCCTGCGCCCATGCGCAGACCGGAAGCGCCAGCAGCAGGGCAAGCGCTGCAAGCCCCTTGAAGATCCTCTTCATCCGTTTCTCCTCTGCCCTTACAGCTTGATCGCCGCGATAACTTCGTCGCCGTCCATGTCGCCGGTGTCTTCAAAGCCAAAACCGTTGTAGAGCTTTTTCAGCCGCTGATTCTCCGGATCGTAGGACAGCCAGCAGTATTCCGCTTCCCCGCAGGGCTTCATGCGGACATAGTTCAGGATGCTCTCAATCGCCTGCTTACCGTAGCCGCGCCCCTGCCATCTTTCGTCGATCATCAGCCGCCAGATGCAGTAGTTGTCTTTCGATATCGCGGGGTTGTCCTCGCCGGGCAGATCGCCGTAACCAATCATCGTAAAGCCGACCAGCGCCACGCCGTCGTACAGCGCGAACGGCATCGCCGCGCCGCCGGATTCGCGGGTCGCAAAGGCTTCCAAAATGCTCTCTATATTGGAAGAAACTGAATTCGCCTGCGCACGCTTGACCTTCAGCCGCGCAACATCCCAGATATTCTCTCTGTCGATCTTCTTTAATTCAACCATATTCTTTCCTCCT
>CAKTXP010000283.1 GCA_934631055.1 uncultured Clostridia bacterium | reverse complement strand
GACTCCACCGCTCTGCCGGGACAGTGCAAGGCTGCTGAGAACAAGGGTCTGACCGCGAAGGATATCACCATCACCGGCTTCTGCACCCCGTCCGGCATGACCTCTTACCTCGAGAACGGCATCTGCACCCGCTGGGGTCTGTGGGATTGCGGCATCCAGGGCGCCATGGGCTGCTATCTGGCGGCTTACATCTCCGCTGGCAACACCGTGAAGGTCGGCGATCAGATCGACATTCCGGAAATCGGCACGGTTGAAGTTCTCGCTAACGATGCGCTGGTCGCCGGTCAGGAGACCGCGGCTGAGAACAACGGCGTCGTGCTTCTGCCGGAGCGCGTTGTCTTCACCGCTGAGAACGTTGCGGACTACAACTTCTAATTTCCCAAGGCATTTCAAGGAGGAACCCTTCGGGGCTCCTCCCTTTGTGGTGAAGGCTGCGGCATGACGCGGCGTTTGCCTCTGTAAGAAGCATACAAATGGACCGTTTTCAGAAAGGAAGATTGATTCCAATGGCAGATAAGGACGGACTGAAGGTCGCGAAGGATTATCATACGGATGTTCCGTTTGGCAATCAGGGCAGCTTCCATGTGAAGGGCGCAAATAACACGGATTGGGGCATGAAGCGTCACCTTTCCAATATCTTTGACCCGGTCAGCGGCAATACGGTGATGTTTGCGTTTGACCATGGCTATTTCATGGGCTCCACGGCGGGTCTTGAGCGTCTGGATCTGGTGATCCCGAAGCTTCAGGAGCAGGTGGATGTGTTCATGGGTACGCGTGGCGCGATCCGCACCTGCGTTTCCCCGACCTTTAAGAAGGGCATCGCTCTGCGCGTGACCAGCGGTTCTTCGATGATCAACGACGACCTGAGCCATGAGTGCCTGGCGGTTGACGTGGAAGACGCGATCCGCATGAACGCGGACTGCATGGCTGTTCAGACCTTCATCGGCGCGGATGGTCAGCTCTCCTCGATCGAGAACCTGAGCCGCTGCATCAATGCGGGCATGCGTTACAGCATCCCGACGCTGGGCGTTGTGGCTGTCGGCAAGGATATGGAGCGCACGGATCGCTTCTTCAAGCTGGCGACCCGTATCGTAGCGGAGATGGGCGTGCAGCTCGTCAAGACCTACTACTGCGACAACTTCGAAGAAGTCGTCGCGGCGTGCCCGGTTCCGATCGTTGTCGCGGGCGGCAAGAAGCTGCCGGAGGACGAGGCGCTGACGCTGGCGTATCGCTCCATTCAGGGCGGCGCGCGCGGTCTGGATATGGGACGCAACATCTTCCAGAGCAACCATCCGGTCGAGATGGCGAAGGCTATTCGCATGATCGTACACCAGAAGGCGACCGACAAGGAAGCGTTCGAGTTCTATACCGACGCGATTCACACCAAGTAATTGCGGAAAAGGAGGCTGCAAAGCATGTTGTGCTTTGCAGCCTTTTTGTATAAACGGATTGTATTTTCAAAAGATACAAGGAGCTTCACATGATTACTGAAATTCTCTCGAAGGTTCTGCCTGTGCTGGTCATGATTGCGCTCGGACGGCTCTGCGAAACCAAGCAGATCATCAACGACGAGCAGCACGCGGGTTTAAAGGCGATTGTAGGCGATATCCTGCTTCCGGTCGTGCTGTTTCAGGCGTT
>CAKTXP010000282.1 GCA_934631055.1 uncultured Clostridia bacterium | reverse complement strand
ATTCCCGCCCTGCTCTGCGGATTCGTCTGCGGATGGGGCTGGGGGCTGGCGGTCGGCTTCGTCTCGCCGCTCCTGCGCTCGGTGCTTTTCGGTATGCCCGATATGTTCCCGACCGCAGTCTCCATGGCGTTTGAGCTGGCTGTTTACGGCGCTGCCGCGGGCGTCCTGTATCGCACATTGCCGAAAAAAACGTCCAGCGTCTACCTGACCCTCGTCGTGTCGATGACCGCCGGACGGCTCGTCTGGGGCATCATACGCTATCTGCTCGCAGGTCTGGCGCACAGCACGTTCACGCCGGCGCTTTTCCTTGCCGGCGCGGTCACGACCGCCATTCCCGGCATCATCCTTCAGCTTATCCTTATTCCCGCGCTGGTCATCGCGATGGACAAGGCGCATCTCATTCTCGACTGACGGAGGGTTTCTATGAATTCCGATAGCCAGACCCGCGCATTCCTGCTTGCGCACTGCAAGACCTACCCCGCGCTTGAGCTGACCGACCTGTTTAAGGCGCTGTATCAAAGCGCCTGCGGCTGTGAGCATCTGGTCGGCGATGCATCCGCCGCGGCGGCTTATATCAAAAGCGAAGCGGCATCCTGCAAGCCGCATACGGGCGCAGTCGTCGAACCGCTGGATGGCGAATATGTCCGCGTTCATCTCGATATCCTCAATAAAGGGCTGAGCGTGGAGACGTTTGCGCGCCTTTTCGCCCTCTCTGCCGGACATCGCGATAGCGCAAAAACCCTGCTCGAAGAAAAACTCGACATTCTGCTGAATCTTGCCGCGCAGGGCGAACTCCCCTTTTCTTTTGAAGAGACCCGCGCCGCTGTTGAAGCATGGAAAAAAGTCGGACTTCCCGCCTGCCATCATTCCGAGACCTTCAGGCAGGCTTACGCGCCCGCTTACCGCCTGATGAAAGCGGATTATGCCCGCCTTCTGCCCTTGCTTTCACGCATCGATGCCGCCATGAGCAAAAATGACCGCGTACTGCTGGCGATCGACGGCGCATGTGCCAGCGGAAAGACGACGCTTGCCGCGTTCCTGAATCAGCTGTACGACTGTTCCATTTTCCATATGGACGATTTCTTTCTTCGTCCCGAACAACGCACGCCTGCACGCTATGCCGAGCCGGGCGGCAATGTGGATAGAGAACGCTTTCTTTCCGAAGTGCTTATCCCGCTTCGCGCAGGCGAAACCGTACAGTATCGCCGGTTTGACTGCGCGACGTTTACCCTTCTGCCGTCCAAGCCCATCGTTCCGGGCAGATTGAACGTCGTCGAAGGCACATACAGCCTGCATCCCGCGCTTGAAGGACAATATGACCTTTCCGCCGTATTAAAGATTACGCCCGACACCCAGAGGGATCGAATCGTCAAGCGCAACGGTCTGGAGATGGCGCAGCGCTTTTTCGATACATGGATTCCTCTTGAAGAGCGCTATTTCTCCGCCCTGCGTCCCGACCTGCGCTGTTCGGTGATCCTTTCCTGATAAATTCAACTTTTTTCACCGAAAGGGTTGACAAAATCGCTCATATTTCGTATAATTATATTCGTTGCATGGCTTGTGCAGCGAAGTTCATATGCGGTAGTGCTGGAATTGGCAGACAGGCACGTTTGAGGGGCGTGTGTTGTATGACGTATGGGTTCAAGTCCCATCTACCGCACCAAACCAGTATAATCCGAACCAGATTTTCCAAATTGGAAATGGGTTCGGATTTTTTCTTATCTTT
>CAKTXP010000281.1 GCA_934631055.1 uncultured Clostridia bacterium | reverse complement strand
CTGTAGATAAAAAGCTATTCTCCCCCGAAGGGGGGAGAATAGCCCTTTCCGCAAATGAAAGAATAGCTGAATTTCTTAATATTGCTATTCAAGCCAAGTTTGCTTATGCCAACAAGCTGAGGCAGCCGTTTTCGCGGCTGCCTGATAAGCATGGAGGATGCAAAGAATGGGTGGGAGTGATCCTTTGCATATGGGAATGGGTTTAATTCTTAGCAGAGCGCTTCGCCCAGCTTCGCGCAGGCGGCAAGCGCGTCGTCATCCGGCTCATCCTGGCAGATGACGCTCTCGGCGGCAAGGGTGATGCCGGCGGCTTCGCAGTCGCTTTCCCAAGTGCGCATCCATTCGCCGCCGCCCCAGCCGTAGGAGCCGAACAGGGCGACCTTCTTGCCCGGCAGGCTCGCCTTTACGGCTTCAAACATCGGCTCGAACTCGGAATCTTCCAGCTGTTCTGCGCCCATGGACGGGCAGCCGAACGCGATGGCGTCGTACTGAGCGGCCTTATCCGCATCGAACTCGGCAGCCGTGAAAACATCCGCCTGCGCGGCGGCGGCAACCGCCTGTGCCATGGCTTCGGTGTGACCCGTTCCGCTCCAATAAACAACAGCAACTTTACTCATTTTGATTTTCTCCTTTCTATGATGCGGACAGCCATGGTATGGACACGGCAGTCCGGATATAGGCAATCATGCAGCGACGGCAAGCTGACCGATGCTGCGCCCGCAGGCGAAAAGACGCTTGTAGACGCTTGTGCATTTACGGAACTTGTCGAACGCCTTCTGTGCGGCGCATGCGTTCGTATAGCATTTCCAGCAGCCGCAGCAGAGACAGTTTTTACCTTTGTTTTCGATGAATGCGATGACGTCCGCGACCGGATAGCCGAGGAACAGCCCGACTTCGTGCGGAAAATCTCCGCCGGTGGAGAGCCGCTCGCAGAGCGTATCGACCGCATTGGAAACCGTGAGGGAGGAATAACCCTGTTCTTTCAGGAACGCCGTTTCCTGCGTGCCGTTGAGCATGGCCGAGACCTGCGCCTGACGATACATGTAGCACAGCACACGCCCGCCGCCGACCTCGATCAGCCGGAGCGAAAGCCCTTTGGGCGCGAGCAGATCCGCCAGTTGGGCGGCTTCGCGCTTGAGCTGCTGCATATCCGCAGGAATCAGGCTGAACAGACTGCCGCATTTCAGGCTCGCCAGCGTCGGCGATGCATATTCGATCAAGGCGGGTTGGAGCGACATGGGCAAAACTCCTCTCAGCTTAGTTAGATTATTCTAATACAAAGGCTTAAAAGAAATGCGGGGAACCGCATTCGAAGAGATTTATGTTAGAATCAACTAACAATCTGGATTATACAGGAATCCAAACGCCTTGTCAAGGGGGATGCGAAAATTTTCGGAGAAACTGTAAGGCGAGAAAAATTATGTCAAAAATAAAAATACGGACGCGTATTGTGCGTCCGTACAGCCCTCTTGGTCCGCTTAGCGGACAGCTCCCCCCACAGGGGAAGCCAAGGAGTATCCGGTGTATAAATCTGTGCAATTCTCAGGATTTGCTCATTTCCTGTGATATCCTTCAGCTGTCGCGAAGCGACAGCGTAGTGGAAGGTCAAGGGAACTCAGTTCCCTTGTGGGGAATTGGAACCGTACGCCCGCTGCGCGGGATTCAGTACGGTGGAAATTGGAAATCGTAGGGAGCATTTATGCGTTCGCATAGCGGGCGCGTCTGCCGCAGG
>CAKTXP010000280.1 GCA_934631055.1 uncultured Clostridia bacterium | reverse complement strand
CCCCGGCAGGGAACCTTGTTCCCTGCACCCTTTTCTTCGCTTCGCGGCGGTTTTAATCCTCTTTACTGAACGACGCGCATGCGCGTCGTATGTTAACGCTCATTAATACCGGCGCGAAGCGAATCGGGAAATCCAAGAACCTCAGGTTTTGGGTGGGGTTTGGAGCAAAGCCCCAATCGTCGCCCCAACGCGCTCCGCCGCTTCCTGCTCTTCCTTCGTCCACGCCCGAAACGGCACTGCTTCGATCTTCTTCCCGACCCGCCGCCATTTTCCTGCAACTCTTCCGTTTAGCAAAACCGCAGGTGCAACGATGCCTGCCTTGCCGAATATCCCTCGCAAGTATTCTTCCGGCAGATGCAGACTCGTCTTTTTCTCATAGCCCAGCATCATCGGGTCAAAGCCTGCCAGAAAAACGCATGCCGGGATATCCGCCGCGTCCGCAATTTCCGTCGCATAATACGTCTCGTTTCCGCATTTCACGCTTTTCAGCTCCAACCTGTCCATCACAGCCCGCACTTCGCGCATACCCCAGCCCGTAAAATACGCCGCGTCGCGCACGGTCGCCGGATTGTATCCGCCGAAATACCGCCGCAATATTTCCTCTTTCGCCCGTTCTCCGTCCATCGCTTCCTGTTCGGGAAGCGCGGTAAACCGCTTTCCCGTCTCCACCGTATAAGCGATTCTTCCCGCTTCTGCCATCGCGCGCAGAAGTCCGCCCCATCCGTCGAAAGCGTCGTTTTCCTCTTCCGCCGTCATACCCTTTTCACGGCAGAGCACCCGCAGGTTCTCCCGCTCGCCTTCGCCTTTCCGCACGGCGTCAGCAATGATTTCGGCAAGCTCTTCTTTCCTCGCCGCGCTCATCGTTTCGTCGCCTTCCATCGTATCGCAGGGGCGGAGCATGCGTTTTCTGCCCGTATACAGGTACAGCGGCACATCCTCTTTCAGGATCATGTGCATTGTTCCGCGCATCGTCCACGTCCGCACGCAGTCGCCGAGCGCATCCAGCCCGTCGCTCGCGCGGATCATCAGCGCATGGCGCGCCTGCCCCGCGAACTGGCTCTGTATCCCGCAGAGGTTCCGCACGACTTTCCTTCCCGGTATGGGGCAGGTCAGCCCGTGGTTCGCCATCCGCATCGCGATGATTTGTTCCGCCTCCATGCGCATTCTCCTTTTTAGCTCATCTGCGCCGCATATTTTTGATTATTTTTCAGCACTGCTTTGACTTTTTCCACATTCTCCTGAACCTTATCCGTGCCGTTGACCCGCACGATGAGGCAGCTCAATCCCTTTTCCCACTCGTCATGTCTGGCGCGGCTTCTCGTATCCAGCCCGCCTTCGTCGTATCCCGCCGCCCATTTCAAAAACGCCTGATGCGCGTCGAACATATCCCCGCCGGGCAGGATGCGCGCGCCAAACTTCCGGCGCTCTCTTTCCCGAATCCGTGCCAGCCGGACAGCCGTATCCGTATCCACGCGGACAGCCAGCGTGAATCGCTTCATCAGCGTATCGCCCCAACCCACCAGCGAACCGGAGACCACGGCGTTTTCTGCTGCGTCGATATCCCGCTCCATCAGATTTATTCTCTCAGGGATGCTTCTCTTTGTCGTATACGGCGGGTCAGTCGGCATCCAGAAATAGTCGTCCGAATCCATCCAGCGCCAGCCCAGCTCTTTGGCGAGCGCTTTTCCGAGCGTCGATGTTCCCGAACCGGACGCGCCGTAAATATGAATGAC
>CAKTXP010000279.1 GCA_934631055.1 uncultured Clostridia bacterium | reverse complement strand
CTTTCTTAAAGCCTTCCCCTTTGGGGAAGGTGGCAAGAGGCAAAGCCCTTGACGGATGAGGTTAAAAGCGGCTGGAGAACGATGGGGCTGCCGCCCCAATCCCTGCCTGAGGGACATTGTCCCTCAGACTCCCTCCTTCGCTTCACAGCGGTCTCAATAACTGTGATTTCACTTTTTCTCCCCCTGCGCTACATCGAGCAGTTTGCCCAGCAGCGGCACATTCAGCCCGAAGATCTCCAGATTCTCGATTAAACTTACCAGCTCCGTAGCGATCATGTATGTCATCGCCGCGCCGCATACGCTTTCCATGCCCAGCCCGTTGCCCACGCTCACGCATACGCCGACGACCAGCCACTCAAGCCCCTTCTTCATCACGCCCATCAGCAGCGCTTCGGAAGAGATCTTCCCGCTCTCCGTCTTTCTCGATCTGCCCGTCACCGCGCAGAGCAGTCCGGTCAGGATGTCCGCGCCCTGTACGATGAGCAGCGCCTGCCCCAGCGGCGGTAAGCCCGTAAACCATACGATCACCGCTCCGATCGCCGCGCTGATCCAGCTGATGATGTTCGGCTTCACGCCATGCATCACTTCCATCATTTTTTCTTCCATTGCCGTATTCCTCCTTCGCATCTCGTCGTTTTCCCCTCGGCTCTCCCTTTGGGAGAGCTGGCGCATAACGCCTGAGAGGGCTAATCCTCCGCAACCGTCCATTTCCCCGCCAGCGTGATATACACGCCGTCGCTCCTGCGCAGGGAAGTCATCTCGTCCTCCTCTTGGCTCTCCCCTTGGGAGAGCTGCCCCGAAGGGGCTGAGAGGGTATCATCTATCGTCAGATACTCCCCCGACATGTACCCGGCTTCTCCGCTTTCCAGCTTGCCGAACACCCAGCCCGTGCCGCCCGCCTCGCGGATGACGTTCACCCGCGTTCTGTTCTCGGCTCTGGCGATGATTTTTGCCGCCGTGCCCGCACCCTCGCGGATGTTCAGGTAGCCGCTCGTGACGCTTACCGTTGCGTTTCCAAACATCTTCTCATCTCCTTTCGTTTCGTACTTCACCGCGTTCAGCGGCGCGGCGAAAGCCCAGCTCTTCGCGCCGCTGGCGACGAATCCCGTCTTGACGCCCTGCGCGTTCAGTACCTTGCCGTCCCGCCCCATCAGCCCGATGTGGTAGCAGTCGCCCGGCGATTCGCCATACCAGCGGTTGCCCCTGTCCTCATCCCGCCATGCGCGCATCTTAAAGACCGCATAGCCGCTCTTGGCTTGCGCGACGGGTACATACTCGCCCACGCGCAGATGGGCGATGCTGTTGCTCCCGTGCTCGATGCTCGCGCCCAGCTGCTTAAAAGCCAAGACGAACGCCCCGGAACAGTCTACGCATCCTTCGCGCGCCGCGCCCAGCTCATAATCCCAGTGTTCCCGCTCCATCCGCTCAAAGAGGTCGAGCAGCTTGTTAACGTCAATCATCCCAAGCACCTCCCGCGTGTATGAATTTTCCAATGATTACCGCCAGCAGCAGCTCAAAGCCGATAAAAAGCAAAACCCTCAAGCGCATCACACCTCAATCGTCACATATCCGCCGTACCTCATCTTAGGATTACTCCACTGGTAGTCCGACGCATTGTCGCGGCTAATGGAGAAATATTCGTTCTCCACGATGTCCTCGTCTTTTGTGCCCGGATAGTGCAGCACCTGCGAGCTGTCAGATGTGCCGATGGAAATTTTGTAGAAGCGATCAGCGACCAGCGCCGTGTTCAGCGCCACATCGACCTCATTG
>CAKTXP010000278.1 GCA_934631055.1 uncultured Clostridia bacterium | reverse complement strand
TCGTCCCCATCGTAATCAGGAGGCAACCGATATGGAAAAAATGAACTGCATGACGCTCATCGCTGGAAAAAACGCCAGCGCGACCGGACGCGTGCTTGTCGGACATAATGAAGACGACGGCGGTCATGTCGTCGTCCGCCATGGCTGGGTTCCCGCGCAAGACTGGACGCCCGGCAGTACCCTGCCCGCGGAAGAGGGCTGCGCCATGATCCCGCAGATCCCCCATACGCTCGGCTATTATTGGACGGAATATCGTAAAGATGCCTGTGGACTCACCAGCGCGGACAGCTTCGTCAACGAATGCGGCGTGGTCGTCGTCTCCAACAGCATGGGAACGTCCCGCGAAAGCATGGAAAACACCGACTGCGTAAAAAACGGCGGCATCGGCTATGTTCTGCGCCGCGCGCTCGCCGAACGCGCTCATTCCGCGCGGGAGGGCGCGCAGATCCTGATGGCGCTCGTCGATGAATGGGGCTATGCCCCGTCCGGACGCGCCTATACCATCGCCGACAGGGATGAAGCGTTCATGTTCCAGCTCGTCCGCGGACGGCATTATATGGGCGCGCGCATTCCGGATGACGCCGTTGCCGTCATGCCCAATCACTACAACCTGCATCATCTGAACGACTGCCCTGAGACGTTCTATCCCGCGGATCTCGTCTCCTACGCCGTCGAGCGGGGCTGGTATAAACCCGCTTCAAAAGACGATTCCTCCGATTTCGATTTTGCCGCCGCCTATCAGCTGCCCGAAGAATTTTTCGGGCCGCGCAACGTCATGCGCCAGAAGAACGGACTGCGCATCGCGCTTGACCGCCCGTGGAGCGTCGAAAAAGAGGGCATGCCCTTCTGCGTCAAGGCGGAAAAGCCTGTGGACGCCGCGATGATGGCAGATATCCTGTCCAGCCATTATGAAGGCACGCGCGACTGCTGCGCGCAGTTTGGACCCGGGCTTTCGCCGCATGACGCTTCCTCCATCCGCTATATCTGCACCGGCACGACGCTGGAAAGCGACCTGTTCATCCTGCGCGACGACCCGCGCCTGACGACCGTATTCAGCGCGTTCGGGCGTCCGTGCCAGCAGCCGTATATCCCGCTGCATCCGCTGCTCGGTCTGCCGGAAGCCCTCTCCCCGATGGCGGACGCGCCGCAGAGCCTGGCGGATCATCTCCGTCCGGAAAGCGGCGCAAGCTGCTTCACAGATACCCCATGGTGGCGTCTGCGCGGCATCGAATGCACGGCGGACATGCTCTATTCCTCCGTCGCGGACGACCTTCGCGCGCTGCTTATGCGCATGCTTAAACAGGGGCTGGACGCCGACGCGCGCCTGACCGCCGAGCTTGCCCAACTCCTGCAAAACGGTGATGAGTCTGCCGCGCGCGCCCTGTCACTGGAAGCGGACGGCGAAGCCATCCTTTCCGCTCTGCGCACGCTCGAGGACTTTGCCTGCGCGGTGTTCGAGACCGTTCGTCTCGACCCGCTGGGGACGCTTGCGCTGCATCCGGAAGAAAACGCGCGCGTCCGCGTGACGCTTCATGCCGCGCGCCCAATCCTTCCGAACGCTATGACGTTTGGCGTAGCGCATACGAACGTGAAGCTTGCCTTTGCGCCGCTTCTTCCCGATACGCTGACGGACTGCGGCAGCGGCGTCTATACGGCTGAATTCGACGCACAGAAGCTCGTTTCGCTCATCGCGTCGCCGGGGCGCTATCTCTTCATCCTCGGCGGGCGCTATGCCGACGGGAAGCCGTTCGCCGGGACGTCGATTCTGCACCTCTG
>CAKTXP010000277.1 GCA_934631055.1 uncultured Clostridia bacterium | reverse complement strand
TGCCCTTGATTGCGAAGCAATCAAGAAGTGGGAAATCCAAGAACCTCAGGTTCTTGGTGGGATTGGAATCACGCGCCCGCTGTGCGGGATTCAGCGTGATGGAAATCGGAAATCGCAAGAAACGCTTGAGTTTCTATGCGAGTTTCCCGGATGTTTGGGGCAGAGCCCCAATCGTTCCCCTTCTACGCAATGTGTAAAATCTGGAAGAAGAGGATATACGCTAAACCGTAGTAGGCCACGACCGCGACCAGATCGTTTACTGTCGTAATCAGCGGGCCGGAAGCGACCGCGGGGTCAATGTTGACTTTCTTAAAGAGCATCGGGACTGCCGTGCCGACGAGGCTGGAAAGCACCATCGAGACGAGCAGCGCGACGCCGGCGCAGCCGGAAATGCAGAGCGCATAGGGAAGCGTCTTGCCTTTGAGCAGCCAGACGTACAGCCCGATGAACACAAACGCCAGCAGACCCAGCAGGACGCCGCCGGAGAAACCGATGCGCATCTCCTTGAAGATCAGCTCGAATTTCTGCTTCGGCTTGAGCTTTTCATCCATCAGGACGCGAATCGTCACCGCCAGCGACTGCGTGCCGACGTTGCCCGCCATATCCAAAATCAGCGATTGGAAGCAGACGATCAAAGCAACCTGCGAGACGACCGACTCGAACAGACCGACCACGCTGGAAACGCCCATGCCCAAAAACAGCAGGATAATCAGCCAAGGCATGCGTTTTCTCAGGCTGGTCTTGAGCGGCTCATGCAGATCCTCTTCGCCGGACAGACCGCCTAACTTGGCGTAATCGTCGCCCATCGCGTTGTCAACGGCTTCGACGATATCTTCCGTTGTGATGACGCCGATGACCCGACGCTTTTCGCCCAAAACGGGGATATATGCTTCGGAATAACTGCGCAGGCGTTCCAGACAATCTTCGATCTTTGCATGCGCGGGAACGGTCGGAAAATTCCGGCTGACGAGCGTATCCAGCTCGGTCGTTTCGCGGGCGACGATGAGATCCTTCAAGTCGATGGCGCCATAGAACGAGCCGTCGTCATCGCTGACAAACAGGGTGGTGATGTTGTCGTTCTCCTCCGCCTGAGCGATAAGCGCGCGCATCGCCTGTTTGACGCTGAGATGGCGGCTGATGGAGATGAAGTTGGTCGTCATGGCGCTGCCGATTTCATCCGACTGATAGGAGCAGATGAGCTGGATATCGTGCTGGGATTCGGAGTCGAGCTTTTCGATGAGGGCATTTCGCAATTCAGGCGACACGGTTTCCAGCGCATCAACGGCGTCGTCGGCGTCCATGGCTTCAACGATGGACGCGGCGTCGTCCTGCGGCAGTTCGCGCAGATATTTTCCAGCGTCTCCGACAAAGGCGAACACATCGCCGACGCGCTCGATGCCGAGCAGGCGATACAGGCGCGCGCGCTGATGGACATCGAGCTGTTCCAGCGCGGCGGCGATATCGCGTTCATGGGCGTCGAAGAGGGCGTCCTGAATCTGTTCATCGGTCAGGTTACTACGCATGAGTTTGACGAGCGCGTTAACGCGCCCCGCCATATCCAGAATCTCTTCGCTCAAGGGGCTCACCTTCTTTCGCTTTTTAGGGAACGTTGAGGGGACGATTGGGGCGCCGCCCCAAACCCCGCTGAGGGATGGTATCCCTCAGACTCCCATCTCCGCTTCGCGCAGGCTTAAATATACTTATCGTTCGCTATCGCATTGCGATAGCGATGAAAAGAAGATTAAAACCGCCGCGAAGCGAAGAAAGGGTGCAGGGAACAACGTTCCCTGCTGGGGTTT
>CAKTXP010000276.1 GCA_934631055.1 uncultured Clostridia bacterium | reverse complement strand
ATGCTTATCCCGCAGAGAAAAGATAAGAAACAAATGCTGCGCGACGCGGGCATCACGCTCGTCATCCTGCTGCTGGCGTCCGTGGTCTGCGCGCTGCTGACGCATGTCGGCGACAGCGACAGCGCCGTGCCGATGGTCTTTGTGCTGGCAGTGCTGCTCATCGCCCGACTGACGGACGGCTTTTTGTTCAGCCTTGTGGCGTCGGTGGTATCGGTCGTCGCGGTGAATTACGCGTTCACATATCCCTACTTTGAATTCAACTTCACGATAACCGGTTACCCGCTGACGTTTCTGACGATGTTTGCGGTGTCCTTCGTCGTCGGCATGCTGACCGAGCGGGTCAAGCGGCAGGAGAGGCTCAAGGCGGAAGCGGAGAAGGAAAAGATGAAAGCAAATCTCCTGCGCTCCGTATCGCACGACCTGCGGACGCCGCTGACGGCGATCATCGGCTCGTCGTCAGCTGTTTTGGAGAACTACGACAAGTTCAGCGACGAGGTTAAGAAGGATCTTATCAGCCACGTTCGCGACGATGCGCAATGGCTGGTGCGGCTGGTGGAGAATATGCTCTCCATCACGCGGTTCAACGAAGGCACCGTGCGGATCTGCAAAGTTCCGCAGGCGGCGGAAGAAATTGCGGCGGAAGCGGTCGGCAAGTTCAAAAAGCGGTTTGACGCTATCCCCGTTCGGGTCAGCGTGCCGGACGAGCTGCTGATGGTGCCGATGGACGCGACGCTCATCGAGCAGGTTCTCATCAACCTGATGGAGAATGTCGTCATCCACGCGCAGGGCGCGACGGAGATCGAGCTGCGCGTTACCAAAGAGGAAGGCAGGGCGCTGTTCAGCGTGCTGGATAACGGCGCAGGCATCGACCCGACGGTGCTTCCCAAATTATTTGAAGAGATGTTCCCGCATGCGGGCGAGATGCGCGGCGACGGGCGGCGCAGCATGGGCATCGGGCTTTCGGTCTGCATGAGCATCATACGGGCGCATGGCGGAGAGATGCAGGCGCGCAATCGCGGGAAGGGCGGCGCGTGCGTATCCTTTACGCTGCCGTTGGAAGGAGAATGAGCATGGCTGTACGAGGAAAAGTATTGATCGTTGAGGATGATCGGGCGATATGCAACTTTATGCGTCGGGTGCTGGAGGCAAACGGCTATGAATCCATCGCGGTCGGCACGGGGCGCGAGGCCATCAGCATGCTGACGTCCCATTGTCCGGATGTGGTTATTCTGGATCTGGGTCTGCCGGATATGGACGGCATGGAGGTATTGGAGCAGCTGCGGACATGGTCGCTGATGCCGGTCGTCGTAGTTTCCGCGCGAACGGATGAACGCGAGAAGGTTCGCGCGCTGGACGCCGGCGCGGATGATTACATCACCAAGCCGTTCGGCACGTCCGAACTGCTGGCGCGCCTGCGCACCGCCATACGCCATACGCGCACGACGAACGGCAACGCGACCATCGCCAAAGAGAACCGCTTCACCGCGCGCGGGCTGGTCATTGACTACGACAAATACCGCGTCTATATCGACGACAGAGACGCGAACCTGACGCAGAACGAGTTTAAGCTCGTCGCGCTGCTGGGGCGCTATGCCGGGCGCGTATTGACATATGACTATCTGATCAAGGAGATATGGGGTCCCAATAAGGCATACGACAACCAGATTTTGCGCGTGAACATGGCGAATATCCGGCGTAAGATCGAAAAGAACCCTGCCGAACCGGAGTATATCTTTACGGAAGTCGGCGTGGGCTATCGGATGATCGAAGGGGACTAAAGCAGCGGGGCGTCAGCCGCGGACGAATGAGCCG
>CAKTXP010000275.1 GCA_934631055.1 uncultured Clostridia bacterium | reverse complement strand
GATTTACCCGCGCTGGGCTTTATGACGTTCGTTTACGGCGTTACGGCGGCTTGCCTGCTGCTGATTTCGCCGTTTGCGGGCGGTCTGCGGGTGACGGGTGAATCGCTCTACGGCATTATCGTGCTTGCCGTCGCCTGCACGCTGGGCGGACACGCGCTGATGACGTATCTTCTGGGTTTTGTCAGCGCGGACGTCGTGTCCTTTGCGCTGCTTGCCGAACCGATCGGCGCGGCGGTTTGGGCGTTGCTGCTCTTCCACGAAAAAGTGACGATGCCGCTGATGGTCGGCGGTCTGACGGTCATCATCGGTTTAATGCTGTACACCTATGGAGAAATGAAGGCGGGAAAGCGATAACCCTTGCCTTTTCTGGGCGTTTTTGCTATCATATAGCGGTATAAACAGAAAGAAACGCGGGCAGTGATCCGCGGAAAAGAGGAATATCTATGGCAAATCAGAACGTGCTTGACCTGCGCGATGTCGCCGCAAAGGGCGCGGCGCTGGAAGGTCAGATCGTGACGGTGGAGGGCTGGGTTCGCAACCACCGTAAGCAGAAGAGCATCGGCTTCGTCGAGTTCTATGACGGAACCGTGCTTGCCCCGATGCAGATCGTCTATGACGATCAGGTGAAGGACTTCGCCGCCGTGCAGAGCATCCGCAATGGCGCCGCTGTCCGCGCGACCGGTAAGCTCGTCCCCGGACGCAATGGCGCGCTGGAAATGCAGGCGCAGGAGATCATCCTTGAGGGCGACTGCACCGAGGATTACCCGCTTCAGCCTAAGCGCCACACGCTGGAATTCCTGCGCGATATCGCTTATCTGCGCCCGCGCACGCGCCTGTTCCAGGCGGTTTTCCGCGTCCGCTCCATCGCGGCGCAGGCGATCCACAATTACTTCCAGAGCCGCGGCTATGTCTATGTGCATACCCCGCTCATCACCGCTAACGACGCCGAGGGCGCGGGCAATACCTTCACCGTCACCAATCAGGAGATGGGCAAGCCCTACAAGGCAGAGAACGACTTCTTTGGCAAGGCGACCGCGCTGGCTGTGACCGGTCAGCTGGAAGCCGAGACTTACGCGCTGGCGTATAAGCGCGTGTATACCTTCGGACCGACCTTCCGCGCCGAGAACTCCAACACCAAGACGCATGCGGCGGAATTCTGGATGATTGAGCCGGAGATCTGCTTCTGCGATCTGAACGGGCTGATGGATATCGAAGAGGACTTCCTCAAGTCCGTCGTGCAGGAAGTACTGGATAAGGCGATGCCGGAGCTGGAGTTCCTTCAGGGCTACGCCAAGAGCAACCTCATCGAGAAGCTCCAGACGCTGACGAAGTCCCATGTCGCGCGCGTCACGCATGCGGAAGCCATCGACATCCTTCAGCACGCGACGCACCCGTTTGAGCATCCGGCGGTACAGGGCGAAGATCTGTTCAAGGAGCATGAGAAGTATCTGACGGAAGAACACTTCAAGTCTCCGGTCTTTGTTTACGACTGGCCCAAGGAGATCAAGGCGTTCTACATGTATCAGAACGACGACGGAAAGACCGTTCGCGGCGTTGATCTTCTCGTGCCGGGTTCCGGCGAGCTGATGGGCGGCAGCGAGCGCGAAACGCGTCTTGACCTGCTGACCGGACGCATGGACGAGCTGCACATCTCCAAGGAGCAGATGGACTGGTATGTGAATCTGCGCCGTTTTGGCGGATGCACGCATTCCGGTTTCGGCATGGGCTTCGAGCGTCTCATCATGTATTTGACGGACATCGAGAACATCCGCGACGTCATCCCGTATCCGCGCACACCAGGCAACTGCGAGTTTTAAGCAGG
>CAKTXP010000274.1 GCA_934631055.1 uncultured Clostridia bacterium | reverse complement strand
ACGACGCGCATGCGCGTCGTATACATAAATTGATTAAAACTGGCGCGAAGCGAATCGGGAAGTCCAGGAACCTCAGGTTCCTGGTGGGGTTTGGGGCAAAGCCCCAAGCGTTCCTCTCCTTTTTTATTTTTCCGGGAACTTTTTGTCCGGGTGATTCGTCTAAGTATCAGAAGGAATGCGAAAGGAGGGATGCGCATGGAAAGCGAGTATATTGCCCGCGCTGTAAGAGGCGATGCGGAGGCGTTTGAAACGCTGATGGAAGCCTATGAAAAAAAGATATATGGCCTGTGCCTGCGGATGATGGGCAATCCGCATGACGGAGAAGACGCCGCGCAGGAAGCCATGCTCAGGATTTGGCAGAAGATGAGCCAGTATCGCGGAGAATGCGCTTTTTCAACATGGGTGTATCGGGTCGCATCGTCGAGCTGTATGGACGCGATACGCAAGCGCAGCAGACAGACCCAGCCGTCGCTGGAAAATATGAAGGAACAGGGGTTTGACCCCGCGGATGACGCCGATACGCCGGAGGAAAGCGTCGAAAAGAAGGAACGGCAGGTGGATATTCAGCGGGCGATATCGTCCGTGCCGGAACAGATGCGGAGCGTGTTCATCCTGCGGGATGTTCATGGGCTGAGCGTCGAAGAAACGGCAAGCGCTTTGCAGATCGCGACCGGAACGGTCAAATCGCGGCTGGCAAGGGCGCGGGAAAAAATCGCTGACGAATTGAGACCGGGCGGAAAAAGAAAAAAATCGGGAGGTGAAGCCGTATGAAGTGTGAAGAACTGGAAGCCATCGTCTTTTCCGGAAAAGCGCCGACGGATGAACAGCGCGCGCAGATGCAGGAACACGCGAAAACCTGCGAAGCCTGCCGCGCGCTGATGGAAAACGCGGAACTGCTCGGCGGCATGCGGGAAATCGATGACGATGTGGAACTGCCGGAATCCTTTAAAACCGGATGGAGAGAGGCAGTGCGGGCGCAGAGCCGACCGCCCATCCGCTTTGAAGAACAGGCGAAGAAGCGCAGAGCGCGTCCGACCATCACGTGCATCCTGAGCTATGCGGCGTGTGCGGCGGTTGTGCTGGCGTCGGGCATCGGCTTGGGCAGATTGAGCAGCGGCGGCGTGTCCTCTACGTCGGAGTATCAGAGCTACTATGACATGGTGGATTCGGATTACGGCGTGAGCTATGAATCCGAAACCTCGGGCGTGGGCATGCGGAGCATGGCGTCCGGCGTGTCGAAGAACACCCAGCAGGATAAGAAGATTGTCCGCCGCGCGTGGCTCAATTTCAAGACGGATTCCTTTGATGAAGCGGTCGATGCCCTGCGCGGCAGAGTGACGGACATGGGCGGCAGCGTCGAGAACTGCGACATCAGCGGAACAAAGGACGCGAGCCGCACCGCAAGCCTGACCCTGCGCGTGCCGAGCGAACAGCTGGATGCGCTGCTCGAAGGCGCGGGCGAGCTAGGCGAGATCACACGCGAACAGACGACCGCTGTCGATATGACCGATACCTATACGGACAACGCTTCCCGGCTGGAGAGCGCACGCGCTAAAAAGCAGCAGCTGGATGCGCTGTACGCCAAGGCGGAAAACATGGAGGATATTATCACGCTGACCAACGCGCTGTTTGACGTACAGGAAGAGATCGACGCGCTGGAGGGGCAGAACCGGCAGATTGACGACAACGTGAGCTTTGCGACGCTGGTCGTATCCATCAGCGAGAAGAGCAGCGCGGTCAGCGCCAAACAGCCTTTTCTGACGCGGCTGGGCAGGCAGTTTTCGGACGGGTTAGAGCATTTCAGCGAGTTTATTTCCGATTCGGTGCTTGCGCTGGTCTACGCTCTGCCGTGGCTGGCGGTGATGGC
>CAKTXP010000273.1 GCA_934631055.1 uncultured Clostridia bacterium | reverse complement strand
CGCGAAGCAAAGAAAGGGTGCAGGGAACAACGTTCCCGCGTTACTCCTCTACCCGCACACTTCTCACGCCAAAATACTGCGCCATGGATTCGTTCGTCCAGATGCTCGCATCCGCGTAAGCCGTCGGCTTGCCCGTCATCGTCTGTACCTTCCACGCAGGCAGAAGCACGTCGTCCTCCGCGCCCGCCGCTTCGCAGAGCGCATACTCATGCTTAAACTGCGCGATGTACGCGTCCTGCGTGCCGTTCATCTGGTCGCTCACCAGCTTCTGATAATGGCCAATCTGTCCGCCCGCTATGCACAGCGCAAACGCCGCAGCCGCAAGCGCATAGCAGACCAGCCTGCCGCGCCCGCCTGCTATCGCCGCGCGTTTCTGTTCTTTTATCCGTGTCATGCTCATCGTCAGCGTAATCGGCATGGCAAGCAGCACATAGCAGTGATACATATTCACCACGCGCCCGGAACCCGCGTATCCTGAAGAATACATGTGCGGAATAATCATCGCGCAGAGGATGAGATACAGTCCAAGTCCTGTCGCCCCAATCGGCGGGCATTTTGCGCCCTTCTCGTGCTTTGCGTTCAGCTGAGCGCAAAGCGTCGGCGCGGCAAGCAGCATCAGCGCCAGCAGCGGCGTTTTCAGCGAAAAGCGCAGGATGAATTTCACCGCGTCGCGCATCGTCCAAAGGACAGACGCCGCCAGCCAGCCCGCGCCGCTTTGATGCGCGCCGTCCGTCGCCATGCGGACGTTGTTGCCAGGCGCGGCGACCGAGAGCAGTAAGCCGATACCAATGGGGAGCAGCATCAGTGCTGTTCGAACCGCCGGTTGAAGCCCTTCGTCCGCCTGCTTTGCCGCCCATGCGCGTTGAAGCGCCATCATCAGCAAAGCCGCCGCGGTCATCATTGCCGTGATATAGTTGTCCATGCCGAGCGCAAAGAGCAGCACCCAGCACAGCGCCGCGCACAGAACGGCTTTTATCCCCGTCACGCCGCGTTCGCAGACCCTGTCCGCCAGCGTCAGCGTGAGCAGAGAGACCGCCTGCGCGCCCATGTAGAACCATGCGCCGTTAAACCAGTACACGCCTTCCACAATATCCGGCAAAAACAGAAACTGCACCGCCGAGAGGCACAGGAACGCCGCAAGCGTCATGCGCTTTGAGATGCCCAGCCGCTTTTCCAGAAAATGCCGCAGAAAGACACCCGTCGCCAGCAGACAAAGCGCCAGCAGGATGACGGCGTGCCAGCCATAGCCGTCGATTGAGAATACAGCGGGGTTCAGCGTCATAATGATGACGCCCGTCACCGTTCCCTGCCAGTCGCGCCATGTCCGCAGAGCATAACTGAGCGCATCCTTCAGCACATGAAGGATGCTTCCGGTCTGTACCCATGTCGGATGGGTGTAGACGGCGAACGTGAAATCGTCCGTCGCCGGATGTGCCGCCGGTGCGCCCAGCAAAAAGGGCAGAAGCAGCAGCGCCCAAAGGACGATGCCTAAAACCGGCAGTACACGTTTGAGGTTTTTCATATCTTTTCCTTGCTTCTATTCACGAGTCCAGCTCAATCATCGAGGAGGCAGATTCCCCCTGCATGGCGGACTGCCTGAAACAACGGGACTGCCAAGATTAACCCGAACATTTCAAGAAACAAATATCCCCACCAAAGGGCTTTCCGAGCGTTTACAACGCCCGTTTGGCGCATCGCCCTTTGGAAACCTTCGGGCACAAATACTTAGTTTTTTTCTTGAAATATCGGTGTTGTTAGCTTGACAGCCCCGCTGGTCTGGCTTACTTTCTTCCGTCTTTCATGTCGATATCCACAAAGTCATTCATTTTGAGGTTTTCGTCAACATTGCGGTCGTCTACGCTGAGCATCAGCTG
>CAKTXP010000272.1 GCA_934631055.1 uncultured Clostridia bacterium | reverse complement strand
CATAGCGACTTTCCGGAGAAATTCGGTATCCCGCGGCAGAGCGGCGTCGTACCGGAGACCCGCGCAAAGATCGTCTTTGAACCGGAATATCGAAACGACGACGCCCTGAGAGGGATCGAGGGCTTCTCCCATCTCTGGCTCATCTGGGGCTTTTCCGAGTGCGAACGGGATTCGTGGTCCCCAACCGTCCGCCCGCCGAGGCTCGGCGGGAATACAAGGATGGGCGTGTTCGCGACCCGCTCACCCTTCCGCCCCAACCCGATCGGGCTGTCGAGCGTGTCCCTCGTGCGCGTTCAGCCGCATACTCCGGAAGGAACTGTCTTGATCGTCGGCGGCGCAGACCTGATGGACGGCACGCCCATCTATGACATCAAGCCCTATCTCCCTTATGCGGATTGCCATCCGGATGCAACGGGCGGATTTGCCGCGGCGCATGAGCGCTATGCGTTGGAAGTCGTCTTTCCGGCAGAGCTGGAGGAAGCCGTTGACCCACAGCACCGGCAAGCCCTGCGCGGCGTGCTTGCCCATGACCCGCGTCCGTCCTATCAGAGCGACACAGAGCGGGTGTACGGCGTGGCGTTTGCCGGAAAAAATGTCCGGTTTACGGTCAAAGACGGCGTGCTGACTGTCTGCGCGGTGGAAAATCTGGAATAAACAGAATCTCCTTTACAGCAGGGATAACTGTAAGGGAGATTTTTTGACGCATGGGAAAGAGCCTTTATCAACTGCTCTTTTTTTAGTGTATACGCCCCTGTCTCTGACAAAAACGATGTTGAAAAGACGCGCACACGCATTGTGCGGATTTCGATTTGCGGTGGGGGAAGGAACGGCAGCTTTCGTTCCGAAAAAATACAAAGTGATATTTTATGATAGGATTTTTTCCGGCGTCTGGCGCATACTGACAGGTTACGGAAGGCGGTGAAGAAAAAAGTAAGTGATTATAAGGATAAAAATTTTTGACAATAATAAGGAAAAATGAATGATTCATGTGATGCGGCGAAAAAAAACATCCTTTTTGTCAGTAGACGATTTGACAGGGAATTGTATACTAATGGGTAAGTACAAAGACTTAGGTGTAAGTACAAAAAAGCTGCATGAATCAACGACGATCGGGCGCGAAGAAAGCCCCTTTCCGAAAACAGCGGAAAGCCCGTCCGCAGACATGAGCAGATATTGTTGGAGGTGCAAATATATGGTCAAGTTTGGTGAGCGGCTGAAGGCTGCCCGTGCAGCCAAACATATGAGTCAGCAGGCCCTGGCGGATGTGATTGGAAAGAGTTTGAATACCGTCGGACTTTACGAGCGCGGACTGCGTCAGCCGAGCCTGGAGACGCTGTGTCTGCTGGCGGATACGCTGGAGGTTTCCTGCGATTATCTGCTTGCGCGCACGGATGTTAAAAAGACGATCAAGACGCTCGGCGATGAGGAGAGCGATTTAGCCAAGCGTGTTTCGCGGATCGAAGATCATCTTGGGCTGAACTGAGAAAAAATAGAATAGTCAGAAAGGCCGTTTTCCAAACAGGGAGCGGTTTTTTTGCTTTATAGGAAATTGCATAAAGCTTGCTCGCGTGCGTAGAGCTTTGAATCTTTACGGACTGTGGCGGAAATGCAGGCGGGCTCAGCCCGCTTCAGCTTGTTGACATAAGCAAACTTGGCTTGAATAGCAATATTAAGAAATTCAGCTATTCTTTCATTTGCGGAAAGGGCTATTCTCCCCCCTTCGGGGGGGAGAATAGCTTTTTGTCTACAGTCTGTTGCATAAAGCTTGCTCGCGTGCGTAGAACTTTGAATTTTTACGGACTGTGGCGGAAATGCAGGCGGGCTCAGCCCGCTATTTTCAAAACGGAGCGGTTTAAACGGGATTTTTAAATAAAAGGGTCAAATTTGTTCAAAACGTTGACTTGCTTTC
>CAKTXP010000271.1 GCA_934631055.1 uncultured Clostridia bacterium | reverse complement strand
CCGTCAGGCTGGGTCTGCTTGTTGAGGATGCACTCCAGCCTGTCCTCGCTCAGATGCGCGAGATACATCGAGGAATACGCCACGCCGATGGCGTTGATGATATTCAGTCGACGCTGGCTCTGCTTCATCAGGTTCTGCTCATAGGACGTCTGAAGGACGACAAAGCCCATCCAGATGAAGAAGAACACCGCCATCGTCACGCTCAGCACGATTGTCCGCGTCGCAAAGATGGAGGCAGACGGGAAGAACGCATAGAGCTTATAGCCGTTGTATTCCGCTTCGTTGCCGTACCAGACCCTGCCCTTGCGGCTTATGCGCACCAGTCCGTTTTTCCCATGCTGATACGGCGTATCAGACAGGCTGATGGCTTCTCCCTCCGTCAGGTTCATCAGAATCTCCGAGTTCGTACTGAGTACATGAACGCCGTCGGTAACGGCGACGATGCCGTCCATGTTGAAGTTGAAGCCCGTGAACAGGTTGGTAAGCGTCAGTTCCTCGCTGTCCACGGTCAGGCTGCGTCTCCCAGCGTAAGCGACGACCAGCCCGCTCTCGTCTTTTCTCGCCGTGATGGCAAGATCATACTCGACGCCGTTGAGCGTCGTGCGCGTCGCATAGTTCTTGGTCGGATACGCAATGATGTTGGATACGTTGGCGTTTTCGATGATATCCTTCCACTTCGCGCGGATATCGCCATCCTCCTCGGTCTGCATCACGGTATTCAGCCCGCTGTCCACGACGAGGATACCGTCGAGCTGCTGATCGTAGGCATACTGTTCAAGCCCGTCCACGCCAAAATCCGGTTCAGCGCTGAGTACGCGCGCCAGCTCCTGCGTCTTATCCAGCAGGCGGACGAGGCTCTTCGTCCTGTCGCCGACGACATAGTTCTCATACTTGTTGAGCTGGCGTTTCATGAACTCAAACGTTTCGCTCAGCTCCTGCTTGACCTGCCTCGTATTCATTGCGGTCAACGCCTGAAAGATCACGACCGCCAGCAGACCGCCGATGACGAACAGGATGCGCAGCGAATTCGCCCATGCGCGGTGTTTTCTCTCCCCGCCCGCTTTTTTCCTGCGGAACATCAATTTATTCCTCCCAGCGCGGATTCTGCATCCAACCCATAGCTTTCAACGATTGCCTTTGCGGTTCCGTCGGCGGTCATCTCTTTGAGGACAGCCGTCAGCTCCGCCGCCATCTCTTCATGCGTATTCTTTTCAAAAGCGACGCCGAGCTCATTGACATACAGCGGCTCGGATAGCACGACATACTCGTCCGGCGCATTGCGCACCAGCTTGCGCATCACGTTCTCATGCCCCGCAATCACGTCCACATAACCCTTACGGAGCGCGGCAAAGACCTCCGACGTGCTGGAAAAGCAGTCGATCTCGCCCATTTCCGGAACATTGCCGCTCTTGCGCTCGATCAAAGTCCTCTCCGCCGTCGTGGACGCCTGAACCGCCGCGCGCCTGCCCGTCAGTTCAGACAAGGTGGTAATGCCGCTGTCCGCTCGGACGACGGCGACCTGACGGCTGTACATATACGGTCCAGCCCATGTATACCGATCCTCGCGCCCGCTCATGGTATAGCAGCTCCACAGGCAGTCGATCTCGCCGCTGGAAAGATACTCATCCTTATTCTCCCAGACGATCGCTTCAAACTGCACGTCATAGCCCATGCGCCCGAAAGCCTCGCGCGCCAATTCCACATCCGTGCCATTCGGCGTACCATCGCTGGCGACATAAGTATAGGGTTTATAATCCCCATCACAGCCGATGACGATGGTATTTCCATCCATGGCGTGCGCCGCCGACAGCGGGAACATACACGCCGCCAGCGAAAGGAACAGGGCGGTCAGACGCCGTTTGCTCATGGTTCACGCTCCTTATTCAAAAATGATTTTTCAAAGCAGAAAAGATT
>CAKTXP010000270.1 GCA_934631055.1 uncultured Clostridia bacterium | reverse complement strand
TGATGATGATTCCGGCGGGAAGCACGCTTTCCGGACTGGGACTGGTCGTCTGCGGACTGGGCTGTGCGCCGATTTATCCGAACATCATTCAGGATACGCCGGTCAACTATGGCGCGGAAAACTCGCAGGCGGCTATCGGTGTGCAGATGGCGTTCGCCTATGTCGGCTCGACGTTCCTGCCGTCAATATTCGGCGCGTTGGCGGGAATGACGGGCTATGAACTGCTTCCGTATTTTGTATTTGCGCTCTGCGCACTGATGGCGGCGCTGTTCGGCGTACAGAAGAAGATCGTAGAGGGCAGAAAGGCATAAGGCTTCAGACTGTAGACAAAAAGCTATTCTCCCCCGAAGGGGGAGAATAGCCCTTTCCGCAAAAGAAAGAATAGCTGAATTTCTTGATTTTGCTATTCAAGCCCAGCTTGCTTATGTCAACAAGCTGGGGCGTAACGTGATGCTTTTTAATAAGATGCAATCAGGAGAAAAACGGATGAAATTGAGCAAAAAGAAAATGGTTCTGGTGAGCTTTATGCTGTTCTCGCTGTTCTTCGGCGCGGGCAACCTCATCTTTCCACCCTTTCTGGGACAGAACGCGGGAAAAAATACGCTGCCTGCCATGTTGGGCTTTTTGACGACGGCGGTCATTCTGCCTGTGCTGGGCGTGGTGGTGGTCGCACGGTTCAACGGATTGGATTGCCTGGCGAGACAGGTCGGGAAAAGGTTTGCGCTGGTCTTTACCGTACTCATTTATGCGTCCATCGGGCCGGGACTGGGTATTCCGCGCGCGGCGTCCGTTCCGTTTGAAATGGCGGTCGCACCCTATCTGCCGGAAGGGGCAAACACGACGGTCTGGATGGCGGCGTATTCGCTGGCGTTCTTTCTAATCGCGTGGTGGCTGTGTATGAATCCGGGCAAGCTGGTCAACCGTATCGGAAGCTTTCTGACGCCGAGCCTGCTCATCCTGCTCGTCTTTCTGTTCGTGAACTTTGTCATTCGGGGGCAGGTCGATGTGGCGCAGCCGCAGGTGGATTATCAGCGGGCAGCGTTCCTCAAGGGATTTTCAGAGGGGTATCAGACGATGGACACCATCGCTGCGCTGAACTTCGGATTGGTCATTGCGACGACGCTCGGCACGTTTGGATTGAATGAAAAGAAGGATAAGCTTCATTATACCGTGCTGGCGGGCTTGGCGGCGGGAACGATTCTGGCGGCTGTTTACGCGATGCTGACGTATATGGGCATGTGCAGCTCCGGCGTCTATCCGATTCAGGAGAACGGCGCGTGGACGCTCAGGCATATCGTCTATCAGCTCTTTGGTGCACCGGGCGCCATTCTGCTTGCGGCGATCTTTACGCTGGCATGCCTGACGACCTGCGTGGGACTGATCAACTCCATCTCTCAGTATTTCTCTACGCGGTTTAAAAAGCTGAATTATAGCCAGTGGGTGTGCGTGATCGTTGTTTTCTCGTTCTTGGTTTGCAATCTGGGACTGAATACGATTCTGAGTATTTCGATTCCGGTGCTGAATGCAATCTACCCGATTTCGATTGTGCTGATTCTGTTGGGATTGAGCCATAATCTGTGGAAGAATATGCGGTATGTCTATCCGGTGACGGTGGCGGGAACCGGATGCGTCAGCGTGATTTATGCGATGGATAAGGCGAAGGTTTCGCTGGGTATTATAACGGAATTGTGCCGAAAACTGCCGCTGTATGAAATGGGCTTCTGCTGGGCAAGCGTTGCGGCAGTGCTGCTGGGCGTGAGTTTGCTGCTTAATTTTTTAAGGAAAGCGGATTAAAAGTACCGCACTCTCAGTCAGGCTGCGGCTGACAGTTTCCCCGGAGGGGAAACCAAGAGAAAGCGGGAGAAAGAAAGTTGAGCGGAAGTCCTTGCCTCTTCCCTTGGGAGAGGTGTCCAACGAAGAAGGACGGAGAGGGCAAAACGCAGTCAGGGAGCGAAGCGATACCTGACGGTG
>CAKTXP010000269.1 GCA_934631055.1 uncultured Clostridia bacterium | reverse complement strand
AAAAACATGTCTTTGAAATCCGTCAAAATCCCCGGCGTGGGCATGCGCAACGTCAAGACCGCGCTTGCGGCGGCGTTCTGCGCGTTCATCTATTACTTTGTCGGCCGCAGTCCGGCGTTTGCCTGCATCGGCGCAATCTTCGGCATGGGTTCGGACATGGAGGATTCCCGCAAGAACGGCGGCAACCGTTTGTTCGGTACGCTGATCGGCGGTCTGCTGGGCATGGTTCTCTTCCGCCTGTATTTGTTCATCGAGCCGACCGGAAAATACACGCTCTGGCTGGTTCCGCTGACGTTCATCGGTACGGTCATTTTAATCGTGCTTTGCCAGATGTTCTGGGTCGGCGGCGTGCAGCCCGGCGGCGTTGTGCTGTGCATTCTGCTGTTCAACACACCGGTGGATACCTACATCAGCTATGCGCTCTATCGCATTTTGGATACGACCATCGGCGTACTGATCGCGTGGGCGGTCAGCTACGTTTTCCCGCGCGGCTGGATGCAGATGTGGAAAGAGCGGCTGGAAGCGCACCATTGACAAAAAACGCTTATTCTTGTATCATAACAGCATTGACCAAGGGCGGTTCTCCCAAGGGAGAGTCGCCCTTGACGCATCGGAGGATGCTTGGATGGATAAAAAAATCAAGAAGGATATACAGCTCAGCCCGTCGGCGATAATCGCGGTCGGCTTTCTGCTGCTCATCCTGCTGGTGACGCTGCTGCTCATGCTGCCCATCTCCGCGCAGGACAGGCAGTCTACGCCGCTGCTGACCTCGCTGTTCACGGCGACGAGCGCGGTCTGCGTGACGGGTCAGGCGCTTGTGGATACCGGAACGCATTGGTCGCTCTTCGGGCAGGTCGTGCTGATTGTGGCGATACAGATCGGCGGCTTAGGCGTAATGACGCTGATGGCACTGGTTTCCATGGCGCTGGGTAAGAGGATCGGTCTGCGCCAACGAACGCTGCTTCAGGAGAGCGTCGCGTCGTTTCAGGTCGGCGGCATCGTTCGGCTGGTGCGCTTTGCGATGCGGGGAACGGCGGTCGTCGAGGGCTGCGGCGCGGTGCTGCTGAGTTTCCGGTTCGTGCCGATGTTCGGTTGGGCGAAGGGCATCTGGTACGGTGTGTTTCATTCGATTTCCGCATTCTGCAACGCGGGTTTTGACCTGATGGGACCAATATCGGGAGAGTTTTCGTCGCTGGAATCCTTCGTCGGCGACCCGTTTGTCAACGGGGTTGTCATCGTGTTGATTCTGCTTGGCGGGCTGGGCTTCTTCGTTTGGGAAGACCTGTTCAAAAACCGTCTGCATTGGAAAAAGCTGCGCCTGCATACCCGCGTGGCTTTGATGCTGGCGGCGGTGCTGGTGATCGTGCCGAGCATATTCTTCTTTTTTGTGGAAAAGGATGCGTCGATGGCGGGTCTGCCGCTGGGGACGCGCATTTGGGCGAGCGTTTTTTCCGCGGTCACGCCGAGAACGGCAGGTTTTGACACCGTGCCGACCGGAGAACTCAGTCCGGCAGGCGGGCTGATGACGCTGATTCTGATGGTGACGGGCGGCAACTCCGGCTCGACGGCGGGCGGCGCGAAGACGACGACCATCCTGCTCGTGCTGCTGACGGCGGCGTCCATCCTCAAGGGCGAGGAGGATGTACACATTTTCGGCAGGCGCATTGAGAATGATCTGCTTCGCCGCGCCTGCTCGATCGTCGTGGTGTATTTCACGATGGGCATGCTGGCGACACTCGCCATCTGCGCCGCGCAGCCGGAATTCACGCTTCAGCAGGTACTCATCGAGGTCTTTTCCGCCATTGACACGGTTGGTTTGACGGCGGGCATCACGCGCGATTTGAACACGTTCTCGCGCGTCGTCATCATCCTGCTGATGTACGCCGGCAGGCTGGGCAGCATGACGTTCATCATCCTGCTGACGCGCAGAAAGCCGCCCGCGCCTGTACAGTATCCGACGGATAAGGTGATTATCGGATGA
>CAKTXP010000268.1 GCA_934631055.1 uncultured Clostridia bacterium | reverse complement strand
ATGATGAGCGGCGCGGTCAAGCCGCTGGCGAACGTGCCGGAGTTCACGAACATCCTGCTGATGTTCACCAACCCGATCCTCGGCGTCATCGCTGGCATGCTGCTGACGGCGATCATCCAGTCTTCGTCCGCGTCGGTCGGCATTTTGCAGGCGCTTTGCGCGACGGGCGCGGTCAAGTACAGCGCGGCTCTGCCTATCATCATGGGTCAGAATATCGGTACCTGCGTGACGGCGCTGCTCGCCGGCGTCGGCGCAAGCAAAAACGCCAAGCGCGCCGCGCTCATCCATCTGTATTTCAATATCATCGGAACGGTGCTGTTCATGGCGGTGTTCTACGCCATCAACGCGGTATTCCCGTTCGCGTTCCTGAACGACGCGGCGAACGCGGCGGGTATCGCCGTCATCCATACGACGTTCAACATCATCGCGACGGCTGTCCTTCTGCCGTTCTCCGGAACGCTTGAGAAGCTGGCGACGTTCACCATCCGAGACAACGATACGGTCGAGCGCATCGACGATTTCCAGCTTCTCGACGAGCGTTTCCTCTCCAACACGGCGTTTGCCGTCGAGCAGTGCAAGGTGGTCACGGACCGCATGGCGCAGCTCACGCGCGAAGCTATCTTTGACGCTCTTGCGCTGGTGGACGGCGGCGAATACACGCTGGAGAAGGCGGAACGCATCGAAGCGCTGGAGACGAAGATCGACCACTACGAGGATAAGCTCGGCACATACATGGTCAAGCTTTCCCGCGCTAAGCTCTCTCAGAAGGACGGACACACGCTGTCCCTGCTGCTGCACAGCATCAGCGATTTCGAGCGCATCAGCGACCACGCGGTCAACCTGCTCGATTCCGTGAAGGAAATGAACGAAAAGAAGATGAATTTCTCCCCGGCGGCGGCGGGCGAGCTGCATGTTTTCGCGCAGGCTGTCCGCGATATCATCAATCGTTCGTTTGACAGCTTCCTGCAAGATGATGTAGAATTAGCAAAGACCGTGGAACCGCTGGAGGCGTGCATCGACGACATCAACGTCAACATGAAATCCCGCCATATCGAGCGGCTGACCAATGGACAATGCACCATCGAGCTGGGCTTCGTGCTGACGGATATCTCCACCAATCTGGAACGCGTATCCGACCATTGTTCCAACATCGCGGTCTATCAGATCCAGGTTCCCAAGGACGAGTACGACGCGCACGAATACCTGCAAAACGTCAAGCATCAGGAACATGCGGAATTCGATCGCGAAGAAATGGCGTACGAAAAGCGCTATCGTCTGCCGGACGTCGTCAGGACTGCCAAGGCGGAGGAGTAAAACATGATCTACATCGTGGAAGACGACCGCAACATTCAGGAGATCGAGCTGTTTGCGCTCAAGAACAGCGGCTATCAGGCGGCGGGCTTTGAAACGGCGAAGGAATTTTACAAAGCGCTGGGCGAAAAGCTGCCGGAGCTTATTCTGCTGGATATCATGCTGCCCGACGAGGATGGGCTCTCCATCCTCAAGCGTCTGCGTTCCCGCGCGGATACGCAGAAGATACCCGTCATTCTGGTGACGGCGAAGGCGAGCGAGATCGACAAGGTTAAGGGGCTGGACGGCGGCGCGGATGATTATATCGCCAAACCGTTCGGCGTCATGGAGATGATCGCGCGCGTCAAGGCGCTGCTGCGCCGTTCCGGCGGTACGGAGGAAAGCCTGCTGACCTGCGGCAACGTGACGCTCGACGGCGAGAAGCGCATGGTCTATGTAGACGGCAAGCCGGTCGAATTGACCTATAAGGAATTTGAGCTGCTTAAGCTGCTGATGAAGAACCACGGTATCGTCATCTCCCGCGATGTCATCATGGAGCGCGTTTGGGATTCGAACTTTGAGGGCGAGAGCCGCACCATCGACGTGCATGTGCGGACGCTCAGGCAGAAGCTCGGTGACGGCGGCGCGCTCATCAAGACCATCCGCAACGTCGGCTATATGGCGGACGCAACGAAATAATCAAGCTGCTGTGCAGGTCTTCTTT
>CAKTXP010000267.1 GCA_934631055.1 uncultured Clostridia bacterium | reverse complement strand
CAAGTTTGCTTATGTCAACAAGCTGAGCCGGGACGACTTGTCCCGGTTTTCTCAAGCACATAAAGTTCACTAATTTAACTAATTTGACGATTGCAAAAGGAGAATACAGGTATGGCTCAGAATCAGACCGCTCAGAAACGGGGCGCTTCCCGCGTGATTAAGCGAATTCTCATGGTGCTTTGCGCACTGATTGCCGTGCTGGCGATTGCGGTTTTTGCGCTTTGGGGCGGAGAACTTTCCACGCTCAAGACCCTTTCCCGCGTGGAGGACGACGTCAATCTGTTTACCATGGAATACAAGGCGGATTATGCGCTGGATGAATTCCTGAAAACCGGTGCGTCTACGGATGCCGAACTGGTTGATTTTATCGTCAGGCAGATGCTCAAAGGCATTCCCCTGAATTTTGATCTGCCGAATCTGGGCTGCTCGACGTTTGCGGCGCAGATGGCAGACGGCACGCCGATCTTTGGACGCAATTTTGATATGTATGATTCCCCGGCGCTGTTTGTGACGACGCGCCCGAAGGACGGCTACGCTTCCATTTCGATGGTCAATCTGGCGTACATCGGATACAGCAGCGAAAGCCTTCCGATCTCTCTGGCAAAGAGCATCATGACGCTTGCCGCGCCGTATGCGCCGCTGGACGGCGTGAACGAAAAGGGGCTGGCGGTCGGCGTGCTGCAAATCAAGACGACCCCGACCAACCAGCAGACCGATAAAGTCGATATCACCACGACGTCGGCGATCCGCCTGCTGCTTGACCGTGCGGCGACGGTTGAGGAAGCCATTGAGCTGCTGTCCCAATACGATATGCATGCCTCCGCGGGAAGCTGCTATCATTTCCATATTGCCGATGCGAAGGGCGGCAGCGTCATCGTCGAGTATATTGACGACGAAATGAGCGTCGTGCAGGGCGATGCGGCGACGAATTTCCTGCTCACGCCGGGTGAATATGACTTTGGCAGCGGCGAGGATCGGTACGCCATTCTCCGCGAAACGCTCGACGCGAACGGCGGCGTTTTTGCAAACGAAGAGCAGGCGATGGAGCTTCTGAAAGCCGTCAGCCAGCCCGTCAGCGAGGGGAAGAAGAGCAGCACGCAGTGGTCCTGCGTCTATAACCAGCAGGATGCCGGCGTCGAGATCGCCATGAACATGGATTACGAAAAGGTCTATACGTTCGGGCTGTGAGGCTGATTTTGACGCGCTGACCCCGTCTTGAGCTTTCAGATGCGCCGGGCGAAACGCGCATTCGGAGATTCTTTTGAAATTTCCTCTTTACAAATCAAGCGAAAGCGGGTATTATATGCTTGATATGAAACGCGATGACGCGGGACGCGCATGCCTTTTGCCGCCAAGAGAGCCGGATGTTTGGTGCAATTCCGGACGGACGGGGCGTGCGGGATCACCTGTATCAGCGGTCGCCCTGAAAGCAGTAGGGGCGGACGGGTCGCTCCGTCATCGGCTTTGAGCGGACGCTTTTGGCGTCAATTTGGGTGGTAACGCGAGCGGTCTCGTCCCATGTGGATGAGACCGCTTTTTATTTTTGTCACAGGAGGAAGCATATGTATCAGAAGGTTTCGACCGACATGAACTTCGCCCAGCGCGAGGAAGAGGTCATCAAATTCTGGCGCGACGAGGATATTTTCAAAAAGACGGTGAAGCTCCGCGAGGGTGCGCCGGCGTTCACGTTCTTTGACGGACCGCCCACCGCGAACGGCAAGCCGCATATCGGACACGTGGAAACGCGTGCGATCAAGGATATCATCCCGCGCTATCGCACGATGAAGGGTTACGACGTGCTGCGCAAGGCGGGCTGGGATACCCATGGTCTGCCGGTCGAGCTGGAAGTCGAGAAGATGCTGGGTCTGGACGGCAAGCCGCAGATTGAGAAATACGGCATCGAACCGTTCATCAAGGAATGCAAAAAGTCCGTCTGGAAGTACAAGACCGAGTGGGAAGAGATGAGCGAGCGCGTCGGCTACTGGGCCGACATGGAGCATCCGTACATCACCTACGAGGATAACTACATCGAATCC
>CAKTXP010000266.1 GCA_934631055.1 uncultured Clostridia bacterium | reverse complement strand
CGCTGTCCCCGGTTGACGACCGCGATGCTCACGCAGATCAGCACCAGCGCCACGGCATAGCGCAGCAGCGGCGCTTCACTCCCCCTGTCCACCAGCGTCAGCGAAAGAAGCACGCCGAAAATGGGCTGAAGGAACGTATAGACCGCCACGCGCGAGACCGGATTGACGCGCAGCAGCACCGCCCAGATGGAATAGGCGACCGCCGAGACCAACGCCAGATAAAGCAGCACCGCATGCGCAAGCGGACTGGAAGCATGCAGACGACCGCCAGCGAGAAAACCGCCGAGCATCATCACCGCGCCGCCAAGCGTAAACTGCCAGCCGCTCATGACGACCGGACTGTCGTGCGCGCCGAATTTCTTAATCAGTCCCGTGCTGCACGCAGACGCGAGCATCGAGATGATGACGAATCCCTCGCCGATAAAGCGCATTCCGCCGCCGAACCCATCCTTCGTCCAGTTGACGACAACGACGCCCGCTACGCCGATGAATCCGCCGATCCACTTGAGCGCGTTCATCTTTTCCGACCGGAAAACAAAGCACGCGATGAGGATGGACATAAACGCCTGAAGCCCCTGAATGATGGCGCCCTTTGCGCTCGCCGTATGCGCCACGCCGATATAGAAAAACACATACTGAATGATCGTCTGCGCCAAAGACAGCTTGACGACGTTGCCCCAGCTCGTCTTTTTGGGCAGGGCAATCCGCTTCTGCGCGACACTCTCAAACAGGATGGTCAGGATGCCCGCCAGAAAAAAGCGGCATCCGCCAAAGAGGATCTGTGTCGCCGTATCGCTTCCGTCGATTGCAAAGTACCGATAGCCCAGATTGATGAACGGGATTGCGCTTCCCCACAGCAGACAGCACAGGCTCGCCAGCAGCATGACCACCAGCGGGCGGGAAAGCATGGAATTGGTTTTGGATTGCATGGTTTTTCTCCTTTGTTGTTTTGTCTGCATTCGAATTTATTCAGTATACCACACCTTTCGTCCGTCCGCCGTCCATTTGCCGCAAATTCTCAAAACTGCACAAAAACAAGCCCGGTTTCATTCCAAACCGCCCCTCCATGTTGCCGCCCGTCAAGTGTTTAGATATTTTTCTAAATACCTCTTGACATGACCGTTTGCTTCTGCTACAATGCGCTCACAAGGTATTTAGAGCTATTTCTAAATACCCTGAGTTCAACGAAAGGAGGCTTCCCATGAGCTTTGCCGAAACCTTTAAGGCGCTGTCCGATCCCGTGCGGCGCGAAATCCTGATGCTTCTGCGCAGCGGCCGCATGAGCGCGGGCGAAATCGCCGGGCATTTCGATATGACCGGCGCAACCATCTCATATCATCTGAGCATCCTCAAAAAAGCCGATCTGATTTTTGAAACCCGCGAGAAAAACTTCATCTATTATGCGCTGAATACGTCCGTTGTTGAGGAAGTCATGCTCTGGCTGTCCCAGCTGAAAGGAGAAAACCATGAAAGCCATCAATAAGCGCACCCTTGTTCTGACCTCTATCGTCATCCTTCTGCCGATGCTCTTCGGCTTGGCTCTTTGGAATAAGCTTCCGGAGGAAGTTCCCACGCACTTCGATTCCAGCGGCACGCCCAACGGTTATTCCGGGCGCCTGTTCGCCGTCGTCGGTCTGCCGCTTTTTATCCTCGCCTGCCATCTTTTCTCTGCCGTTGTCACGCGCGCAGACCCCAAAAAGCAGAACATTTCCGAAAAGCTGATGAATATCGTCCTCTGGATCTGTCCGGTTGTCAGCCTGTTTGCCAGTGCCATGGTCTATTCCTACGCGCTGGGCTATGCCATCAACGTTTCCCGCGCCGGAACCTTCCTTACCGGCATCCTGTTCGTCGTCATCGGCAATTATCTGCCCAAATGCCGCCAGAGCTATACCGTCGGCATCAAGCTTCCGTGGACGCTCGATGATGAGGATAACTGGTATCATACCCATCGCTTCGCAAGCTATGTCTGGATTGTTCTCGGTCTGGCGATTCTGGTGATCGGGCTGCTGGGCATCTTCCCTTCCATTCTGCTCGCCGCGACCATT
>CAKTXP010000265.1 GCA_934631055.1 uncultured Clostridia bacterium | reverse complement strand
CGGTTTTATCCCTTCACGCCGCCGAGGGCAACGCCTGCGACGATGAACTTGCTCAGGAAGAGATAGACGACGATGACCGGCATGATGGCGATTGCGATAAGCATATACACCTGACCCATATCGAACTTGAGGAAGTCCGCGCTGCGAAGCTGCGCGATCAAGATCGGGAGGGTCTTTTTCTTGTTGCTGGTCAGAATCAGCGCCGGAACGAAGTAGTTATTCCACGACGCTACGAAGGTGAAGATCGCCTGAACGGCAAGCGCCGGCTTCAAGATCGGAAGCACGATGTGGTTGAACGTATGATACTCGCCGGAACCGTCGATGCGCGCCGCTTCGATGATCTCCATCGGAAGGTTGCTCTTCATGTAGGAGATCATGAAATAATAGACCGTCGGCGCGGCGATGCTTGGCAGGAACAGCGGAATCAGCGAGTCGTTGAGCTTCATATTCGTCATCAAACGGAGGAAGCCCAGCGCGGAGACCTGCGTCGGCATGGTCATGATGAGGATGATGAATGCGGACGCGACTTTCTTGAACTTGAAATCATAGGCGTGTACGCCATAAGCGGTCAGCGCGGAGAAATAGATGGAGAGCGCCGCGGAGAGAGCGGAAACAGTCAGGCTGTTTCGGATACCCGAAAGGATCGGGATATTGGCGTCCGCCAGAACGTTATTCAGGTTCGTCAGGAAGGACTTGCCGGGGAGGAAAGAGAAGCCGCGCTGAATCTGGTAATGGTTGCGCGTAGCGTTGATAATAAGGACATAGAAGAAGAACAGACAGAGGAAGCAGAGAATCGTCAGCACGATATAGCTCACGATGCGGCGCGCCAGCAGCTCATGCCTGCTGTGTTCAGCGCCCTTATCTTTGACGGCTTGCGTAGTCATTTCTTTTTCCTCCCTTCGCTCTCATTGGTCGAGCGGTAGATCACGACGCACAGGACTGCGCAGATGAGGAACAGGATCACAGAGACCGCGCCCGCCATGCCGTAGTTCTTGCTGTACATGTGGTTATTTAAATACATAATCATGGTCGTAGCGCAGCGATCCGGATTGCCCTTGCCGTTGGTCAGGATCTGCGGCACGTCGAACATCTGCAGACCGCCGATCAGCGAGGTGATGAGGACGTAGATGAGGATGGGACGGATGAGCGGCATGGTGATTTTCCAGAAGGTCTGGCTCGGCGTACAGCCGTCGATCTCCGCCGCTTCAAACAGGCTCAGGTCGATGCCCATGACGGCAGCCATCAGCAGGATGGTCGTATTGCCGAACCACATCAGGAAGTTCATCAAGCCGACCAGCCCGCGCGTACCGGCAACGCTAGAAAGGAAGCGGAACGGCTCGGAGATCAGCCCGGCGGACATCAGCGCGGCGTTGACCGGACCATTATCCGAGAAGAGGGCGAAGAAGAGCATGGCGAAAGCCGACGCCATGATGAGGTTGGGCATGTAGATGACGGTCTTGAAGAATGGCTGGAAACGGATGCGCAGACGGTTATCCGTAAACCAGACCGCCAGCAGCAGCGAGATGACGATCTGCGGCACGAAGCCGATGATCCACAGCAGCATCGTGTTGCCCAGATACTTGGGCAGATCCAGACTGAGCAGTTTGATATAGTTGCTAAGGCCCGTAAAGTTGGGACCGATGACCTTCAGACCGCTGCGATAATACTCAAAAAAGCTGTAATAGATGGTCGAAGCGAGCGGAATCAGCTGAAAGATCGCAAAGGCGATGAAGAACGGCGCGATGAAGATATAGCCCCATTTCGCGTAGCTGATCGAGCGGCGCTTTGTTCCTTTTGCGGGCGCTTGCATGCAAAATCACCTTTCTTTGATAAGAAAATGGGACGGGCAGAGCGCCCGCCCCATTGCTGTATGGGTTAGAGGATTATTCCGGCCAGACGACCTCGGTCAGTTCCGGATAGAGTTCCATGATCGCGGTTTCAAAGTTCTTCTTCGCGGTATCCATATCGACGGTGCCATCGAAGTAGTCGCGGAACGCGTTCTGGATCTGCTCGTTGCAGCCCTGGTCATACGGACCGGCGTTGCTCATGTC
>CAKTXP010000264.1 GCA_934631055.1 uncultured Clostridia bacterium | reverse complement strand
GGCATGCGCGTGTTCCATCATAAAACCAGACATCGCATGTTTGCAATCAGTGCGCCGCTTGCAGCGGTGATCAGCATAGCGGCAGGCGTTTGGCTCTTGATGATGTGATTCCGTCGCCGGCGGAGGACACTTCTTCCACATGAAACCTTATATTTTCGATAAGAAGGAGAGAAAACAAGATGAACAAGGCGGAACAACTCCATGCGCTGCTTGAAAAAAAGCCGCGTGCCAAGCTGGGCTTCTTCCCGACGCCGCTGTATAAGCTCGAAAGGCTGAGCGAGCGGCTCGGCGTGCAGCTGTATATCAAGCGGGATGATTTTTCCGGCATGAGCCTGTTTGGTGGAAACAAGATACGCAAGCTGGAATATCTGCTCGGCGACGCGCAGGAAAAGGGCTGCGATACGGTCTTTACGTACGGCGCTACGCAGTCCAACCACGCGATGCAGACTGTGACCGCCTGCCGCCGCGTGGGGATGGAACCGATTTTGTATCTGAATGCTTACGTTCAGCCGGATGAAAAGGACGTGCGCTCGAACATGCTGCTCGACCGCATTTTGGGCGCGCAGGTGAACGTCATTCCCGGCTTGCCGGGAGAAACGGAAGCCCAGACCGAAGAGAGATGTCATCAGCTCGGCTTGGAACACGCCGCGCGGCTGGAAGCGCAGGGGCATCGCTGCTATGACGTGCCGATGGGCGGTGCGAGTCCAGTCGGTTCGGCGGCATTTATTGGCGGCTATCTGGAATTGACGCATCAGTGCGAAGCGATGGGCATCGAGCCGACGCACATCTATGCGGCGACAGGAACAGGCGGAACGCTTGCCGGTCTGGTTGCGGGGAATAAAGCGATGGGCGGTGGTGCGGAGGTTGTGGGCGTTGCCGTCAGCCGCAAAGACGAAGGCTATGAAGGGCGATGCGCGGAGCTGGCGAATGCATCTCTGGCGTGGCTGGGGAGCGATGTGCGTACATCGGCAGACGATTTTACCGTGGATCGCGGCTATTTTGAGCCGGGCTATGAGCAGCCGAACGAAATGGCGAACGAGGCGATCCGCCTGCTTGCGCGGACGGAGGGACTGCTGACCGATCCGGTTTACACGGGAAAGGCGCTTGCGGGTCTGCTTGACCATATCCGCACGGGAAAGATCCGTCAGGGGGAGACAGCCGTATTCTGGCATACCGGCGGCGCGACGGCGCTGTTCGCGGAAGCGGAGATACTGGGAGATTTGGCGAAGAAGTAAGGCGGAAGGATTGGGTTACGCCGTGCTGACGTTTAGAAACGTTTGGGGCTCTGAACCAATCGCCGCTGAGAACCTGAGGTTTCTGGATTTCCCGATTCGTTTCGCGGGGCTTAAATCGTTTTTAGTGGACGACGCGCATGCGCGTCGTCCGTCTAAGCGGATTAAAACTGCCGCGAAGTGAAGAAAGGGTGCAGGGAACAGTAACCGCTCGATAATCCCGTGTCCTGACAATTTCCTCTAAACATGCGATACTTATCCATAGTACTATAAAAAATGCGCAAATTTGAAAAAATGCACAAATAAATAGAGACATCCCAACGTGGTGAATGGTACAATGAAGTTGATCAAAATACCCATTCGACCACCACCACGAAAGGAGATGTCTCATGCTTACAGTGTAAAGCAGTCAGAAGAAATTTGCAAGACCTTAAACGCATTACGGCTCGGGAGTTTTTTATCCGATGTCTATAAAGACGCGGTTGTCTTGCTGAGTTATCCTGAAAAATCCTGAGACCGTCCCAAATTCTGTGTAAACCTCCAAAGCAAGGTGTAAAATAGAGACATCAAACAGGCGGGAAAACAGATGACAAGAAGAAAACGAAGCGCGGAAGAAAACGAGCGCAGAGCAAAAATACGAGAGCTGCTGCTAAGCAGCAACATCAGCAGCATGGATGACATTCAGGATCTGTTTAAGGAGACTATCGCGGAGTTCATGGAGAACGGTCTTGAGGCAGAGCTGGATGACAAGTTGGGCTACGGGCGGTACGACTATCGAAACAAAGATACCGACAACAGCCGCAACGGACACAGCAGCAAAACGCTT
>CAKTXP010000263.1 GCA_934631055.1 uncultured Clostridia bacterium | reverse complement strand
CCCTCGCCCTCAAAAACGAAAGAGAGAAGGTTTTTCTGTGAGCCAAAAGCAGACGCCCAAACGGGAGAACTTTGCTTCCCGTCTGGGCTTTATTCTCGTCAGCGCGGGCTGCGCAATCGGCATCGGAAATGTCTGGCGCTTCCCGACAGTCGCGGGTCAGAGCGGCGGCGGCGTGTTCGTGCTGTTTTATCTGCTGTTCCTGCTGCTGCTCGGCGTGCCGGTTTTGACGATGGAGCTGGCGGTCGGGCGCGCGGGTCATGGTACGGCGACGCACGCCTATCGGGCGCTGGAAAAGAAAGGCGCCTATTGGCATGCCCACGGCTATTTCTGCCTGCTGGGATGCTGTGTGCTGATGATGTATTACACGACCGTCAGCGGCTGGATGCTCAGCTACTTCGTCAAGTTCCTGACCGGAACGTTCGAGGGGCTGACCGGCGGCGCGGTTGCGGGCGTGTTCTCGACTATGCTTGCCAATCCCAGCGAAATGGGGCTGTATATGGCAATTACCGTCGTACTGGGCTTCGTCATTTGCAGCTTCGGTCTGCAAAACGGCGTCGAGCGCGTGACCAAGGTCATGATGTGCGCGCTGCTGGTGCTGATTGCCGTGCTTGTCGTCCACAGCTTTATGCTGTCGGGCGCAAAGGAGGGGCTGTCCTTCTTCCTCCTGCCGGACTGGAGCCGCGCGATGGAACAGGGCATCGGAAGCGTCATCGGCGCGGCAATGAATCAGGCGTTCTTCACGCTCAGCTTGGGCATCGGCGCGATGGAGATATTCGGCAGCTACATGAGCCGCGAAAATACGCTGACCAGCGAAGCTGTCCGCATCTGCGCGCTGGATACGTTCGTCGCAATCAGCGCAGGGCTTATTATTTTTCCGGCGTGCTTCTCCTACGGCATTTCGCCGGACGCAGGACCGAGCTTGATCTTCATAACCCTGCCGAACGTCTTTACCGGCATGGCGGGCGGACGCATCTGGGGAACGCTGTTCTTCCTGTTTATGACGTTTGCCAGCTTTACGACGGTCGTTGCGGTGTTTGAGAACATCCTCGCCAGCATGATGGAGCTTTTCAAGATGAGCAGACGCCGCGCGTGCGTGGTGGGCGCGGTGTTCATCTTCGTGGCGAGCATCCCCTGTGTGCTGGGCTTCAACCTGTGGAGCAGCGTTATGCCGCTGGGCGCGGGCAGCACGATTTTGGATGGCGAGGATTTCCTCGTGTCGAACCTGCTGCTTCCGATCGGCAGTCTGGTCTACCTGCTTTTCTGCGTGACGCGGTGGGGCTGGGGATTTGACAACTATCTGGAAGAGGCGAACGCGGGCAGGGGTATCCGCCTGCCGCGCGCGTTCAAATTCCTGTTTGCGTTTGTTTTGCCGATATTGATTATTGTCATCATCGTGCAGGGATTGATCTAACTGAATAAAAAAACGCGCGGGTGCGCTCTCAGGGAAGAGCGTATATCCGTGCGTTTCCTTTGAAAATAAAAAACTGCCATTTTCTTTGAAGGACAGCCGTTGACTTCACAAAATCATTATGATAGAATAAAAGCACGACGGAGGGGTTTTTAGTAGTGGTTAGCCCTTGCGGATCTGCGAGAAGATGACTGCAATCATCGTCTCGCCTTTTTCTTTATCGCCGCTTGTGTTTTTGGAAACACGCTGACGATTAGAAGTCCTGTTAGCCGATTTGATCGGCTTTTTCTATTTTACATGAAGAAGTAAGAAAAGTAAATAAAAAAGCGTCTCCCCTTTCGGGAAGACGCCTGATTCGCTTTGCTCTTACTCAGCGGTGTAGGGCAGCAGCGCGATGGCACGGGCGCGCTTGATGGCCTCAGACAGCTGACGCTGATGCTTGGCGCAGTTGCCGCTCATACGGCGGGGCATGATCTTGCCGCGCTCGTTGATGTTACGGCGCATACGGGAGTTCACATCACGGAACTCCTTGTAGTCGATGTACTCGATCTTATCGACACAGAACGCACAAACCTTACGGCGCGGCTTACGGCCGCGCGGACGGCGTGCTCCACGATCTTCAGACATGGAAGTTCTCCTTTCTTCACCAGCAGG
>CAKTXP010000262.1 GCA_934631055.1 uncultured Clostridia bacterium | reverse complement strand
GCTAAACGCATCGGCATCACCGTAGACGGTTCGCCGTTCTTTCCCAATCAGCGGGTCGGCGCAGGGAAAACCATTCGGATTCCGCTTGCCGAATATGAGATGCCGGAAATCCCGTCTTCCGCGCCTCCCGTTCATACGCTTTATGAAGATGAAGCGCTGATTGCCGTTCAAAAGCCTGCGCTGCTGCAATGCCACCCTTCCCCCTCGGCGCCGCGCAGCAGCGACACCTTGGAAGGGCGCGTTCAGCATCATCTCGGCGCACCCGCGCACCCCGTCCATCGGCTCGACGCGGAAACGACCGGCGTCGTCCTCTTCGCTAAACTGCCCTTTGCGCAGGCGCATATCCAGCGGCAGATGCAGGAAGGAACCTTTCACAAAACCTATCTCGCGCTCGTCTGCGGCGTGCCTGAGCCGCAAGCAGGCGTCATCGACGCGCCCATCGCCCGAATTGAGCCGGACAGCTTCACCCGCGCTGTTCTGCCCGATGGACAGCACGCTGTTTCGCAGTATGCCGTGGAAAAGGTGTTTCAGGGCTTTTCGCTGGTTCGGCTTTCGCCGCTCACCGGACGAACCCATCAGTTGCGCGTGCATATGGCGTATGTCGGCTGTCCGCTTCTGGGCGATACGCGGTATTTTACCGAAGCCTCTGCAGCGCTTTCTCAAGCGCTGCACATTCCGTATCATCAGCTCAGCGCGGTCCGTTTATCGCTCCTGCATCCTTTGACAGGCAAGCCGCTGGTCATCGAATGCGCGCCAGATTTTATACATCGCCATGCACATCAGCCCTTTTAAAGTCGAAGAATGGATGAACGCCTATCAACGCCCGTCTATCCCGCCGAGATTACAGCGTCATCAGCTGCGGCATGTTTGACGAAGCGGCCTCGACGCTGGCGCTGCTGACTCCGGGCGGGTGTTTTGACCTGGAAGGCTCTGCCCTCAAACTCCCGGCAGAGAACCTTGTTCCCTGCATCCTGACTACGCTGTCGCTTTCGCGATAGCTGGGAATATCGAAAAGCTTAATCGTAACCCCAGCCTTCCAAAACCTTCCAATTCCCTCTTTCCGCCTCTCAATGGGCGGATTTTTTCTTGTTATTCTTTGATTTTTTATTTTCATCGTCCGTTTAGCTTTCCTTTTTCCAGAAGATGGAAACGGTTATGATGCAATAAAAGAAAATCTCCGTTCGTCATGTACGCAGAAGACGGTCAAGAGCGGCCGCTTGGACGCCTTCTCAATGACAAAGGAGGACTTCCTACTATGCTGAATAACAAAAAGAAAGCGGCTTGCGCCGCGATGCTGTGCATGGCGATGGCGATGCCTTTCGCTTCCCTCGCTGAAAATGAGACTCGCGTCATCACCTGCGGCACGCTGAATCTCCGTGCCGCAGAAAGCACGGATTCCGCCATTCTGGGCAAATACGGCTGGGGTACAAAGGTGCTTGTCAAGGGCATCAACGGCGGCTGGGCGAGCGTCGATGTCGGCGGTCAGAGCGGCTACATGTACGCCAAGCACCTCGGTGCGGAGGGCGAAACGAACTACAACGCTTACGTCAAGACGAATTCCCGCGGGCTGAACCTGCGCGCGACGCCGAACGGCGACGTCATGGGTTCCTATCCGCGCGGCACGAAGGTGACCGTTCTCTCTTCCGACGGCGAATGGAGCAAGGTCAGCGTAGACGGCAAGACCGGCTACATGCAGACCCAGTGGCTCTCCGTGTCCAAGCCGAGCAGCGGCAGCAGCACGGTCACGCCGTCCGTCGGTTCCGCGGTGGTCAATAATCCGCGCGACACGCAGATCCTCTTCCTGCGCAAGGAAGCGTCCGTCAGCAGCGAAGCGCTGGGCTACTATCGCAACGGCAAGACCGTGACCCTGCTTGCCCGCCAGGGCGACTGGTACAAGGTCAGCGTAGACGGCAAGACCGGCTACATGATGGCGAAATACCTGAAGGTCACCGGCGAGCTGACCAGCGGCAGCGCACGCGTTTTCAATGTCAACGGCGGCAGCTACGTCAACTTCCGCAGCCGCGCGAGCCTGTCCGCGTCCGTCATCGGCACGGTTCCGGTCGGCACGACGGTCAAGGTGCTGGAAAAGACGACTGACTGGACGAAGGTCGAAGT
>CAKTXP010000261.1 GCA_934631055.1 uncultured Clostridia bacterium | reverse complement strand
ATATTTCAACGAAAAGAGGGATCTCCCATGGGTCAATCATTTATCCCCGCGGGCTATGCGCCGCATCTTTCCCTGTATGAGACGCAGAGCGCCATCAGCCTCATCAAGCGCGCGTTTCAGGACGCGCTCTCCCGCGAACTGAATCTGCGCCGCGTGTCCGCGCCGCTGTTTGTCGAGCCGTCCTCCGGTCTGAACGACGACCTCAACGGCGTCGAGCGCCCCGTCGGCTTCGATATCCCCTGCGCCAACGCGCAGGCGCAGGTCGTCCATTCCCTCGCCAAATGGAAGCGCATGGCGCTCTATCGCTATGACATCCATCCCGGAAAGGGCATCTACACGGATATGAACGCGATCCGCCGCGATGAAGAGCTGGATAACCTGCATTCCGTGTACGTCGATCAGTGGGACTGGGAGAAAGTCATCACGCCGGAAGCGCGAACCCTGTTCACGCTCCATCAGGCTGTAACCGGTATCGTCTCCTGCATCTGCGATACGCAGCTGACCGTGCGCGGCAAGTATCCCCAGCTCGGCGATACGCCGCTGCTCAACCGCCATGTGACCTTCATCACCGCGCAGGAGCTGGAAGACCTCTATCCCGACCTGACGCCCAAGCAGAGGGAAAACGCGTTCGCCAAGAAGCATGGCACCATTTTCGTTCAGGGCATCGGCGGCAAGCTGCGCTCCGGCAAGCCGCACGACGGACGCGCGCCGGACTACGACGATTGGGACATGAACGGCGATATCCTCTTCTACAACCCGATCCTCGACAGCGCGCTGGAGATCTCTTCCATGGGCATCCGCGTCAGTCCGGAATCGCTCGACCGCCAGCTGACGCTCGCGGGCTGCGACAACCGCCGGAACCTGCCGTTCCACAAGATGCTGCTGGAAGGTCAGCTCCCGCTGACGATGGGCGGCGGCATCGGGCAGTCCCGCCTGTGCATGCTGCTGCTGGGCAAGGCGCACATCGGCGAAGTTCAGTCCTCCATCTGGGACGAACACACCCGCAAGGTCTTTGAAGACGCGGGAATCACGCTGCTGTAAGAAAAAACGATAAAAGAACGATTGGGACTCCGTCCCAAACCCTGCCAAGAACCTGATGTTCTTGGATTTCCCGTTTCGCTTCGCGGCAGTTTAAAAACTCTTTAGCGAACGACGCGCATGCGCGTCGTATGCTCAAGCCTGTTCATACCGACGCGAAGCGAAGAAGGACGCCTGAGGGATACTATCCCTCAGGCGGGGTTTGGGGCAGCCGCCCCAAAACTCCCCAAGGAGGTACTTATGCGTTATACGATTGAAAACGAATTTATCCGCCTGACGGTCGATTCCTTCGGCGCGGAAATGGTCAGCGCTATCGACATCGCAACGGGTAAGGAAATGATCTGGTGCGCAGACCCGACGGTCTGGAACCGCCATGCGCCGATTTTGTTCCCCTATGCAGGTAAACTGACCGGCGGTCACTTTCTCGCCGAGGACGGCAGGATTTATGAAGGCAAACAGCATGGTTTTGCCCGCGACTTTGAGCATAAGCTCCTGAGCCAGACGCCGAACGAGCTGACGTTCGAGCTGGCTTCCAGCGACGAAACCCGCGCTATCTTCCCGTATGATTTTGCCCTGCGCAGCACCTATACGCTGGAAGGCCGCCGCATCAGCCATCATATCGCCGTAAGCAACACGGGCAAAGGCACGCTCCGTTTCGGCTTCGGCTATCATCCAGGCTTTGCCCTGCCGTTTGACGACGCGCATACCGCCGAGGATTACGACGTCGTCTTTGACACGATCGAATCCCCGCTCTGCCTGAACACCGCGCCGAACGGACTCATCTGCGCCAGTCCGGATTACTATCTGGCGCGAAACGTTGACCGCATTCCGCTGAGCGCGAAGCTCTTCGCCCACGACAGCCACTGCATGGTCAACCTGAAATCCAAGACTATTGCGGTCGTCGAGCGGGACACCGGACGCCGCATTCGAGTCGATATCGCGGATTTCCCGTACACGCTCATCTGGTCCACGCCGCAGGAGCCGATGCGCTTTATCTGCGTTGAGCCGTGGCACAGCATCCCCAGCGAGGACGACGGCCCCATCGAGTGGGAGAAAAAGCCCTGCGCCGCGAGCCTTGCGCCGGGCGAAGTATGGCAGACCGCGCTGAACATGACGTTTGAGCGGTAAGGGAACGATTGGGGCTTTGC
>CAKTXP010000260.1 GCA_934631055.1 uncultured Clostridia bacterium | reverse complement strand
CCCTCAGACTCCCTTCTTCGCTTCGCGGCGGTTTGAATCATCTTTATCAAACGACGCGCATGCGCGTCGTCCATTTAAGCTTATTTAAACCGGCGCGAAGCGAAGAAAGGGTGCAGGGAACAAGGTTCCCTGCCAGGGGGTCTTAGGGGGACAGCGTCCCCCTATCGTCCCCTTACCCCAAGACTGTCTTCATCCGCTCAAGCGCCGTTTCCAGCTGTGCGCGCGGACAGCCGATGTTCAGGCGGATAAATCCGCGCCCGCCTTCGCCAAAGAACAGACCGTCGTTTACTTTGACATGCGCGGCAAGCAGGCGGCGCATCAGCTCCTCCTGCTCAAGTCCCAGCGCGCGGCAGTCCAGCCACATCAGATACGTCGCCTCCAGCGGCGTAACGACGATCTTCGGGAAATTCTCCGCAGCATAGTGCGTCACAAGGCTGCGGTTGTCCGTCAGATACGCTTTCAGCCCGTCGAGCCATTCGTCGCAGTCCGTATACGCCGCGCGGGTCGCCGCCAGCGCAAACGCGTTGCCGCTCGTCACGCCGCAGGACACGATCTCCTTTTGAATGCGCTCGCGCATCTTTCCGTTCTCGCAGACGATGGCGCTCTGCTGAAGTCCGGCGACATTGTAAGTCTTGCTTGCCGCGCAGAGCATGACGGAAAACTCGCGCGCATGCGGCGCATCCAGCACGCTGTGATGCTTTGCAGGCGCAAAAACAAAGTCCGCGTGAATCTCGTCGCACGCCAGCGGCACGCCGTATTTATAGCAGAGCGCCGCCACGCCCGCGATTTCTTCCTCCGACCATGCGCGTCCGCACGGGTTATGCGGCGAACACATCATGACCATTTTCGCTTCGCGCGAGGCAAGCTTGCCCTCCGCGTCAGCGAGGTTCAGCGTATAGCGCCCCTTTTCGTCGCGCTCAAGCGGGCTGGCGACGATCTTTCTTCCGCTTTCAGTGATTGCCGCGTAGAACGGACCGTATACCGGCGTAAAGATCAGGACGCCGTCGCCCGGCTCGGTCAGCGCGCGCACGCACATGCGCAAGCCGGTCACGACGCACGGCAGCATCAGCACCGTTTTCGGGTCGATGGCAACGCCATGCCTGCGCTTCCAATAATCGCTCAGCGCGCGGGCATCCTTTTCGCCCGCGAGCGTATAGCCCCATGTCCCCTGCGCGGCGACCTTCGCGAGCGCCTGCGCGATGGCGGGCGGCGACGGAAAATCCATATCCGCAACCCACATAGGAACCATGTCCGGATCGTTATTCTCCTCCATCATGCCGTCCCACTTCACGCAGTCCGTGCCGACGCGCGAAACGCCCGCGTCAAAATACGCCTTGTCAAACGTCAATTTTCTCGACCTCCTCAGTCTTTGGTATCGCAAAAAGCAGCGGCAGACGCCCCGCCTTGTTTTCCCTGATTTTCTTTTCAGCGCTCACGCCTCGCACGCGATGATCCAGTACCCGCCGTCGCGGGCGATGACCTCCGCGCTTGCGTAAAGCTCCTTGAGGAACTTGAGCGCGCTCGGTGCGCCCTGCTGTTTCCGGATGACCAGAATCAGCTTACCGCCGGACGCGAGATGCGCCTTGGCATCCTCGAACATCCGATAGATGACCGCCTTGCCCGCGCGGATGGGCGGGTTGGTGATAACGGCGTCAAACTCGCCTTCCACAGCGGCAAATCCGTCGGAAAGGACGGCTTCCGCCTGCATATGGTTTTTCTCGGCATTCCGCTTTGCCAGCGCCAGCGCGCGCTCGTTGACGTCCGCCATAGTCATTTTCAGTTCCGGGAAGCGGGACAGGGTCATAACGGTCATCGCGCCCCAGCCGCATCCCATATCCAGCACGCGGCCATGGAGTTCCGGCAGGCTTTTGCAAAGCAGTTCGCTGCCGGGATCGACATGCTGTTTGGAGAACACGCCCGCGTCGGTATCAAACGCAAGCGTTTTCCCCATGAACACGGTCGTGAAATGGCGCTCCTCATGTTCGCTGGTCGGGGCATTGGTATAATAATATTCAGGCATTATAAAACTCCTTTAAAATAAGGGATCGTTGGGACTTCTCGCCCCAAACCCTCGGCAGGGAACTTTGTTCCCTGCACCCTTTCTTCGCTTCGCGGCGGTTTAAACAGGCTTATCGTCAGCTGTCGCATCGCGACAGCGTAGCAGAAGGTCAAGGGAACTTAGTTCCCTTGTGGGGTTTGGGG
>CAKTXP010000259.1 GCA_934631055.1 uncultured Clostridia bacterium | reverse complement strand
CTTGCCTGCGGAGCACGTCCCCCTATGCTAAAACAAAGGAGATTAACATACATGCAAAAAACAAAAATCTACATCGACGGAAGCGAAGGCACGACCGGTCTGCGTATCTTTGAACGCATGGCTGACCGTAATGATATCGAACTCATCTCCATCGACCCCGCCCTGCGCAAAGACCCCGCCGCCCGTGCAGCGTGCATCAATGCCTCGGATATCACGTTCCTCTGCCTGCCTGACGCCGCGGCGGTCGAGGCCGTTTCTCTGATTGCAAACGATCATGTCCGCATCATCGACGCATCGACCGCGCACCGCACTGCGTCCGGCTGGGCATACGGCTTTCCGGAGCTTTCCGCCGCGCATCGCGACGCCATCGTCGCGGGCAAGCGCATCGCCAATCCCGGCTGCCATGCGACAGGCTTCATCTCGCTGGTCTATCCGCTGGTTGCCGCGGGCATCCTGTCTGCCGACGCGGACGTGTCCTGCTTCTCCCTGACCGGATACAGCGGCGGCGGCAAGAAGATGATTGCCCAATATGAGCAGAGCGAAGGGCGCGACGCCGCGCTGGATGCGCCGCGTCTCTACGGCTTGACCCAGCAGCACAAGCATCTCAAGGAAATGCAGGCGGTCTGCGGCTTGGCGAAAGCGCCGCTGTTCACGCCGATCGTCGCCGATTATTACGCGGGCATGCTGGTCAGCGTGCCGCTTGCCGCCCATCGGCTCAAGGGCGCGCCGACGCTCACGCAGGTTCACGAATGCCTGTCCGACGCTTATGCAGGTCAGAAGCTCGTCCACGTCCTGCCGCTCTCCGCGCAGGCGGATGTCGGCGGCTTCCTGAGCGCAAACGGGCTTGCCGGACGCGACAGCCTTGAAATCTATGTCACCGGCAACGACGACCGCATGACCGTCTGCGCCCGTTTCGACAACTTGGGCAAGGGCGCATCCGGCGCGGCTGTCCAGTCCATGAACCTGATGATGGGCTGTGACGAAACGACCGGTCTGAACGTATAAAGGAGCATTGTATGAATCTTTCCGATATCAAGGCGCTGGACAGTCAACATTTTCTCGGCGTATTCGGCGAGCGCTGCCCCGTCTGCTTTACCCGCGGCGAGGGCTGCACGCTCTACGATCAGGATGGCAAAGCCTATACCGACCTGTTCGCCGGCATCGCCGTCAACGCACTGGGCTATAACCATCCCGCTGTGACCGACGCCATCATCGCGCAGGCAAAGACGGGCATCCTGCACACCTCCAACCTCTACTACGTCGAGCCGCAGGCGGAATTGGCAGCGCTCCTCTGCGAGCATACGTTCGCCGACCGCGTATTTTTCGGCAACTCCGGCGCGGAAGCGAACGAAGGCGCGCTGAAGCTTGCGCGCAAGTATTTCTATGCGCAGAACAGCGGCCGCTATAAGATCATCTCCGCCGACCATTCCTTTCATGGGCGCACGCTGGCAACCGTCGCCGCCACGGGACACGATTATTATCAGGCGCCCTATCGCCCGCTCCTGCCGCAGGGACTGTTTCAGGTTCCCTACAACGATTTAGACGCGCTGAAAGCCGCCATTGACGACGAGACCGCGGCGATTTTACTTGAACCGATGCAGGGCGAAGGCGGCGTAACGCCTGCCGATCCGGAATATCTGAAAGCGGTGCGCGCGCTCTGCGACGAGCATGGCATCCTCCTGATTTTCGACGAGGTGCAGACCGGCGTTCATCGCACGGGTTCGCTCTACTGCTATCAGCAGTATGGCGTCGTGCCGGATATCATGACCAGCGCCAAGGGGCTGGGCTGCGGCGTCGCCATCGGCGCGGTGCTTGCCAGCGAGAAGGTCGCTTCCGCAATTGCTCCCGGCGACCACGGCTCGACATTCGGCGGCAACACGTTCTCCTGCGCGGTCTCGCTGTCCGCAATGCGCTACATGCTGGCGCACGACTTCTCCGCGCTCGCCAAGGAGAAGGGCGCTTATCTGATGAACGCTCTGCGCGGCATTGAGAGCGGTAAAATCGTCGAGGTTCGCGGCATGGGCTTACTCATCGGCGTACAGCTGGTTGAATCCTGTCCGGCGGGCGCGCTGATGCGCAAGTTGCTGGAAAAGGGGTTTGTCGTCGGTACAGCGGCAGGGAACGTCCTGCGTCTTGCGCCGCCGCTCATCATCGAGCCATCCGAGCTTGACGCCTTTATCGCCGCGCTCAAAGAAGTTCTGGCGTAAGG
>CAKTXP010000258.1 GCA_934631055.1 uncultured Clostridia bacterium | reverse complement strand
GAACAGGGCGGTCAGACGCCGTTTGCTCATGGTTCACGCTCCTTATTCAAAAATGATTTTTCAAAGCAGAAAAGATTTGTACAATGCGTTTCATGATATCACAAAAGGCAGATTGCATCAACATGTTCTTCGTAAGATTTACGAGGGGGACAATGGGATGCGTCGGGCTGCCGCCCCAATCGTCCCCCCTTCTCACATCGGGATGTTCCCGTGCTTCTTGCCGCGGGGCTTATTCTTCTCGCTCAATACGTCCAGCGCGCGGCGGATGCGGCTCCCCGTCTCTTCCGGCAGGATAACGTCGTCGATGTACCCCAGCCGCGCCGCAATGAAGGGATTGCAGAATTTCTCGCTGTACGCGTCCATGCGTTCGCGGGTCAGCGCCTGCGGGTCGTCCGCTGCGTCAATCTCCTTCTTGTACAGGATGTTGACCGCGCCCTCCGCGCCCATGACCGCGATTTCCGCGATGGGCCACGCATAGACGAGATCCGCGCCGATGTTCTTGCTGTTCATCGCGATATACGCGCCGCCGTATGCCTTGCGCATGATGAGCGTGATCTTCGGCACGGTCGCTTCCGAGAACGCGTAGAGCAGCTTCGCGCCGTGGCGGATGATGCCCTTATGCTCCTGCTCCCTGCCCGGATAGAACGCCGGCACATCCACCAGCGTCAGCAGCGGGATGGAAAACGCGTCGCAGAAGCGCACGAACCGCGCCATCTTATCCGAGCTGTCGCAGTCCAGCGAACCGCCCATGTGCGTCGGCTGGTTGGCGGCGATTCCGATAACCCTGCCGTCCATCCGCGCCAGACCGACGACGCCGTTGCGCGCAAACTCCGCCTGAACCTCCAGAAAGCTCCCTTCGTCCGTCAGCGCCTCGATGACCCGGCGCACGTCATACGCCCGCCGCAGGTTGTCCGGCACGATCGACTCAATATCCGACGACTTGTCCACCGGACGCGGCAGAGCGGCGGGCGGCTCTTCAAAGCTGTTCTGCGGCAGGTAGGAAAGCAGCTCGCGCACGCGGGCAAAGCAGGCGCACTCGTCGTCGAACGTGAAATGCGTTACGCCGCTCTTTTCGGCGTGAACATCCGCGCCGCCCAGCTCCTCCGGCGTGCTTTCCTCGCCGATGACCGATTTGACGACCTTCGGACCGGTGATGAACATCTTACCGATGCCGCGCACCATGAAGATAAAGTCGCACAGCGCAGGCGCGTAACATGCGCCGCCCGCGCAGGGTCCGACGATAACCGCGATCTGCGGGATAAGTCCGGACGCCTGCGTATGCCGCCGGAAGATATCGGCGTATCCGCTCAGCGACGCCACGCCTTCCTCGATACGCGCACCGCCGCTGTCGTTGATGACGATGAACGGGCATTTCATTTCAATCGCCATATCCATGATATGGCATATTTTTTTAGAGTGGTACTCGCCCAGCGTGCCGCCGATGACAGTAAAATCCTCGGACGACGCGCAGGCGGTCATGCCGCCGATCTTACCAAACCCAGTCACAACGCCGTCGCCCGGCACGCGCCGCGCGTCCATGCCGAAATCGTCGATTCTGGACTCGACCAGCTCGCCGACCTCCACGAACGTCCCCGCATCGAACAGCAGTTCCAGCCGCTCCCTTGCGCTGAGCTTGCCCGCCGCTTTCTGCTTCTCCATTCGCCTTGCGCCGCCGCCCATTTCCGCCCGTTCGCGCAGCGCCAAAAGCTGCTGTGCGCGGGAATGCCAAAGGGTTGCCATCTATCAAAATCTCCTTTAAGCCTACTTCTCCATTTTGATGCTTAAATTTTAACATTTTGCATTTCAAAAAGCAAGGTCGCAATCGTTGACAGCGAGGTTTTCTGATGGTAGGATAGTGGGAAACGGGGGAACGGTCGGGGCTTTGCCCCGAACCCCGGCAGGGAACTGAGTTCCCTGCACCTTCCTCTTCGCTTCGCGCCTGTATCAATCATCTTGAGCATACGATGCGCATGCGCATCGTTCGATAAAATGATTCAAACCGCCGCGAAGCGAAGAAGGGAGTCTGAGGGGATTGGAATCACGCGCCCGCTGTGCGGGATTCAGCGTGATGGAAATCGGAAATCGTAAGAAACGCTTGCGTTTCTATACGAGTTTCCCGGACTGAAATCCCTCAGGCAGGGCTTGGGGCAGCAGCCCCAGCGTCCCCATCGTCCCCATCGTAATCAGGAGGCAACCGATATGGAAAAAATGAACTGCATGACGCTCATCGCTGGAAAAAACGCCA
>CAKTXP010000257.1 GCA_934631055.1 uncultured Clostridia bacterium | reverse complement strand
AAATTCGCGGAACAGCGGATGCGGGCGGTTCGGGCGGCTCTTGAGTTCCGGATGATACTGCACGCCGACGAACCACGGGTGATCCGGCAGTTCGATGATCTCAACCAGATCGCGGTCGGGGTTCACGCCACCGATGCGCATGCCGCTCTCAACGAACTTACTGCGGTAAACGTTGTTGAACTCATAGCGATGACGATGACGCTCCCAGATGTTCTCTTCGCCATAGGCGGCATACGCCAGCGAATCGCGGCTCAGGCGGCAGGGGTATTTACCCAAGCGCATCGTGCCGCCCTTCTCGTCGATATTCTGCTGATCCGGCATCAGGTCGATGACCGGATACGGCGTGTTCGGATCGACCTCGCTGGTATGCGCGCCGGTCAAGCCGAGGACATGGCGGGCATATTCCACGACCGCCATCTGCATGCCCAGACAGATGCCGAAGAACGGCATCTTGTTCTCGCGCGCATACTGCACAGCCGCGATCTTGCCTTCCAGACCACGCTCGCCGAATCCGCCCGGAACCAGCACGCCAGAGCAGCCCTTGAGCTTCGCGGCGACGTTCTCCGGCGTCACTTCTTCGGCGGCGATCCATTCCACGCGCACCTTGGCATGGTTAGCGATACCGCCGTGGGTCAGCGCTTCAACGATGGACAGATACGCGTCCGGCAGCTCGACATACTTGCCGACGATGGCGATGCGCACATCCTTCTGCGGCGCGAGCAGGCGCTCGACCATCTCGCGCCATTCGGTCAGGTCGGCTTCCGGCGCGCTGATGCCCAGCAGACGGCAGACGCGCTCATCCATGCCCTCTTCGTGAATCATCAGCGGCACTTCATAGATGCTGCGCGCGTTGAGGTTCTCAAAAACGCAGTCCGCCGGAATGTTGCAGAACAGACCGATCTTGGCGCGCACATCGCGCGGAATCGGCTTCTCGCTGCGGCAGACGATGATATCCGGCTGAATGCCCAGACCAGTCAGCTCCTTGACGGAGTGCTGGGTCGGCTTGGTCTTGAGTTCGCCCGCAGCGGAGATATACGGCACGAGCGTCACATGGATATACAGAACGTTTTCGCGTCCGACCTCGCTCTTGAGCTGGCGCGCCGCCTCCAAAAACGGCAGGGACTCGATATCGCCGACCGTGCCGCCGATCTCCGTAATGACCACATCCGGCGCGTCCTCGCCGAGGGAAACCTCCAGCATGCGGCGCTTGATCTCGTTGGTGATATGCGGGATGACCTGAATCGTCGCGCCAAGGTATTCGCCCTTGCGCTCACGGGTGATGACCGTGTAATACACTCTGCCGCTGGTGACGTTCGCCGCCTGCGTCAGGCTCTCGTCGATGAAGCGCTCATAATGCCCCAGATCCAGGTCGGTCTCCGCGCCGTCGTCGGTAACAAAGACTTCGCCATGCTGATAGGGGTTCATCGTGCCGGGGTCCACGTTAATATAAGGATCAAACTTCTGGATGGAAACCTTCAGACCACGGCTCTTGAGCAGCCGACCCAGCGATGCCGCCGTAATGCCCTTACCCAGGGAAGAAACGACGCCGCCTGTCACAAAAATAAACTTGGTATGCATCCTGTACCTTCCTTCCGGCGCGAATCCGCGCTCCATGCGTTTTCAAACAATACCGACCTATTATAATCATATGCGGCGCAGAATTCAAGCAAAATTTGGGAGAAAGGCAAAATTTCCTGCACTTTATACGTTATTGACAGGGTTATTCTTTAAAATCTGAATGTTCTATGTTTTCATCTCCCGACAGTGGAAGAGGATGATATACAAAGAGGCTGTCAAGCTTAAACTGAACATTTCAAGAAGTAACAATCTAAGCGCTTCAGGATATGGGGCTTTTCCCCATCGCCCCACCAAAGGGTTTTCCGAGCGTTTACAGCGCCGTCTGGCGCATCGCCCTTTGGAAACCTTCGGGCGCAAATCCTTAGATTTTTTCTTGAAATATCAGGTTTATGAGCTTGACAGCCCCCAAATATTCAAGGTTATGAACTTATTCTTTCGCGAAAGCCGCGGCGTTTTCGCCGGCGATGCCGCCAAAGACCACGTCAACGCTCATCGGGTTTGCGCCGTTCGTACCGACATAGGCGCATTCGCCCGCCGCGACATAGTCCTGATCATCCGCGAAACGGAAGAAGATCCGCTCTATACGCTGCTGGTCTGGATTCCCGTTCGACCGGAGCAGGAATGATAAAAGCTCCTCTCCGTTTCCGAAGAGGAGCCCATTCAGTCTGTATCACTTAT
>CAKTXP010000256.1 GCA_934631055.1 uncultured Clostridia bacterium | reverse complement strand
AAAGAAGTGTTGGCAGGCAGGTATTTTGAAAGGAGATTCCACCCGATGGTCAAGACGTATACCACAGAGCTGGCGGGTCGCCCGCTGGTCATGGAATTTGGCAAGTACTGCGGTCAGGCTAACGGATCGGTGATCGTCCGCTTGGGCGATACGGTGGTCATGGTCAACGCGACGGCGAGCGATACGCCGCGCGAGGGTCAGGACTTCTTCCCGCTGAGCGTTGACTTTGAAGAGAAGATGTACTCCGTGGGCAAGATCCCCGGCGGCTTCATCAAGCGCGAAGGTCGTCCGTCCGAAAAGGCGACGCTGACCTCCCGACTGATCGACCGTCCGCTGCGCCCGCTGTTCAATAAGGGCATGCGCAATGACGTGCAGGTCGTGGCTACTGTTCTGTCCGTCGAGCAGGATGTTCCGCCGGATATCCCCGCCATGCTGGGCGCTTCTGCGGCAATCGCAGTGAGCGATATCCCGTGGGCAGGTCCGATCGGCGGCGTTTCCGTCGGTCTGGTCGATGGCGAGATCGTCATCAACCCGAATCAGGAGCAGCGCGCGGTCTCCAAGCTGAGCCTGACGGTTGCCGGCACGGATGAAGCGGTGCTGATGGTCGAAGCGGGCGCGAAGGAGATCAGCGAGGCGGACATGCTCCGCGCCATCCTGACCGGTCACGAAGAGATCAAGAAGCTGGTTGCGTTCCAGAAGCAGATCGTCGCGGAAATCGGCAAGGAAAAGCGCGTCTTCCCGATCGCGGAGACCGGCGAGGACGTCAAGGCCGCGGTTCGCGCGGACTTCTTTGATCGCTGCGCGTGGGCGTTCGAGGCGTTTGACCGCCATGAGCGCAGCGCGCGCGAAGAGCAGGTCAAGCAGGAAGCGCATGAGCTGTATGCCGAGCGCTTTGAGGGACGCCTGAACGAGGTGGACGACGCCCTATATTACCTGAACAAGGAAATCATGCGCACAAAGATCTTGGAGAAGGGCGTTCGTCCGGATGGACGCAGCCTGACGCAGATCCGCCCGATCTGGTGCGAGACCGGCGTCCTGCCGCGCGTCCATGGTTCCGGCGTGTTTACCCGCGGCGAAACGCAGGTGCTGTCCATCGCGACCCTTGCGCCGGTCAGCGAAGCGCAGGTCATCGAGGGACTCGGCACGGAGACCAGCGAGCGCTATATGCACAATTACAACATGCCGCCGTATTCCACCGGTGAAGCGGGCCGCCTGAAGAGCCCGGGCCGCCGTGAAATTGGTCATGGCGCGCTGGCGAAGCGTGCGCTTGAGCCGGTCATTCCGTCCGTTGAAGAGTTCCCGTACGCCATCCGCGTGGTCAGCGAAGTGCTGTCCTCCAACGGCTCCACGTCTCAGGCTTCTGTCTGCGGCTCTACGTTGGCGCTGATGGATGCGGGTGTGCCGATCAAGGCGCCGGTCGCCGGCGTTGCGATGGGTCTTATCAAGGACGCGCACAGCGATAAGGTCGCCGTGCTGACCGATATCCAGGGTCTTGAGGACTTCCTGGGCGATATGGACTTCAAGGTCGCGGGTACGATGAACGGCATCACCGCGATCCAGATGGATATCAAGATCAAGGGCATTGACGAAGCGATCCTGCGTCAGGCGCTCTCTCAGGCGCTGGATGGACGTCTGTTCATCCTCGGCAAGATGCTCGAAGTTCTGCCGCAGCCGCGTGAGCATCTGAGCGCTTACGCGCCGAAGATCGTCCGCTTCACCATCAATCCGGACAAAATCCGCGAGGTCATTGGACCGGGTGGAAAGATGATCAACAAGATCATCGACGAGACCGGCGTCAAGATTGACATCGACGACGACGGCAGCGTTTATATCGCGACGCCGGATGAAGCCGCTGCCGCGAAAGCGCGCCGCATCATTGAGGGCATCGCGAAGGACATCGAGGTCGGCGAGGTCTATACGGGCAAGGTCGTCCGTATGATGAACTTTGGCGTGTTTGTCGAGCTGCTGCCGGGCAAGGATGGCATGGTGCATATCTCCAAGCTTGCTAAGGGTCGTGTCGAAAAGTGCGAAGATGTTGTCAAGATCGGCGATGAGCTTGAGGTTAAGGTTGCTGAGATTGATTCGCAGGGACGCATCAACCTCATCCGTAACGACATCGAATACGACAACACGGAAATGCCGCGCCGCAGTGCGCCGGGTCAGCGCCCGCCGCGCCGCGATGCAAACCGCCGCTAATGGACTAAGCAACGGGCGCTCAGGCTGAAAGGCTTGCGCGCCTGTTTTTATTGGAAACGTTGGGGCTCTGCCCCAAACCCCG
>CAKTXP010000255.1 GCA_934631055.1 uncultured Clostridia bacterium | reverse complement strand
GCCATCGCCGCGTCAAGACGCGCCATCGTCTCGTCTTTGCCCAGCAGGTACGCCATCTCAAACGCGCCGCCCGGCGTCGCAGCGCGACCGGTGATCGCGATGCGCAGGGGCCAGAGAACCGTCGCGTTCTTCATGCCGGATTCTGGAATAGCCGCCATCACTGTGTCATGCAGGTTGGCTTCCGTCCAATCCGTGATGCCCGCCAGAATCGGGCGGACGAACTCGAGCGCCGTCCTGCTCGTCTCCGGAGTGGACTTGCTCTTCTTGTTCGTAAAGAGCGCCATATCCAGTTCCGGCATCTCGGCGAGGAAATCCACCATGCCCGGCAGCTGGCTGAAGATCTCGGTGCGCGCCTGAAGCAGCTGGCACAGGCGGTCAAGGTCGAACTTCTGCGGGTCAAGCACCTGAGAAAGCCACGGCTTCGCCATCTCGGCATAGGCTTCCGGCGTCAGGCGGCGGATATACTCCGCGTTGAACCACGTCAGCTTGTTCGTGTCGAAGATAGACGGGCTCTTGTTGATGCCGTTTTCATCGAAGATGCGGATGAGGTCGTCCATCGAGAAGAATTCCTCGTTCGTATCCTTCGGCGCCCAGCCGAGCAGGGCGATATAGTTGATGATGGCTTCCTTGAGGTAGCCCTTCTGAAGCAGATCCTCAAAGGACGGGTCGCCCCAGCGCTTGGAGAGCTTGCGGACGATGGGCTGCTCGCTGCCGTTTTCGTCGAGGATGGGCTGCTTGGTTTCCTTGTCCTTGAGGACGGACTCGATCATGACGGGCGGCAGATGCAGATAGATTGGCGGCTTCCAGCCGAATGCCTCGTAGAGCAGGTTGTACTTCGGCGCGGAGGAGAGGTATTCCGTGCCGCGCATGACGTGGCTGATCGCCATCAGGTGATCGTCAACGACGTTGGCGAAGTTGTAGGTCGGCAGACCGTCCGCCTTAATGAGAACGTTGTCATCGAGCGTGTCGCAGTCCACTTCAACATGACCATAGAGCATGTCGTCAAAGGACGCCTTGCCGGTCGTCGGCACGTTTTGGCGGATGACATACGGCTCGCCCGCGGCGATGCGGCGCTTGGCTTCCTCAAGGCTGACGTTATGCAGGCACTTTTTGTTGTACTTGTAAGTCTCGCCCTTCGCTTCGGCGGCTTTGCGGTCGGCTTCGATCTCTTCCTTGGTGCAGAAGCAGCAGTAAGCGCCGCCCTTTTCGACCAGCTCCCAGGCGTACTTGGGATAGAGGTCGCGGCGCTGGGTCTGGATATACGGACCATATTCGCCGCCGACGTCCGGACCTTCGTCATAGGTCAGTCCAGCCTGGCGCATGGATTTGTAGATCAGATCGACCGCGCCGGGAACTTCGCGCTCCTGGTCGGTGTCCTCGATGCGGAGGATGAACTTGCCGCCATGCTTCTTGGCGAACAGATAGGTATACAGCGCGGTGCGCAGGCCGCCGAGGTGCAGATATCCCGTCGGGCTGGGCGCAAACCGCGTACGAACTTCGTCAGACATAGTATTCCTCTTTCTTACTATCCAAAGGGATTCTATATTATATTAAACGGACACGACCAAAGGACTTGACGAACGTTTTCGACGCTCGTTCAGTGCGTTAATCTTTGGAAACCTTCGGTCACAAAACAAACGCAGGTTTTCAATTTCAATAAGGGTTAAAGTTCTTTATCGCGAAGCGATAAAGGAGAAAAGGTGCAGGGAACAATGTTCCCTGCCGGGGTATGGGGAGAGCCCCATGCGTATTCCTCAGCTTACTCCGGCTTGTAGCTGTCCTTCAGCGGAACGACGCGGTTGAACACCGTGAGCGCGTCCGTGGAGTCCTTGTCCTTGCAGAAATAGCCCATGCGCAGGAACTGGAAGCTGTCGCCGACCTTTGCGCCTGCCAGATACGGCTCGGCAAAGCCGTGGATGACTTTCAGCGAATCCGGATTCAGGCGGGCGATGAAGTCCTTTGCGGGCGCGGCAGTCTCTTCCTCGCCGTCCTCTTCGCCCTCGGAAGCGGCTTCCGGCTCGTCATCGCGCATCAGCACGTCGTACAGACGCCCCTCGAACGGAATGTTCTTCTCGGCGCTGACCCAGTGGATCGTGCCCTTGACCTTGCGATCCGCGCCCTCGGAACCGGACTTGCTCGTGAAGTCCACAGAGCAGTAGATGCAGGTCACGCTGCCGTTCTCGTCCACGTCGTAACGCTCACACTTGATGATGTAAGCGCCCTTGAGGCGGACTTCGCCGTCCGGCTTGAGGCGGAAGAACTTCTTCGGCGCATCGACCATGAA
>CAKTXP010000254.1 GCA_934631055.1 uncultured Clostridia bacterium | reverse complement strand
TTAAAGCCGCCGCGAAGCGAAGATGGAAGTCTGAGGGGATTGGAATCACGCGCCCGCTGTGCGGGGTTCAGCGTGATGGAAATCGGAAATCGTAAGAAACGCTTGCGTTTCTATACGAGTTTCCCGGACTGAAATCCCTCAGGCGGGTTTGGGATTGGAGTCACGCGCCCGCTGTGCGGGATTCAGCGTGACGGAAATCGGAAATCGCAAGAAACGCTTGCGTTTCTATGCGAGTTTCCCGGGTCGGCAGCCCAACGTCCCATTGCGTAGCATAAAATTATAAGTCAGGCAGCGCAGCGTCACCTGACTTTGAACAAGTTAGATTTTAGTTGAGAATAGTCTTGATGACGATTGACTTTTCTCTCCTTCCACTCTATAATATATTTTAAATTTGAACTTTCTTGCTTTAAATTTTTCTGAAAGGAGCGCGCCTCTCACGATGAATGCCTCACAGTTCTACGCCCTCGCCCAACAGCTTCAGGATGCCTACGCCTGCATCATGCGCCCGCTGTGCGAAAAAAACGGTCTGGCTCAGACCGCGATGGATATCCTGCTGTTCCTGTATAACAATCCCGGCAGGGATACCGCAAAGGATATCTGCACCTATCGCCATCTCAAGCCCGCCCTCGTTTCGCTCTACGTCGAGAATCTCGTTCAGAGCGGCTATCTCGTCCGCGAAACGGACGCACGCGACCGCCGCAAATGCCGCCTGAAACTGACGGCTCAGGCGATGCCCGTCGTTAAAGATGGCGTCGTCTGTCAGGATCAGTTTACCGAAGAGCTTCTCCGCGGTCTGTCCTCCGAAGAGCTTGCCGCATGGCAGCGTGGATTGAGCGTTTTTGAAGCCAACGTCGCGCGGCTCAACGAAAGAGGGAAAAAGAATCATGAATAAGGATCAGTCGTTTCTGGGGACAGAGCCGGTCGGCAAGCTGCTGATGCGGCTGGCTGTGCCGACCGTCATCGCCCAGCTCGTCAACATGCTCTACAACATCGTAGACCGCATCTATATCGGGCATATGCCCGGCGACGGAAGCCTTGCGCTGACCGGCGTCGGCGTCTGCATGCCGATCATCATGATCGTCACGGCGTTTGCCGCGCTCGTCGCTTCCGGCGGCGCGCCGCGCGCTTCCATCGCGCTGGGCCGCGGAGATAAAGAGACCGCCGAGCGGCTGCTGGGCAACTGCTTCACGCTCCAGATCTTCATCTCGCTGACGCTGACAGTGATCCTCCGCCTGTTCGGGCGCGGCTTCCTGCTCGCCTTCGGCGCCAGCGAAAACACCATCGAATACGCCATCAGCTATCTGAATATCTACGCCCTCGGCACGCTCTTCGTCGAACTGACGCTCGGCATGAACGCCTTCATCACCGCGCAGGGCTTCGCCACCACGGGCATGCTCACCGTACTCATCGGCGCAGTCTGCAATATTGCGCTCGACCCGCTGTTCATCTTCGGGCTGAACATGGGCGTGCGCGGCGCGGCTCTGGCGACGGTCATCTCTCAGGGCATCTCCTGCCTGTGGGTCGTCTCCTTCCTGCGGGGCAGAAAGACCAGTCTGCGGCTGAAAAAAGAGAACCTTAAAATCGACTGGAAGCTGCTCCTCCCCTGCCTTGCGCTCGGTCTTTCCACGTTCATCATGCAGAGTACGGAAAGCGTCATCTCCGTCTGCTTCAATTCCTCGCTGCTCAAATACGGCGGCGATATCGCCGTCGGCGCCATGACCATCCTGACCAGCGTGATGCAGTTCGCCATGCTCCCGCTGCAAGGTCTGGCACAGGGCGCGCAGCCGATATCCAGCTACAACTTCGGCGCGAAAAACGCTTCTCGTGTAAAAGAAACGTTCTTTGCGCTGCTCAAAGCCAGCCTGACCTATTCCGTCCTGCTCTGGGCGTTCATCATGCTGTTCCCAGGCGTCTTTGCCGGCATCTTCACGCCGGATACTGAGCTGCTCGCCTTTACCGCGAAAGCCCTGCGCATCTACTGCGGCGCGCTGTTCATCTTCGGCATTCAGATTGCCTGCCAGATGACCTTTGTTTCCATCGGCAACGCGCCCTGCTCCATCATCGTCGCGATCCTGCGCAAATTCGTCCTGCTCATTCCGCTCATCTTCATCCTGCCGCATATCCTGCCGGATCAGACGATGGCGGTCTATACCGCTGAGCCGGTTGCCGATACGCTGGCTGTGCTGTTTACGATGGTCATGTTCGGCACGCAGTTTAAAAAAGCGCTGAAGAATCTGGAAGGCAACGCCTGACCCCTGTTTTCAGCCTTGAATACAGACAAAAA
>CAKTXP010000253.1 GCA_934631055.1 uncultured Clostridia bacterium | reverse complement strand
CCGTCCGAAGAGTGGAAGAACGGCGTCGGCTCCGCGCTGACCGCTTATGCTGCCGGCACCGGCGACTGGGACGCTGTCAAGACCGCGTTCGTTGACGGCTGGGCGACCGAGTATCAGCTGAGCCACTAATTCCTACAACGCCAAAAGGGGCGGGCAATGCGCCCTCCCCTTTTTCTCGTATGGGAAACGCTTGGGGCTTTGCCCCAAACCCCACCAAGAACCTGAGGTTCTTGGATTTTCCACTTAACTTGGTTTAGTTTACACCCAAAGGACGATGTATCAAACAGGCAACCATTCAATAAAGTCCTTTGGTCGCGCCCACAGGCGCGAAACAGCTGCCCTAAAGGGCAGTCTGCAAAGACGCACGAGGAGCTACGCTTGGGCTACGCCGGGCTGCCGCCCAGACCTGCCAGACTCCCTTCTTCGCTTCGCGGCGGTTTAAATCACCTCATCCTCAGCTATCGCTTCGCGACAGCGTAGTGAAGGGTGCAGGAAACTCAGTTCCCTGCTGGGGTTTGTGGCAAAGCCCCAATCGTTCTCCACCTTCCCCGCGCTCCTTTGCAGGCTGCCCCATTCCCTCGTCCGAAAGGATCGAAGAAATATGGAAAAAGCAATTAAAAAATATTGGTTCGTGTTCCTTCTGCCGACGCTGGCGGCGTTCGCCATCGGCTTTATCTTCCCCTTCCTCTGGGGTATCTTCCTCTCCTTCCATAAGTTCACGACCATCAGCAAGACGACGTTCGTCGGACTGGATAACTACATCAAGGTCTTTCAGGACAGCACGTTCACCTCGGCGTTCTGGTTCACCGCGAAATTCACCGTCATCTCGACGATCCTCATCAATGTCATCGCGTTCGCTATCGCGCTGGCGCTGACCCGCGGGCTGAAAGGCACGAATATCTTCCGAACCGTGTTCTTCCTGCCGAACCTCATCGGCGGTATCGTGCTGGGCTATATCTGGCAGATTCTGCTCAACGGCATTCTGACCAACCTCGGCAAGCCGCTGCTTGCGCTGGACGCAACCTACGGCTTCTGGGGACTGATCATCCTGATGTGCTGGCAGCAGATCGGCTATATGATGATTATCTACATCGCCGGTTTGCAGAACGTGCCGGGCGATTTGCTGGAAGCCGCCGCAATCGACGGCGCGACCGGTGCGCAGGCGCTCTTCAAGGTCAAGCTGCCGATGGTCATGCCGTCCATCACCATCTGCTCCTTCCTGACGCTGACCAACTCCTTCAAACTCTTTGACCAGAACCTCTCGCTGACCGCCGGCGAACCTGCCAAAGCCAGCCAGATGCTCGCGTTGAATATTTACGATACGTTCTATCAGCGCAGCGGCGCGCAGTGGAAGGGCATCGGTCAGGCGAAGGCAGTCGTCTTCTTCCTGCTGGTCATCGTGATTGCGCTGATTCAGCTCTACTTCACCCGTCGCAAGGAGGTGCAGCAGTAATGGCTAAAAAGTATCATGACGGCGCCGTTTCCGGCACCCGCCGCATCGCGGACATCGCGCTGACCGTTCTGCTCGCCGTGCTCTGCGTTTTCTGGATGTATCCGGTCATCCTCATCCTTATCAACTCGCTGAAGGATGAGCTTGCCATCTCCACCGCAACCGTCTTTGAGTTCCCGACCGCGCAAACCTTTGCCGGTCTGCAAAATTACGTCCACGGCATCACGCAGATGAATTTCCTCCAGTCGTTCGGCTACTCGGCGGTCATCACCATCACGTCCGTCGTGCTGATCCTTCTGTGCTGCTCGATGTGCGGCTGGTATATCACCCGCGTGACCTCCGCCATCTCGAAGGCGATGTATCTTCTGTGCGTCTTCTCGATGGTCGTTCCGTTCCAGATGGTCATGTTCACGCTGTCCAAGACAGCGGATACGCTCAAGCTGAACACGCCGTTCAACATCTGCGTCATCTATCTTGGCTTCGGCGCGGGTCTGGCAGTGTTCATGTTCACAGGCTTCATGAAGTCCGTCCCGATTGCCATTGAGGAAGCCGCGATGATCGACGGCTGCAATCCGCTGCAAATCTTCTTCAAGGTCGTTTTCCCGATTCTCAAGCCAACGATGATCTCTACCGCGATTCTGGAAACGATGTGGGTCTGGAACGACTACCTCCTGCCAACGCTGGTTCTGGACATTAAGAAATACCGCACGATCCCGATGGCGATTCAGTATTTCCGCGGCAGTTACGGACGCGTTGAGATGGGTCCGATGATGGCGTGCATCATGATTACGGTTCTACCGATCATCATCATGTATCTGGTCTGCCAGAAGTACATCATCGACGGCGTTATCGCCGGTGCGGTGAAGGGCTAAGG
>CAKTXP010000252.1 GCA_934631055.1 uncultured Clostridia bacterium | reverse complement strand
CGAGGTGACAGGATTTGAACCTGCGACCTTTTGGTCCCGAACCAAACGCGCTACCAAACTGCGCTACACCTCGAAATATGGAGCCAATGAAGGGACTCGAACCCTTGACCTGCGGTTTACGAAACCGCTGCTCTACCGACTGAGCCACATTGGCGTTTCGCAACATCACGCATCCGCCTGACAAGAAGAGATTATATCAGAATCTCTCACTTGTGTCAATACCTTTTTTGCAGAAAATTGTATTTTTCTGTAAAGCCTGAATTGCAAGAACAAGTTGAACCAGTAAGCCAAATAGGATAGAAGCGAAATTCCTCAGCTCCGTTCGCCTCCGGCTCTCTTCGCTGAGGAATTTCGCTTTTACTCAGTCTTTTCTGTCCCACTTAACTTTTCAGCTCACTTATCCTTGCAATTCAGAAAACCGGAAATCCTCTAAGAAGATTTTCCCCTTCTTTTCTCCATGAAGCGGTACGTCTCAGCATCGGACAGAGTTTATTCCATCGCGTCCATGGTCGCCTGCGCGAGCCTGAGCGCTTCCTTAGGCGCGCTCTTTCCATCCAGCACATCCTGCACCACGCCGCACATCAGCCTGCGCAGGGTTACACCGACCTCGTCCGCGTCCTGAAGCGGCAGCCATACCGCGTCATCCTGCCCGATGCTCCTGTCGCCCAGCACGATCTGCGCCTGCTCATCGGTACACCAGAATGTAACCGCCCGCATTGCCATCGTTCGCGCCTTATTCTCCAATCCAGCCGGAACGCATGCGCCCGTCAGCTCGAACGAGCGGATCGTGAAGCCCGTTGCAGACGGATACGGCACGGTCATCAGCTCGACGCCGTTCTCCCTGAGCTGTTGGGCATAGCGTTGTTCATCCGCCTTTGTCCAGTCGATGAACAGCGCCGTCTTTCCGCTCAAAAAGTGGTCAAGCGCATCCTGTCGGCTTTCCACCTGCTCGATCATGCCGTTCCTGACGCGGTCGCGCAGCCATTCCAGCCCCGCGCGGACGTTGACGTGTTCGATTTGGCTGTGCCGTCCGTCCTCGGTGAGCATCGTTCCGCCGTAGATAGCTTGCACAAGCGCTTCCAGCGCCGCACAGTCCTCCGGCTGTGGTCTCCATATCTCCAAGGCGGGGGCTTTCGCCAGCGCGAAATCTTCCAGCAGCTGATCGAATTCCATCGGATACCAGACTGGATGCTCCACCATAGAGGTCAGATAGCCGAAATGCCTGCTTTCCAGCAGCCGCCGGTTCACCGCGATCTGCCGATGGCTTGCCATCAGCGGCGCCATATACAGCTTATCATCCTGCGTGCATGCCGAAAGCACCTGACTGTTGACCGCCGTCATATCGCCCGCGCAGGCGTCCATCGCTTCAAATACACCCTCTTTTGCCCAGACATACGCTTCGCTCGGCGCGCAGATGACGATCTCCGGCACGTCGTCGGCAAGAATCATCTCCCGCAGGCTCCTGCCCGTATCCGCCTGCATCTCGCACGTCCATTCCACCTGCGGGAACTCGCGGCGCGTCAATTCCATGAGCGTGCGGCTTTGTCCGCGTTCCATGGCTCTTTCCGTAAAGAACACATTCATCGTCGTCTGCGCCGCCGCGTTCGCGCTCATCATTCCTACGCCCATCAGCAGCAAAAGCGCCGCCAAACCTCTTTTCACAAGCGTCCCTCCCCCTGTCCTCATGCTTCATATATATACAGGGGCAGAAAAAAACATGCTTCCAAGCAGGCTGAGCCTGCCTTCACTTCCGCCGAAGTCTGCAAAATCTTAAAGTTCTGCGCACGCGGGCAATCTTTGCTTTATTTTCCACGCTTCAAAAGCGGCTGAGTCCGCTTTCACTTCCGCCGAATTCTGCAAAATCTTAAAGTTCTGCGCACGCGGGCAATCTTTGCGTTATTTTCCACGCTTCAAAAGCGGACTGAGTCCGCTTTCACTTCCGCCGAAGTCTGCAAAACTTTAAAGTTCTGCGCACGCGGGCAATCTTTGCGTTATTTTTCTCGCTTCAAAAGCGGCTGAGTCCGCTTTCACTTTCATCAAAACCCGCAAACAAAAGAACGGCGACGCTTTCGCGCCGCCGCTTGTGTGCGATTCAATTACTCAGCGGGGATGAAGTCCGGGAGTTCGCCAGTGGAGACGACGATACCGGAGATGTAGCCAAAGCCGCAAGCGTCAGCATCCGCGTTGGAGCCCAGACGGTTGGTGCCATGCACGCCGCCGGTGACTTCGCCAGCCGCGTAGAGACCCGCGATCGGCTGACCGTAGATGTCGATAACCTGAGTCATGGTGTCGATGACCAGACCGCCCATCGTGTGGTGCACGGACGGGAACTGCGGCAG
>CAKTXP010000251.1 GCA_934631055.1 uncultured Clostridia bacterium | reverse complement strand
TATGGATAAGGTTCAGCTTCGCGAGCTGCTGCTCGACTTGGATTGCATGACGGCGCTTCGCCATACGCTGCGTCACCCGGCGGTGGCGGCGCTTGTGCGGCTGTGCCGCGCCTGCGCGCAGGAAAACGCCGGGAAAGAAACGCTGACCGGCGCGTATTGTCAGGTCTATGACGCGTGGCTCACGGCGGCGGCGCATGGACGCGGCGGCTTTGCGCGCGAAGCGCTGGAGGCGGTGCTGTTTGAAGAAAGCCCGGCGGCGGAACTCTGCGCGCGGATGGATCCGCTTCCGTATAGCCTGACCAACGCGCTGGCGAACGACCTCGACGCTCTGGGCAGGCTGACGGCGATTGAGCCGGCGATGTTCCTGCTTCTGTGTGAGCGTGCGGGCATGAGCGGGCAGACGGCTTCCCGCCTGCCGGTCTGGGAGCCGACACTGGGCAGCGAAGCGTTCGACCCGCGCATTGATAAGGCGATGCTTTCGCGCGAAGGCGTGGCGCGCGTCGCGGCGTTCTTCCGCAAACAGGGAACGGGAATCTTTGCGCGCTATCCGGGCTGTACCTGGGTAGGCGAAAGCGAAAGATATCCGCTGGGTCTGCGCGGCATCCGTCAGCCCGATCCCATCCGGCTGGAGGATATGGTGCTTTACGAAGAACAGCGCGGCGTGCTGGTGGAAAACACCCGACGGCTGCTGGACGGGCGGCAGGCTTGCAATGTGCTGCTTTACGGCGACAAAGGCACGGGCAAATCCGCGACGGTCAAGGCACTGCTCAGCAGCTTCTGGCTGGAAGGTCTGCGCATTGTGGAAGTGCCGCTGGCGGCGCTGACCAATCTGCCGACGATTTTTGCTATACTGCGCAGTCAGCCGGGCAAATTCATCGTTTTTGTGGATGACTTGGCGTTCAACGATTCCTGTCCGGAGTATACGGCGCTCAAAACGGTTTTGGAGGGCGGCTTGGAAGCGCGCCCCGCGAACGTTGTGGTCTATGCGACGAGCAACCGGCGCAACATCGTGCGTCAGCGTTTCTCCGAACGGCAGGACGATGTCAACGAGCGCGACACGCTGGAAGAGAAGTTCTCGCTCGCGGATCGTTTTGATCTGCGGCTGACCTTCCTTGCGCCGACGCAGGAGGAGTATTTTACGATTTGTCGGGCGCTGCTCGATGCGCGCGGGATGGAGTACGACTGGAATGAGCTGATGCCGCGCGCAAGGGCGTGGACCGTCAGCCACAATGGCTGTTCACCGCGCATCGCCAGACAGTTTGTCGATTACGTTGCGGGCGAAAGAGAAAAGAGCGCGGAAAAATAAAATGCCTGCGAACGCAGGAATGGATACGGCTGGGGCTCTGCCCCAAACCCCGACAGGAAACTTATGTTCCTCAGCAGGGTTTGGAGCGGAGCCCCAATCGTCTTTTTTGTATGAATTTTCCGGTGCGCTTGTTTGCTGAAACAAGTTGACAGAAGGAATTCTGGACTTTATAATACCAAATGATTAGAGGAAACTAACTTTTAGAAAGGGAGTTCAGCAAATGAAGCCTTACAAGGAAGAGCAGGAAGAATTCCTCAAGCACCGTGAGCCGCGATACGGCAATTGGGTGCCATATTCGATTATTCTGGCGACGCTTGCGATGGCATTGGCGTTGCTTTCGCTGAGCGGAATGTTGTCTAAATACGTCGGCTGGCTGTCCGCCGTGCTGATGATCGCGTCGTTTGTGATGTTCGTATACACCTATTATATGCTGCGCGCGAGGATGGCGCTTTCCTATACCGGCGGCATGGTGCAGAGCATGGTTCTAGACAGCGTGGTCGAGCAGATGCGCAAGACCGGCTGGAACGGGAACGGCATGCTGCTGGATATCGGCTGCGGCAACGGCGCGCTGTCCATCAAGGCGGCGAAAAAATGGCGGCAGCTCAAGGTCGTCGGCGTGGATAAATGGGGCAGGGGCTGGGGATACAGCCAGAGCCAGTGCGAGGAGAACGCGCAGATGGAGGGCGTTTCGGCGCATGTCTCTTTCCGCGAGGGGGACGCCGCGCAGCTGTCCTTTCTGGATGGCACGTTTGACGCGGCGATGAGCAATTTTGTCTTTCACGAAGTGCGCAGTCAGCCGGACAAGCTGGCGCTGTTTCAGGAGATGCTGCGCGTACTCAAGCCGGGCGGATATTTTGTGATTCAGGATACGTTTTACGACAAGCGGGTTTACGGCGACATCGACGCGTTTATGGAGAAGCTGCGTCCGCGTGTGAAAGAGCTTCACTTTATTGACACACGCAAGCCGGATTACGCGCCGAAGTTTCTGAACACGCCGCTGATTCTGGGGCAGATGGGTCTGATCTGGGGACGGAAGT
>CAKTXP010000250.1 GCA_934631055.1 uncultured Clostridia bacterium | reverse complement strand
ACCAGAAAGGAAAGCGCCGCGCATCAACCAAATGGCTATTTTTCTCACCCAAAAACAAAAAAGCCGCCCAGAGGCGGTTCCAAACTGTAGACAAAAAGCTATTCAAGCCAAGTTTGCTTATGTCAACAGGCTGAAGCCGCCCGGAGGCGGCTCTAAACTGTAGACAAAAAGCTATTCTCCCCCGAAGGGGGGAGAATAGCCCTTTCCACAAATGAAAGAATAGCTGAATTTCTTAATTTTGCTATTCAAGCCAAGTTTGCTTATGTCAACAAGCTGAAGCCACCCGGAGGCGGATCTTTCGCTATGATATTCGGTTTTTCCGATTCAGAATCACCAGCCCGCTTTCCCGGGCGCGCACAGCCAGTTCGGTGCGGTTTTTAAAGCCGGTCTTTTCCAGCATATTCAGGATGTGCGTCTTGACGGTCGCTACGGACATGTGCAGCCGCTCAGCGATTTCCAGATTGGTGTCGCCGCCGGTCATTTCGCGCAGCACTTCCAGTTCGCGGTCGGTGAATTTATAGCTGCTGGCAAGTCCTAATTGCATCTCCGGCGTTGCGTCCGGATAGACGGATTCGCCCGCCATCGTGCGCTCCATCACGTCCAGCAGGCTTTCGCGCGGCTCCTCTTTGTACCAGAAGCTCTCTACGCCGATTTTCCGCGCGCGGCTCAGGTAGGAGCATTCCGGCATCGAGGTCACGATGATGATTTTGATTTGAGGGAAAGCGCGCTTGATCCGCTCTGCGGCATCCAGTCCGCTCTCGCCGCCGCGCGTCACTACGTCCATCAGAATCAGGTCTACCGGCAGGCGCAGACAGTATACGTCCGCCAGCGCGGCGTTATCGATGGACAGCGCCACCTCGAAGTGCTCCGAAGCCTGAATCCACAGCTCGAACAGCTCGCGGGGCATGGCCTGATCCTCGACGATCATGACTTTGTATTTCATGGAATTTCCTGCCTTTCTTCGGGCAATGTCAGCGTCAGCACAAAGCGCGGGGCGTATTCAATGTCCATTTTTCCGCCTGCTGTCTCCGTTCGGGCGCGCAGCGCGGTCAGTCCGCTGCCCTCGACGATGGGACCGGACGGCGCATCGCCATCGTTGAGATAGCGAACGCGCCATCCGGATACGATTTTCTCGCCGATGATCTCCAGCCGCGTACCCCTCGCATGTCGCACCAGATTCGTCAGACATTCATGGGCAGCGGTCTCTACAAGCTGTGCGTTCTCCGTGTTTTTCGCCGGAAATACACCGCGTCGCTCGATGGTCACGCCGATGGCGTATGCGGCGAGGGTAAGCTGATCAAATGTGTCAACGTGTTGTTCATCCTCATATTTTCCCAGCAGCAGCCGGACGTTCTGGCGCCACGCGGCGCAGACGCTTTCCGCATCGCCCTGCGTGCCGGAGAGGAACTGCCGGGTTTGCAGGAGCGCGTGACCGATCTGGTCGTGAACGCGGGTCTTGGCGCGCAGGATTTCCTTTTCCCGCGTCGCCTCCTGCACATCCTGCCCATATTGCCGAAGCCGCCGGTTCATGGCATTCAGGCGAAGATTGTCCTCTTCCAGTTCCCGTCGGAGCCGCGCTTCATCGGTAATATTCGTGCCGGTAATCTGGTAAACGATTTTCCCGTCCATCTCCATCCTTACGCGCTCAAAGCTCCACGTATGGCCGTTTTCCAGTGCGGCGATGGGCTGCGATTCAATCGTTTTCCAGAAGGTATTCGCGTTCAGCAATGCCTCGCCCGTAAGCAAATGACTCAGCTCGTCCATCTTGAGGTTCTTCAGGCAGGGCTGACCGTTTTCCCACGCGAAGCACAGCGCGCAGGGCAGATGGTCGCAGCTTTCCTTGACGGAGATCGGTGAGAGCTGCCGTTTGCCTTTCCACCACAGCATAAGCGGCGCAAAAAGGCTGAGAGTCGTCAGGAGCAGCGCCGCCGTCCAGAGAACGGGAGAGAGTGTCTCGCATGCTGGCAGGCAGGAGAGCAGCACAGCCAGCGGCACAAAATCCAGCGAAGTGATCGCCAGACAAATTGCGAGCGCAAAACGACGATGGCTGCGCACCGCGCTTAGGCAGCCGAACAGACCGGCAATCGCTCCGATCAGCAGCAATGTACCCATCAAACCGGCGTGAAGCGGATTCATGCGCACTCACCTCCCCGATCAAAGGAGAGCGTCGCACACAGCGCGCCGTCCGCATCGTCAATAACCGGCTTCCCCAAAGTCCTGTATTTGTCCGCATTCGGAACCCCTGCCGCTTCCTCCATCATCAGGCGGATGGAGAAGCGCTCGCCGCATTCCACGCGCACCATCAGCGCGCTGAGCGAGGGCAGCGCGGCCTCCAGACAATCCTCGAAGAA
>CAKTXP010000249.1 GCA_934631055.1 uncultured Clostridia bacterium | reverse complement strand
TTACGTCTTGCCGGAGGCCATCTACATGGTCAATCATGATCCGGCTGTCTCCGATGATACCGATCCGCCGGAATGGCACGCCTACATGTACCCGGACAAAGACGATCCCTATGCTTTCCATTACGCCTGTACATGGAATATGGATATGGTCGGAATCAAGCTGTACGGCGAATACGTTGCCCCAGACGGAGAACAGTATGACAGCGGTTTTTCTTTGGATATCGACATTTTTTAATCGCTGTCTCCCCTCATCCTTCCCCTCTGGGGGAGCTGTCAGCCGCAGCCTGACTGAGAGGGCTATTCCCCCAGCGGGTCAAACCGCCATTCCCTTTCCTTCCCTCTCGGGCGCGGCGCAATGGGTCTTGACATTAAAAAGTACCGCGTTTCGTCGTAGATGTGATCCTCTCCCGCCGTGTCGATGTCCTCCGGCTTGCGCCCGTCGTAAACCAGCGCGGGAATCGTTCGCCTGAAATCCCGGCAGTTCTCAAAAACGTAGAGCATCGGACGCCCTTCCTCATCGAATTTCAGCCGCTCGTGCAGCTGCATCTTTCCGGGAAGCCGCGTGTTGTCCCCCTTCATGAAGGTCACGCCGTTAAAGACCTTGCGGATCTGCTCCTCGACGCTCAGTCCGCGGCTCCTGTCCCATATGGCAGGGTCGGCGACGCCCGAAACATGGATGCCCTCCGCGGCTTCCGGTTCCATCAGCTCTGCGAGCTTTTCCGCGATCTCGCCCGGCGCGTTCATGATGCCGACGTTCGCCTCCCCCGGCACACAGCCGTAAAGCTCCTTGTATCGGTATACCCGCCCTTCCTCGTCCACCGCCCAAACCCCGAAGGAGAATGGGCGCGTGTATCCGTGGTCGAAGCTGACCACCCGCGTCCAGTGCCACGGGATGTCGAACGGATGGATGACGTGCGTGTACAGCCCGTCGCCGTAGTGCTTCGGATCGTCCACGAATTCCGGGAAAGCCTGCCCGTCGAATGCGTCCCATTTGCCCAGCAGCAGCGCGTCCCGCAGCGCCTTGGGCTTCTGTTCCAGCTCGACGATGTAGTCCCGCGTGATGTGCGGATTGTCCATCGCCGTCGCCGGGATGTATTCGAGCTTTCGCACGCTCACCCCGCCGAGTATGCTGCTTTCGACCGCGACCTCCGCGGTGCGTTCTCCCGCTCCCGTGCTGTCCACAAATCGCGCCTTCACCCACGCATGCCCCGGGCCGCCCGGATTGCTCGCGCATCGCACGCAGGGCGTGATGCCCAGCCGCTTCTCCGCGCGCAGCCTTGTGCGCAGGTAGTCGTACATCGGCTTCGTGAAGTGCGTCAGCTCGTCGAAATACAGCCAGTGGATTTCCGCGCCCTGATATTTCAGCAGCCCCTGTCCCTCGTCGCTCAGGTGGCAGAAGTGGATGACGCTTCCGTTGCTCAGCCTCAGCTCGTGCGCGCTGGAAACGTATTTCCCCAGCTCCTTCGGCGCGATGAGCTGCATCGTCCGGATCAGCGTCATTTCCAGTTCGGGATAGGTTCGCCTGAATAGGTACGCGTGCGTCTGCGGATATTTCAGGCAGCGCATCAGCGCGTCCCAGCATATCGCGTAGCTCTTTCCTCCGCCCGCCGCCCCGCCATAAAGCACTTCGTCCGCCGTGCTTGCGTGAAACGCAAGCTGTTTTTTTGTCGGCTGATAATTCAGCTCAATTTCCATGCTTCTGTTCTTCCTCCTTTCCGCCCGTCCCGTCCGGCATGCCCAGCGCAGGTGCGCCCGCCGCAAACCGAATCACCACGTCCTTTCCGTAATCCTTCTGCATCCGAATGCCCGCCCGGTCGAGGATGTCCTTCGCCGCCCTCTGGCTGATGGTGTCGCTTCCCTCCGTCCGCGTCAATAACGCCGCCTGGTGCCGCGCCGCCTCTTCCGCGCTTTCGTAAACGCAGATCTGCGCGCGTATCTTCGCCGCCTCGGATTTTTTCCGGTAGGCTTCCAGCCTTTTCAGGTCGCCGAGTACGCTCTTGATCTGCTTCTCGCTCGCCCCGATCTGCCTTGCAATGTCGTCCGGTTCCCTGTTTTCTTCAAAGTACAGCCGAACGGCTTCGCTCTTCATGTTCTCCGTCATCCGTCCCATTCCATCACCTCCTTTCTAAGGGTATCAAAAAAAGCTATTCCCCTCCGGAAATAGCCTTTCTCCAATCTCCATTTAAACCGCCGCGAAGCGAAGATGGGAGTCTGAGGGGATTGGAATCACGCGCCCGCTGTGCGGGATTCAGCGTGATGGAAATCGGAAATCGTAAGAAACGCTTTGCGTTTCTATACGAGTTTCCCGGATCGGCAGCCCCATCGTCCCCAAAATCGCGAAGCGCACCCAAAAA
>CAKTXP010000248.1 GCA_934631055.1 uncultured Clostridia bacterium | reverse complement strand
ATTTCTGTAAGAAGCAGATGGCTGAAATTCAGCCGTTAGCGTGCTGCCGAATTATTCAGAGATTCCTTAGAAAAGAGCTGCCGCATGAGCCCTCTCAGTCACTTCGTGACAGCTCTCCCAAAGGGAGAGCCAAGATGTCTGCAAGCTCAAAAGAGTCTGCTTATCTTGCCTCCCCCTTTGAGGGGAGGTGGCTCGAAGAGCCGGAGAGGGCTGCTCATGCAGCAGCCCTTTTGTGGTTTACGCTTTCTTATCGAATTTCGTGCCGCAATTCTTGCAGGTAATGGTGATATTGCCAACGCCCCGCGGCACGCGCAGGCGCTGTTTGCATTTCGGGCAGGTATAGTAATGATACTTCTTGCTGTTCTTTACCCGATTGACCCATTCCGTCACCGCGCGGCGTACGCCCTGTGTCTTTTCCAGATAGACCTGATTCTCATGCGCGCGGCGGTAGCGGTCCTTGCTGAACATGCGGAAGATCGCCAAAATCAGCAGCGCATCCGCCGCCAGCGTCAGGAAATAGATGCCGGACAGCGAGCCGATCGTCGTCACGACCAGCGCGCCGATGACCATCGTCAAATTGAGCTGATCCGAGCCATAGCGCCCGCTCATGAATCGCGAGACTGCCGCGCGGAATTTATCAAAGAAACCCATGTTTCAAAACCTCCCGGTACGATCGTTTTCAAAGGGACTCTTCCCTTTCCGTTAAGCATACGGCAGGTTCAAACGATTGTCAACCCGTTTTGTATGTCTGGTCACTTGTCAAGCGTCAAATGGTCGATATGCAGCTCGCCGAACGGCTCCAGCTCGTGCATCGCGCGGTTCCACTGGGTCGGGTCGGATAGTTCGCGCGGCTCATGCGCATCCAGCCCGATGAGGACGCGGACGCCTTCCTGCCGGACGATATCAAAGAATTCCGGATCGGGGTAGCTCTTCCTATGCGTGATGCCGGAGATGAACCGGTCGTGTACGTTGTATTCCATCGGCAGGTTCATCGCCCTGCATGCCTGGCAGAGGTCTTTCGCCGCGGCGCGGCAGTTCTCGTCAAACGGCTTATAACTGCGCATAAACAGATCGGGATGCGCGATATACGCGAATAATCCCGTCTGGATACCCTTGATGGCGGTCTTGACATAGCGGCTGAGCATATCCGGCGTGCGCGTCGCGCCGAAATAGAAGCCGTATTCGTCGCTTTCCTCGTAATGGTTGCCAAAGATGAGGTAATCCAGTTCGTTCTCCGCCGCCATATCCTCCAGCCAGTTCATGTAATCCGGAAAATACTCGCATTCAAACCCGGCAAGGATATGAATCTTATCCCGATAGCGTTCCGCCAGCTCGCGCACGCTGTTCAGATATTGGCTCAGCTGCAAAACACTCATGCGCACGCCGGGGTTGGTGAACCCGTCCTCATAGGGCCACGGCACATGGTCAGAGAAGCCCAGCTCGTCAAACCCCTGCTTGATGGCGGCGCGGACATACTGCTCGTCCGTTCCCGAAGCATGCCCGCAGCGGGAGGTATGCGTATGGTAATTGGCTTTCATGGTTTATCCCTCCAGACCGATGCGGGTGCAGGGTACGCGCCCATCAAGAAGGTCGCTGATGCGATGGCGTCCATGCCCGATGATGACCGTCGTTCCGCGCAGAGCGGGTCCGAGCGCGTATTCCAGCTTGGCGTGCGCACCGTTCGCGCCCGCGCGGGACGCGCCCATGCAGTGTTTCTGCAATTCGCGGATCTTCGCTTCCAGCTCTTCCGGCGTTTTCGCCAATACGTCGCGCACGAGCGTCTTTTCGTCCTTCGGGTCGGCGTAAATGCCTTCGGTCGAGGTCATGATGAGCAGGATCTTCGTCGTCACCAGCCCCGCGATGACCGCGGCGGTCTCGTCGTTATCGACGCATTCATGGACGACGCGATTCTCCCTGCGCAGGTTGGAAAGCTCCCACTTGCGGTTCTCTTCGTCGGAAACGGGGTCGTTGTAGTTGACGATGGGGATCGCGCCCTGGTCGCGCGCGCGCAGGAAGAGCCTGCGGATATGCTCGCGCTTTTCCGGATCGTTGAAGTGCTGATGCTCGACGAGAACCTGGCGCACGGAGTATTCCTGACGGATGAAGTGGCGGTACTGCTCCATCAGGATGCTCTGCCCCTGCGCGGCGTAATCGGTCTTTGCGTCCACGCTGTCGCAGGTCAGTTCATGCCCCGTCCGCTTCATATAATCGAGCCGCCCGATCTCCGCCGCGCCGGAGGTGACCCAGATCATGCCCGGACGCAGTTCGCTGCCCAGGCGGGAGAAGATATTATAGTCGATATCGGCATCCTCACGGCGGATGAGCGCCATCGACCCGATCTTACCGACCAGCTCAAAATCGTATTCCATACTCCGTTCCTTTCTT
>CAKTXP010000247.1 GCA_934631055.1 uncultured Clostridia bacterium | reverse complement strand
GAAGGTGGTTTTCAAAACGGCTTTCATCTTCTCGCCGTTGAACGGCCCGTAGAAGATGCTGGGTTCGCCGCCCTGCTTAAAGACATACTCGCCCGGCTCGGCGCAGAAATCGACGATTTTCCCCTGATCCACGATCATCATGCACTGACCGTCGGCTACGGCGATGACGCTGCCGTCCGAGATGACGTTGTCGTCCTCATGCCGGCTGCCGCCGAAGCGTCCCTTGACCTTTTTCTGCGCCTTCGTCGCCAGCACGTCGTCCGGCAGGGCGTCCACGTAAAAATACTCTTTCCATTGGCTGGCAAGCGTTCCGCCCGCCGCGCTCAATGCAGCCGAAATCAGTCCCATAGCGATTCCTCCCGTTATTTCTTCTGCGTATTCTTCTGCGAATTGTCTTCAATTTTCCGCTTTGTCGTGCTTTCATAGAGGAAATGGTCGGCGTTCACGTCCAGGCGGAAGGACTCCTTCCGGATATAGCTGCCCGCCGCTGTCTGCTGTGTCGCCTGTTTCAGCTGCCCCTTCAGCGCGCCGACGACCGCCAGTGCGATGATGGCCGCAACCACCGCGCAGATCAGCAGCGAACCGCTGCCCAGCGCTTCCATCAGCGAAAGAATCAGCGCGGCGACGCCAAGGGTTCCGGCGAACACGCCGCCGCCCCACAGCAGGGATTTCTTCTTGTCGGCGGGCACGTCGCACGTCAGCTTGCCGGTCTGGCCGTTGACGGCGAAGGTATAGGTTTTGCCTTCCTTCACGGTTGTCATCAGCCACACGGGCAGCAGCGCGGGTGTCGCGCTGCCACGCTCCGTAACGATGCGTCTGTTGCGCTCGTTGACCGTGTCATAGTCCCTCACGGTGTCGAGCATAGCCTGTTCGACGCTGTGCTCCACGCGCTCCACGGCGCGCTTTTCGCATGCGCCGCAGTCCGCGTCCGCGTGATCTGCCATGGCTCCGGCAAGAACGGCGCTCTGAAAGGGAATCGCGGCGTTCAAATCGTAGGGCTCAAGCGATTCGGTGAGCTTGTCATCCATCTTGACGCTGCCGTCCACCGGAATGTTTTCAAAGCGCATGCCGCCTTTGCGGCGCACAAGATAGTGCTTCGTGCGGGTAATTTCCCATTCGCCCTTTTGCTCTGTGCGAACCTTTTCCGCGTCGTACACCATGTCGGCGCATACGTCGCAACTGAACAGCCAGTAGGGCACGTACAGACGGCGCATTTCCGCGATGCGGTTGCGGCTGTTGAGGAAGACGTTCGGCAACAGCCGCTTGCCCTTGAAGTACTCCTCGAACTGTTTTTGCGCCTGCTCTTTCGTCACGACGAAAGGGATCACCTTTTCCGGCTTCACGCCGCCCTCGACGCGGTCGGGCAGGATGGTCGGACTGCCGCAGTAGGGGCACTCGGCGGCGGTGGTGGTATCCTCGGTGATCAGCTCCGCGCCGCAGTTTTTGCAAATATAGCCCTGCACGCCGGTTTCGCCTGTGTCGAAGCGTTTGACGTCGTTGGCGAAGGTGATCTCGTCGCCGCTTTCCTCGGGAGTCATCATCTCCAGTGCTTCCGGCTCGTAACTATTGCCGCAGGCGGTGCATTCCAGCTTGCCGCTTTCTCCGCTGAACTTGAGCGGGCCGCCGCAGCATGGGCAATTATAACTGGCAGTACTCATGGTTCATCCTTCTTTCATTCAAAATGATTCCGTCCGGGCCGCATACACTCGGCTGCGCCGGTCTGCTCGAGCAGCGCATATTCCTGAAACCGCTTCACGGCGTTTTCGGTGTTGCCGCCGAATACGCCGTCCGGCTCTTCAAAGATGAATCCGGTATCCCAGAGCATCTGCTGAAGCTCGCGCACTTCCTCGCCGCGGAATCGGGCGGTGCTGCCTTAATGGTCGAGTCTTCCGTCATTGCCCGTGCGGCTGGTCGCAGTATCGGCAGCGCATGGGGCCGCCCCTTCGGGCGAGGTTGTTCGCGCCGCAGCTCGCGCAGACCCACTGCACGAGAGCGCCCTCGGGTATATACAGTCCTACTGTGTGATTTTCCAAGTCGATCCTCAGATTCTGCAGGTATCCTTTGCCGATGAGCGATTGGAGCTGCTCAAGGGCATTGCCGGAGGATAGGACGGTTCCAAGCCGGTCAAAGGTCAGGCTCTCCTCCGTCAGCGGGAGCAGCGCCCCCGCGATGCGGTGCGCGCAGGCTCTGCGGTATGCGCGGCAAAGAATGCGAAAGACCGGCGTCGCGAGCGCGGCGAATATGAGAATACCCATCACGCCTGCCAGCGTTTTCCCCTGCGAAAACATCTTGACTGTCGAGGATGCGGTCGCTGCCGCAAAGATAGCGCAGACCAGCGCAACGGGGGGATCCGTTTTTTTTCTGGCAGAGGCCTTTGCAGTCAGATATGGATTCGTGTTGTTCGTCATTGCGCATCTACCGCCGCCTGACAGGCTTCAAACGCCTCGTAGGGATCGCCGCCGTCG
>CAKTXP010000246.1 GCA_934631055.1 uncultured Clostridia bacterium | reverse complement strand
GGGCTCTCCGCCTGCGTGTAGTACACCTTGCCGCCCATCGCGAAGAAGTCCTTGACGCGCATCCCGCGGCGCACCATGAACGTTCCTCTCTCCGTGTCGTACTCGATGACCACGTTGTTTTCCGTCATCACGTCTCCGTCGCTGTCCTTCACGCATAGCGCCAGATAGTAGATATGGTCGCATATGCAGGCTCTTGCCGCGCCGTCCATCCCGTCCATCCGCATCCGCATCGTCTCGTACAGCGCATCCCGGCTCAAAAGCCGCAGCGTGCTTCCGTCGTAAAGTCCGATGCCGCTCTGCGACAGGTACAGCATGCTCGTCCTGTCCGTGCAGATGGTTCTCTCCTCGACCGGTCCATCCGTGCCGTATGCCTCTGTGATGGTGAAGCTGCTCGGGTCTGTCCCGCGTATCTCGAAGATGGTTCTCTCCTTCACCGCCAGCAGATACCCGCCGAACGGCTCAAGTGATATGAACCTGTCGCCGTCCCATGTCGGCTGGTTGATGACGCCGCCGCCGATCTCCGGCGTCTCCGGTACGTCCGTCCAGTTGAACGGGTCGTATGGGCGCGAATAGAATACGCTGTCCGGATATCCGACTGCGCCCGTTCCCCATATCCGTTCCGCGTGCCGCCCCAGTACGGCGAATTTCACCTCGCTGTACGCGTCGCCGATGGTCAGCGTCTTTTTCTCTACCCGCAGGTCGTTTCCGTATACCGCGATCATCCCGTCCTTCTCGTTGCTCAGGATGAGGATGTCCACCGTCTCCCCGCCGTCCGCGGCTTCGTAGGTGACGCTGCTCCATTCGTCGCTCGCGTATCCCTCCGACCGTTTCACCCAGCCCTCCGTTCCCATCGTGTAGGTGTAGATGGCGCCCTCTGCCGCCGCAACGTATACGTCCGCGTCGTCCGGTCTCGACCGACGGTAAAACCGCGTCAGCGTCTTGATCTGCGCCCCCAGCGACGGAAACGCGCGGCTCGTCCCGTATGCCGATGCCAGCAGCCCGCGTTCCGTCCGGATGTTCTCCGCCCTGTACGCGTAGCCGGCGTTGATGTTCGTGTCGCCCGACGCCTGATATACGCCCTTCGGCGTCGGGATGGTGAATCTCCCTTCGTAGTCGCTGTCCTTGATCGCCATTTCCGTCCTACGCGGGGGGCTTATCGCTCGCCCCCCGCCGCCCCCTTCTCTGCCCTTTTACTTTTTCATAGGTTGTGGGCGCGTGACCCCAAGCCTTCCCCTTTGGGGAAGGTGGCAGCCGCAGGCTGACGGATGAGGTCATCCCCTATACCTCACATCCGTCACCTCGTACAGGTTCCTCATCCGCGTCACGCTCCCCATACCCTGCGGTCGGATGCGGTTCATCTCCTGATAGAAGCTGTTCCGGTAGAACTGCGCCCGGCTCTGCTTGGCGAGGTTTCCGCTGGATAGATGCCGATAGCAGATGTAGTCGCATAGTGCCGCATGCGCGTATTCCGGTATCTGCGGCTCGTCCTCTCCGTCCTCCATCGGCGGATAACTCACCTCGCAGAGCATCCGTACCGTCTTGTCCTTCAGGTCGTCCCGCCATACCGTCAGGCTCCTGCCGTCTCCAGCGAGGTCAAACGCCACATCCCGCCCGTCCTCGTCCTCAAGCCGGATAACCCGGTTGATGATGAACCCCACGACCGGCGCGCGCCCGTCCCCGTCGATGTCAAGACACATCTCCCGTCTGGGCTTTAAATACTCGCGCACCGCGATATCGCAGCCCATGTTCGCGTATATCCTGAACGCCTCTTCGTATTCGCTCACGTCCTGCGGGTCCTCTCCCAACTGCCGCAGCGCCTGCGCGATGATCTGCGATAGCGTCATCTTCTCTCCCCCCTTTTGAATCTGCGCCCATCCCCTTGGCTCTCCCTTTTAGGAGAGCTGTCCGCGAAGCGGACTGAGAGAGGGCATCACATTTCCCCGCAGTTCTTCAGGATTTCCGCCACCGCCGCAGGCATCTCGACCGTCTTTCCCCTCTGGAAATAGAAACCCACGCCGTTCAGCCCCGCAAAGACCACATCATCCCTGCTTCCGGGAGCCAGCGGCAGATTCACCTTGACGATTTCCCCATCCGCGCAGCCCGCGTCGCTCATCAGCTTTTTCAAATTGTTCTGCGTCTTAGCGCATTTACTCGCCAAAACCACACTGGTCTTTTTCATCGTTGTCGTCGTATTCACGTTCGCCATCTTCTTTCCTCCTTAAAATATAATCAGGAAAACGATTGGGGCTTTGATCCGGGAAACTCGCATAGTCGCGCTGTCCTCTGCCTGCGGCAGACGCGCTCCTTGCGATTTCCGATTTCCGCCACGCTGAATCCCGCACAGCGGGCGCGTGGCTTCAATCCCCAAACCCCAGCAGGGAACCTTGTTCCCTGCACCCTTTTTCCGCTTCGCGCCGGTTTTAATTATCTTAGACATACGACGCGCATGCGCGTCGTCCGTTAAAAATGATTTAAGCCGCCGCGAAGC
>CAKTXP010000245.1 GCA_934631055.1 uncultured Clostridia bacterium | reverse complement strand
AATCGGAAATCGTAAGAAACGCTTGCGTTTCTATACGAGTTTCCCGGACTGAAATCCCTCAGGCAGGTTTGGGATTGGAGTCACGCGCCCGCTGTGCGGGATTCAGCGTGACGGAAATCGGAAATCACAAGAAACGCTTGCGTTTCTATGCGAGTTTCCCGGGTCGGCAGCCCAACATTCCCCCAAGTCAATCAAAAAAGTAGTTTCAGAGCAGAATGCGAAGCATTCTGCGATTGAAACGGCGTCGTTGTACAAACCCATGTTTTTTGAAAAAAAGAATGCCGCCCATCCAGAGCAGCATCCCCTATTCAATGATTCGATTTTTACACTTTTACAGCGCCGTTCCCTTCGTCGGCACGAAAAGCCCATCCATGCAGACCCTTTCCAGCGTCAGCAGCCTGACCTTTCTGTCGATGCCGCCGGCGTATCCCGTCAGGCTTCCGTTCGTCCCGACGACGCGGTGGCAGGGAATGATGACGGATATCTCGTTATGCCCGACCGCGCCTCCTATCGCCTGCGCGGACATTCCGGAAAGCCCGTGCTTTTCCGCCATCCGCTTTGCCAGCGCGCCATAAGTCGTCGTCTGTCCGTAAGGGATTTGGAGAAGCAGTTCCCATACTTCCTTCCGGAACTCGGAACCGGCTGGATGGAGCGGCGGCGTAAAGCCCGGTTCTTTCCCTGTAAAGTATACGTCCAGCCATCGTTTGACTTCCAGAAGGATGGGCGTTTCACACGCCTGAGCTTGTTCTGGAAGAGAGCGCGCAAAATACTTCTGCCCATCGAACCAGAGCCCCGTCAAGCCGATTTCATCCGCCGCCAGCAGGATACCGCCCAGCGGGGAATCAACGTGCATCGTGTGCATCCCTTATGCGTCCTTCTTTCCCAGCCATTTGGCGACAGGCTTCTCAAATCCATAGGTCAGCAGCGTTGCGACCGCGATGGATATCGCAAAGCAGGCAAACGTATATCGTCCCTGCCAGAGAGCGTCCCCTTCGTAATTCGGATGCTCAAACGCGCTGGGAATGAGCTTGGATTGAAGCAGCCATACGGCAATGGTCTGATGCCAGATATACAGATGCAGCGATATCGCAGAGATGAACCGCGTCAGCGGATTGGACAGGATATGCCGCACGAGCCAGCCCGCGTTTGCGCTCGCCGTCAGCAGCACCGCGCCGAGCAGCCCCATCGCCAGCCTCCGGTTCATCTGCCCCAGACGGATGGCTTCCGTCGTCGAGCAGCCGGACTGCACCCGCACGACATTCCACAGCAGATAAAGCGCCGCAGCGGTCAGCAGGCTGCACAGGATGCGCGTTGCCGCGTTATGCCGCGTCCTGCTCAGCTCGACATGCACAGCCGCCGCAGCCATGCCCAGCGCAAACGTATCCAGATACGCGGGGAGCTGGTTGAAGAACGGGCTGACATCCTGACAGTTCGCCGCGATATATGCGCGGAACGCCAGCGAGAAGCCCGCCATTGCCGCAAACGTGATAATCGGACGCCTCTTAAACGCGCGGGCAAAGAGCGGAAAGAGCGCATAGAGCTGCATTTCCAGTGCAAGCGTCCAGAGCGCGCCGCCGAGGTGCGTCCCGAAATAGGTCATATAGGTGAACATCTGGGTATACGTTAAATGCGTCGCCAGATCCGCCAGCATGAACGCGCGGTTATTTCCGTAGGCATTCGTCGCCAGCGCCACGCCGAACATGACCGCCAGCGTCAGCAGATACGAGGGATGGATGCGGATCAGCCGCCGCTTATAGAACGCGAGCGGGCTCTGCCCCTTCTCCCCCTGTCCAAGCCGCGCCCACGGCAGATACAGGCAGAAGCCGCTGACCAGGATCATAATATCGACCCAGATATAGCCCGAACGCACGAGCGGGTCAAAGCTGATGGTCGTTCCGAATATCCGGATTCCCGGATACAGCCAGGATTGCTGCCAGATGTGATACCAGACCACGATCATAATCGCCAGCGCGCGCACGCCGTCGCAGGTATCCACATGGCGGACGTCCGGGCTTTTTTTCGCGTCCTCGATCCAGCCCTTGATGGGGTTCATCCTCTTCGCTCCTTTGCGTTACTGGATGATGACATCCAGCTCGTCCTGATCGTCCGCCGCCGAATCGCCTTCCATCTGAACAACCAGCTTATGCGGCAGGCAGACGATGGTCTTTGCGGCGTTCTTCATCTTGCCCTGCGCCATGCAGAGCCCGTCGCGGCAGTTAGCTTCTTTCATATAGACCGCGCCGCCCTCGACGGCAATGACGTTGATCGAGCCGTCGTCCTGCTTGATTTCATAGGTATCCTCAACGGCAAGCGGGCGGCGCAGGACTTCTTTTCCGTCCACCGTCACGACGACGGTCGTCGCCGATTTCCCACCGGCGATCTGCGAGATCCCATACAGTCCCAGCGCCAGCACGAGTGCCGCCGCGATGATGATGACATCCTTCTTTTTCATAGCAGCCTTTCTTTATGGGGTTACTGCGGGCTGCCGCCCGCACCCGCTTG
>CAKTXP010000244.1 GCA_934631055.1 uncultured Clostridia bacterium | reverse complement strand
GTCAACATCGGCACCATCGGTCACGTTGACCACGGCAAGACGACCCTGACCGCTGCCATCACGATGGTTCTGTCCACCTTCGGCGAAGCGCAGGCGATGCGTTACGACGAGATCGACAAGGCGCCGGAAGAGAAGGCGCGCGGAATCACGATCAACACCGCTCACGTTGAGTACGAGACCGAGCATCGTCACTATGCTCACGTTGACTGCCCGGGCCACGCCGACTATGTTAAGAACATGATCACCGGCGCTGCGCAGATGGACGGCGCGATCCTGGTTGTTTCCGCTCCGGACGGCCCGATGCCGCAGACCCGTGAGCACATCCTGCTGGCCCGTCAGGTCGGCGTTCACTACATCGTTGTCTTCCTGAACAAGACCGATATGATGGACGACGAGGAGCTGCTCGAGCTGGTCGAGATGGAAATCCGCGAGCTGCTGAGCTCCTACGGCTTCCCGGGCGACGACATCCCGATCATCCGCGGCTCTGCCCTGAAGGCTCTGGAGTATGTCCAGAACGGCGGCACCGACCCGAAGAATGCGCCGGAGTGCCAGTGCATCTTCAAGCTGATGGAAGCTGTCGATTCCTACATCCCGGCTCCGGAGCGCGACACCGACAAGCCGTTCCTGATGCCTGTTGAGGACGTGTTCTCCATCACTGGCCGCGGCACCGTTGCGACCGGTCGTGTCGAGCGCGGCGTGGTTAAGGTTTCCGACACCGTTGAGATCGTTGGTCTGCAGGATAAGCCGCGCAGCACGGTCGTCACCGGCGTGGAAATGTTCCGCAAGCTGCTGGATCAGGCTGAGGCGGGCGACAACATCGGCGTTCTGCTGCGCGGCATCCAGCGCAACGAGGTCGAGCGTGGTCAGGTTCTGGCCAAGCCGGGCTCCATCCATCCGCACACCCACTACATGGGTCAGGTTTACGTTCTGACCAAGGAAGAGGGCGGCCGTCATACCCCGTTCTTCAACGGCTATCGTCCGCAGTTCTACTTCCGTACCACCGACGTGACCGGCAACATCAAGCTGCCGGAGGGCGTTGAGATGGTCATGCCGGGCGACAACGTGGACATGGAGTGCACGCTGATCACCCCGATCGCTATGGACGAGAAGCTGCGCTTCGCTATCCGCGAGGGCGGCCGTACCGTCGGTTCCGGCGTTGTCACCAAGATCCTTGAGTGATACCCGATCTAACGATCATCAAAGAGGGCTTCCGAAAGGGAGTCCTCTTTTTGCGTTATAGGAAATTGCATAAAGCTTGCTCGCGTGCGTAAAGCTTTGAATCTTTACGGACTGTGGCGGAAATGCAGGCGGGCTCAGCCCGCTTTTTTGCTTTGCCCGCGGGAACGTCGCTGCCTATAACGGACGACTTGCCCTTGACAGGTGAATGGTGTATAATAAAATCACTCAGAAACATCAGGAGGAAACATCCATGAAAGACCAGAATTGCGGCTACTGCATGCGCGGCGAACTGCTCGACGCTTTCGGCATTTATATCTGCGACCTGAGCGTCAGCACGCTCATCCTCTTCAAAGAGCAAAGCCATCCGGGGCGCTGCATCGTCGCCTACAAGGATCATGTGAGCGAGATCGTCAACATTTCCGATGAGGAGCGCAACGCGTTCTTTGCCGATGTGAACCGTGCGGCGAAAGCTATTCATGCCGCTTTCCATCCGGACAAGGTGAACTACGGCGCGTATGGCGATACGGGCTGCCATCTGCATATGCACCTCGTACCGAAGTACAAGGACGAGTTTGAGTGGGGCGGCGTATTCGCGATGAATCCCGGCAAGACGTATCTGACTGACGAGCAGTATGCTGAAATGATTGAGAAAATCAAGGCGAATCTGTAAAGACCAGCCCTCTCTGCCGCTTCATGGCATCTCCACTAAAGAGATGCTGAAAGGGCGGAGAGGGCTTATTTTTGAGGAAGAGAAAGCATGAAATACCGAATCGGCGAAGTCGCGGATTTTTTCGGATTGACCAAGGAAGCGATACGCTATTATGAGCGGAAGGGCATCGTCTGCTCGACCCGCGACGAACAGACGGGCTACCGCTGTTATGAGCGCGACGAGATCACCAAGCTCAAGCAGATACGGACGTATGAGAGCATCGGCTTTTCGCTGGCGGAAGCGCAGGCGATGATTGTGGAAACTACGTTTCCCGAAATGGAAGAGAAGCTTGCAGAAAAACTCCGCGAGCTGAAAAAGAAGGAAGAAGCGCTCATACGCATGCAGAAGGAAATTGAATACCAACAGAAGCATGTTCAGGGATTCAAGTCAGAGAAGATTGAGCTGCACATGATGCCTGAAACGTACTTCTGGAGGCGTGTTCCGGATGAGGCGAGCGTTTGCACGGATCGCGAACGGGAAGAGATTGCGAAGGCGCGCAGCGAGGAAAAGCGATGGGCAGAAGCGATGCCGCCGGTCAAGCTCTGCGGGCTGCATTATGACAAGGATTTGAAGCCCCAAAGCGTGTTCGGTTCGACGGTCGAATGCAAAACGGCGCGAGAGCTGGACTTGCCGCTCAG
>CAKTXP010000243.1 GCA_934631055.1 uncultured Clostridia bacterium | reverse complement strand
ACTTCCGCAAATCTCCTATCCGAAATATCAAAAGCAAAGGACTATCTTCCTTCCACTGCCAGATGCAGCGGGGGCGGATAGTCCTTTTATCAGATGTCTGAACGTCCAAACGCAGTTCGCGATCAGTTTTGAGCTTTTTCGATTTTCCTGAGTACGACCGCGGTTCTCGCCGGCAGATAGATGACAAAGCCGTCGCCCATCTGCGGGTCATGCGCCCAGGTATGGTAGATAACCGACTTGTCGATGTTCTGATAGCCGCCGAATTCCTTGTCATCCGAAGAGAGGACGACCTGATAGTCGCCGTTCTCCGGAACAGGCACGAACAGCCCCGTCTGCGAACGCGTCGGATGGAAGTTGAATACGAACACGCAGCCCTTCTTCTCGAACGCCAAAATCTGGTCGTCCTCGTGCTGACGCAGGCAGCGTGGCATGCCGCCCTCCAGCACGTCGTATTTCTTAATCAGGGCAAGCATCGCCTTGTCAAAATTGCCCAGCAGCTCATAACGCAGATAACCGTTCTCCGCAAGGCTCCAAAGTCTGCGCGCGTGCGCAAAGCTCCAGTCGTTTCCTTCACGCGGGAAGTCAATCCATTCCGGATGACCGAACTCGTTGCCCATGAAGTTCAGGTAGCCCTCGCCGCCCGCCGCGATGGTCACCAGCCGGATCATCTTGTGCAGCGCTACGGCGCGCTCGACGGCCATGTTTTCATAGCCGCGGTTCATGCCCCAATACATTTCCTTGTCCGCCAGGCGGAACATCAGCGTCTTATCGCCGACGAGCGCCTGATCGTGGCTCTCCGCATAGGCGATATTCTTTTCGCCCGGGCGGCGGGAGATGAGTTCATAATACAGCCGTCCCATGTTCCACTGACCATCCTGCTTCTCCTTGATGGTCTTGATGAAGTAATCGGGCAGACCCATGCTCAGCCGGTAATCGAACCCGATGCCGCCGTCCTTGACCGGCAGGCACATGCCCGGCATGCCGCTCATCTCTTCCGCCACGCACAGCGCGCCGCGTTTGAATTCATGCGTCAGCTCGGCGGCAAGCTGCAAGTACGCGACCGCCTGCACATCCGTGTTCATCGAGAAATACTGGCGGTAATCCGTGAACGCGCTGCCCAGACCGTGATCCAGATAGATCATGCTGGTCACGCCGTCAAAACGGAAGCCGTCGAAATGATACTCTTCCAGCCAGAAGCGGACATTCGAGAGCAGGAAATGCACGACGCCGTTCTTGCCGTAGTCGAATACCTTGCTGCCCCATGCCGGATGGTCGCCCGCCGCGCCGGACTTGAAGAACTGGTCGTCGCGCCCGTCAAAGCCGTTGATGCCCTCGGCGGTGTTCTTAACCGCATGGGAATGCACCAGATCGAGCAGGACGCTCAAGCCCATCGCGTGCGCTTCATTGATGAGCGCCTTGAGGTCGTCCGGCGTGCCGTACCACGAGGACGCGGCAAAGAAATTGCTGACCTGATAACCAAAGGACGCGTAGTACGGATGCTCCATGATCGCCATGAGCTGCACCGTGTTATAGCCGTCCTTCTTGATGCGCGGCAGGATATCGCGCATGAACTCCAGATACGTTCCTACGCGCTCCTCCTCCGTCGCCATGCCGACGTGCGCCTCGTAAATGATCGGCGGGACATTCTTCTTCGGGCGGAATTTTTCGTCCGTCCAGACGAATTCCTTGCGCGGATTCCAAATGGCGGCGCTGAAGTTGTGCGTCTTTTCATCCTGCACCACATAGGTCGCGTACAGCGGGATGCGGTCTTCGGTTCCGCGTGCGCTCGTCACCGCAACTTTGACCTTGGAACGGTGCTTGAGCGTCCGTGCGCCGGGAATCATGATCTCCCAGCTGCCGTTGCCCACCGCCGTCATCGGGTGGCTCGTTCTGTTCCAGTTGTTGAATTCGCCGATCAGGTGCATCGCCGTCGCGCCCGGCGCCCATTCGCGGTAGACCCAGCCGCCCTTCACCTTGTGGAAGCCGTAGTAAAGATGCCCGCTGGCGAAGTCCGTCAGTGTCTGCCCGGGGGCAAGCAGTTCCTTCTTGCGCTGCTTGAAATGGCGCACCCGCTCGTTCAGGTCGCCCTCAAAAGCGCGAAGGTTCGGGTCATCTTCTATGATCTTGAGCGTGCGGATTTGCTTCTTTGTTTTGTCGCTCATCAAAAAAGCTCCTCTCCGTATTTCTTTTTTCTTCGATTGTACCCCATTTCATCGTCATTTTCAACACTTTTGTAACGAATGCACTGAGCAATTTTTTCGTAAAAGTCAGTCCGATTCCCTTGACAGACGGTTGACGCAAACCGCGGCGCGGGGTAAACTATATATAGGAATTTCTGCTTTTCTTTTTTGCTTTTAAGCTTCATCATTCCGCCGTGAAGCGGAGATGGGTTTCAAGCAGGTTTGGGATTGGAGTCACACGCCCGCTGTGCGGGATTCAGTGTGACGAAAATCGGAAATCGTAAGAAAGCGGGCTGAGCCCGCCTGCATTTCCGCCACAGTCCGTAAAGATTCAAAGCTTTACGCACGCGAGCAAGCTTTA
>CAKTXP010000242.1 GCA_934631055.1 uncultured Clostridia bacterium | reverse complement strand
CCATTATACCGCGATTCATTCAAAAAAGAAAGTTTCTTCTTTTTTCCTCTGCCTGCTCATATGCCTTGACAGGAGTTTTTCAGCGAGGAGGGATCGTATGGATATCCTTTTGTGCGCATTGGCGCTTCTGAGCGGTGTGATCGGTGCGGGTTTCGCTTCCGGCAGGGAAATTGTGCGCTTCTTTGCCTGCCATGGCTGGGCGTCCGGTCTGGCTGTGCTGGGCGCGCTGGCAGCGCTTGCCGTGCTGTTCCTCCGCCTCTGTTCGCAGATGGCGCGCGCCGGCGTCTCTTCCCTGCCCGCGCTCTGCCGTCTGCGCTGGGGAGACCGCTTTTCCGCGCTGTGCGTCGCGCTGTTCCTGCTTCTCTGCGTCCTGACCGGCGGCGCAATGCTCGCCGCCTGCGCGGAGCTTTTCGCTCTAACGCTGCCCTTTCAGCACGCCTATGTCCTCGGCATGGTCGCAACGCTCATCCTTGCGCTGATCCTCTCCGCGCTGGAAGTGCGCGGGCTGGCGTTCATCGGCGCGGCGCTCTGCGCGATGCTCCCGTTCCTGCTGCTCAGTCTGCTTCGCCTGCCGGTCGGGGAAGCCTGCTTTGAGCCTGTCCTGCCGCCAGATTCTCCTCTGCGCGCGCTGACGGACGGCGTGCTTTACGGCGCGCTGAACGCCGCCATGCTGGCGGGCGGGCTGCCGATGCTGCTCACGTTCTCCCGCGAAAAGCGGCGGTCGAGCATCCTTCTGTTCCTCCTGCTCTTCGGCGTGATGCTGACGCTCGGCGTCTGCGTCTGCCGTCAGCACATGCAGTCCATCGTCCTCCAGCCGCTCCCCTTCGTCTGGCTCAGCCGTTCCCTCGGTGCGGGCGGCTATCATCTCGTCGCGCTGTGCCTTTACGCTGCGGCGCTTTCGACGCTGTGCGCCATGCTCTGCGCCGTCGTGCGGATGCTTCCCGCAAAAGTGAGCCGCCCCGCGCGGCTGGCGCTCGCCTGCCTGGCAAGCCTGCTGTTCGCGCTGATGGGGTTTGGGCGCATCGTGCAAAGCGCCTATCCCATCCTCGGCGCGGTCTGCGCCGCGCTGCTGTTTCTGCTCTGCCTTCCCCTGCGTCAGAAGGCGAGCATATCGGACAGATAGCCGTCCCAGCGGCTTCCAGTCGCCTGTTCCAGCGCGCTTTCCAGCTTTTCAAGACTGCCCGTGCCGCCTGCGTTCTCGTTCACATAGATTTGCAGCGCATGAACGAAGGCTTCCCCGCCGACCGCCGTGTCGATGCCCATCAGGCTCGCCGCGCCCTGATCCCTCAGAACCTGCGTCATTTCGCTGTCGCCGCCGAAATGCTCCGTCGATGCGCCGACGGTCACGCCATACGGTCGGGTCAGGCGCATAGCGACTTCGATCTCGCTGTAAAAACGTTTCTCATACGCCGTCTCTCCCGCGCGGCTGCGGTAGGCGAGCAGCTCCACGCAGGAAGAGAGCGTCCGGCTCAGCCACGGCGCATTCCACGGGTCGTTTTCGACCTGCACGCCGAAGATCTGCCGTGCGCAGAGCCGCGTCATCTGCTGTAAGAGCGCGTCGCCCTTCTGGGCGCCGTCCACGGCAAGGAGCGCCGTACCGACAGTTCCATCCGCGTGCCCGGTTTCCGCCTGAACGACCGTCAGCGACGGGAACGGATACGCCAGACCGACGCCCTCGACCGCTTCCAGCGCCTTGCATGCGGCTTCCAGCAGGCGCGCCGCCGTGCGGCTGTTCTCGGCAAGAACGGTCACAAGCACGTCGCCGCTCATCGCCTGCCGCATGCTTCCGTCCGTGCGCATCGCAAGAGACACGTCGCGCGCGCCCTCGATCTGCATGGTCAGCGTCTTTGTGCCGTCGTCATTGTTCCGCTCATCTATCCACGCGCCGCCAAACGCCGCCTTGACCTTCTCCGGAACGGTCAGCGCCAGCTGAATGTCGGTCGCCTGCGCATAGCTCGTTTCAGCAAGCTCATCGTAAGCGTCCGTCCGCCACGCGCCGTTTTCCCACATTGCCAGCATCGGAAGCGCGCCGATGAGCAGCGCGCTGTCGTCCGTTCGGGCGATCTCGCTCTCCCCGCGCGGAATGGTCAGCGCGAAATGAAGCGCAATATCCACCGTGTCGCCGTCTGCCAACGCATACGGCACGCGCAGTACGGACGAATCGTCCGCGTCCATCTGAAACGCGGCCTCTTTTCCGTCTATCGTCACGCCGGATACGACCATGCTTTTCTCCTGCACGCCGTTTGCATACAGGCGGAAAACCAGCTCGGTCAGATTCCCGCCTGTCCGGTTCGTGGTCGTCAGGTGCATATCGCCTTTGAGCGTACGCATATCCTCCGTCGCCTGCGCGGCGATGGACAAGCTGTCCCGCTCGGCGGACTGCTCATAAGGCGGCAGATTCGCAAGCATCGTTTTCTGCCCCTGACTCAGTCCGAACGCGCAGAACATGCCCAGCACCACCAGCGCGCCCGCCAGCAGCCGCGCGTGTTGTCGTGAAAAAAGCCCTTTCATATCGTTCCTCCGATTTTTAGGAAAGCTCTGAATAAATGAGGTAGTGCGATAACGAACGGAATTTCTGT
>CAKTXP010000241.1 GCA_934631055.1 uncultured Clostridia bacterium | reverse complement strand
TCGGAAATCGCAAGGAGCGCGTCTGCCGCAGGCAGAGAAGAGCGCGACTATGCGAGTTTCCCGGATCAAAGCCCCAACCGTTCCCTTTTCATGCAGTTTTCAGGATTCGCTAAACAGCTTCCTTACTCCTGAAACATGTTTCTGATAAAAATCCTCAAACGCGGCGGGGTCATAGTGTGCGAGCCAATCCTGAGCGGGCGCGAGGTAGCGGTCGCCTTCCTGATGGCTAGTCAGGGTCGTACAGGCGGGGAAAACGAGCAGATCGCCGTTCGCCGCGTAGAAATCGCAAAGCTCCTGGCAGAGGATGGCGTTGGCGATTCGGCGGGCGATGGATTCCGGAATGGATGTGCGCGCGGCGAAGTAACTCGGAATGAGCAGCGAACCGCCCCGCGGCGTGACGAGATGCGTCTGCCCGCCGTCTGCGCGAAGCGCGTAGAGAGAGGGAACGAGCGCCGTTCTGCCCGCGCCCATGCGCACCTGCTGATAAGCGCCGATCGGCATATCGGAAACGTTTGCCTGCGCGAGAAAACGGGCGGCAGCGTCCTCTCCGTCGCGGCTGAGCAGCGTTTTGACCACGGTCTTGACGGCGGAATTGTTTACGCCGCCGACGCACAGCCCGTCCATTTCGCAGAGAGGCTTATCGAGCGCGGCGCTTTCCTCCCGCGTAAAGTAGACCAGCGGAATTGCCAGAAAGGGGAGAAGCTGTTCACCGCGTTCGCAGACGGTCAGCGCGGCGCTGTCCCGCAGAGGGACGAACGAGCGCGCCGGATAGAGCGTGGGGGAGAGCTTGCTAAAAAGCCGCGCATCCTCAAAGACTTCGAGGTCGGCGGAAACGAGGATATCCGGCAGGATGGCGTCCGGCTTGGCGAGGTATTCGCTCATATGCTCGGGATAGCCCAGCCCGAAATAGCGGACGGTCAGCTCGATATCCTCCGCGCGGAGCGCCTGAGCCAGCTTTTCAAGGAAGGCTTTTTCCTGACGATGCAGGACGCAGATGTGGTTCCAATAAAGCAAAACTTGTGTCATGCGAGTGTTTCTCCTTTCCGCAGGAGCGTTTGCAGGCGCTGGCTGCGGGCGTATTCCAGACTGAGCGCGTTAAACAGCGCGGCTTCTTCCGCCGTCCTTTCGAGCGCGGCTTTGACTGCGCCGCCCGCCATCACCAGTCGGCGCGGCGCCATCAGCGCGGTATGCGGGTCGTGCGTGACGACGAGAACGAGCTTGTCTCGGCTTTGCAGCAGGGAGAGCGCGCGGGTCTTGTCGATGCCCGCGTTCTCGATCTCATCGACCAGCACAATGGGGCTGTCGCAGACCAGCGCGATATCCGCGATCATCAGCGCGCGCGTCTGTCCGCCGCTGAGTAGGTTCAGGCAGTCGCCTGCGGCAATGGGCTCGGGCGTGATGGAGTTGGCGACGGCGATGACCTCATCTTCTGAAACGCTTCGATTTCGGCATGCCGCGTGGAGCCGGATGAACGCGCCGACATCCGTATCCAGAACGAAGCGCATATTCTGCCCCAGATGGGCGACCAGCGACGTGGAGACAGCCTGACGCCGCTCGGCGCAGACCATTTCACCGTCGAGCAGCACACGGCGGGAGGTCACGCCGGTTCCGTCGGCAAGCTGTTCGACATCCTTAATCAGGCGGCTTTTGCCGCTGCCCGTGTTGCCGACGATGGTGCAGATCTCGCCGCGGCGAAGCTCGATAGAGCTGAACGGCTCGGCGCGCCCCTGCTTGTCTTTGCCGGGGAGAAGGGTGAGCGTATTCATTGCGGCTCCTTTCCTGAGGATACAGCCCCAAAGTCGATCTTTCCGACGACGCCCTGCTGATAGGCGCTGCCTACGCGCGTTTCGCCGACGCAGTAGGAACAGACACCGCTGGGCATCGTCCCGCGCAGACTGTCCTCTTCGAAGGCGCTCTGCGCTGGACGCTCAAGCAGCCAGCGCGCCAGCAGATCGACGCCGTATCCTGCCAGACCATCGACGGGGAAGATCTCTGCGCGGGGATTGAGCGCATGCAGCTGCCAGCAGATGATCTCAAGCTCAGCTTGGGAAACCATGTCGATTTTGGTCAGAACGATGAAATCCGCCTGCGTCAGCATGGGACCCAGCTGTTCCGGCGCGCGGCAGCTGACCGTGCAATCCAGCACGCATCCGGCGACCATCTCCCGCGTCGCGGGGGAACAGCGATGGCAGAGACCGGCGGTCTCGATGAGCAGCGTCGGACGGGACTGCTCATCCGCCCAGCGCCAAAGCTCGGGCAGGTTGGAGACGAGAAAGTGATCCGGACAGATATCCCGGCTCAACCCCGTCACACAGGGGACGCCCAGTCGGCGATAGGCTTCGCCGTCCTGCGTTCGGAGACAGTCGATCTTGCAGACGCAGCATTCTTCCTGATGAAGCAGGGGGAGCAGCGCGCGCAGGGCGGCTGTTTTGCCGACGGCGGATGCGCCGGAAAAGAGGATAACGCGGCTTGGCATGGAATCAAGTCCTTTGTTTCTTGTATTTTGCAAGGGAATGAAGTGTAAGCGCGAAGCGGAGAAGGGAGTCTGAGGGGATTGGAATCACGCGCCCGCTGTGCGGGATTCAGCGTGATGGAAATCG
>CAKTXP010000240.1 GCA_934631055.1 uncultured Clostridia bacterium | reverse complement strand
CGGGCGCGTCTGCCGCAGGCAGAGGACAGCGCCCCTATGCGAGTTTCCCGGATCAAAGCCCCAATCGTCCCCCGCCCCCGCACACACTCCGCATACGTCAGCGGGAAGGACGCCCGGATGACTTCGCTCCTGCGTACATGCCAGCCGTTCTCCCGCAGGAAGGTCAGATACCCCTCGCTCGACCACTTGCTCCGCTGCGGAAAGCCAGCCAGCTTCATCAGAAATACCTTGATCCTGCCATACAACGAATTGCCCGCGTGCGTAAAGGTCGGCGCAATCAGTACGCCGTCCTCTTTAAGTACGCGCCGGATTTCATTCAGCGCCTTTTCCGGATGCTCCACAATGTGCAGCGCGTTGGCAACGATAACCACGTCAAAACTGCCGTCCGCATAGGGTAAGTGAAACATATCCTGCACGGAGAAATGGAGCTTGCTGGACGTGTTCTCCCTTTTCGCTTCGGCGATCATCTCCGGCGACACGTCCGTCGCCTCGATGGCGTCCGCTTCGCATACAATGCTCTTGGCGATCTTGCCCGTTCCCGTTGCCAGCTCCAACACATTCCTGTGTCTGACGGTCGGACCCATCAGCTCAGCCATCCGCGCATATGCCGCCGCGTCCTTCCGCATAAAACGGTCATATCGTTTTGCGTTTCGATCCCAGAAATTCTTCTTTTCTTTCATAAATAATCCGCTCCTCTAAGGTTAGCACATCCTAACCTTTGGAGATTTGAAAAGCCGCCTTCCAGCAGCCCGAATCTTCTTTTAGCTTTACCTAACTCCAATTATAGTCATGCCGAGATTTTCTGTCAAGGATGGAGAATCAAATCCTGCTTCACGCTTATAGCCCGATTTGAAATCCGCGTTATTTTTACCTTATCCGGAACCTCGTTTTTTGTTTTCACGCTTCCTTCTTTGTGGTATACTTTCAAGGTCACTCATATTCAGGAGGGAATCCATGGACGAACATCGCAAAGCGCTTGAACTTGCCGGTCACGCAGGCTGTATCCTGCTTAAAAACGGCGCCGAGATCTTCCGCGTTCAGGAAACCATGACGCGCATTTTGGCGGCTTACGGCGTCGCCGATCACAATGTATACGTCATATCAAACGGCATTTTTGCTACCGAGGGAGAAGGCACAGAACACGCGCTGAGCCTTGTTCGTCATGTTCCGCTGGGCGGCGTCAACCTCAGCCGTATCGACGCGGTCAACGGCATTTCCCGCGAGATTTGCGACGGACGCCTGACGCTTGACGATGCGGAAGCAGCGCTCTGCCGCGCGGAAACGCTCGTTCCCGAACGTCCGATGACGCATGTCTTTGCCTGCGCGCTGGGCTCGGCAAGCTTCTGCTATCTATTCGGCGGTTCGCTGCTGGACAGCGTCGCGGCGTTTCCCATCGGATTCCTGCTCCAGCTCTATCTTTTCGCCGCCCAAAAACGCCATTCCGGCTTCATGCCCTATATCTGGGGAAGCATCCTCGTGACGCTGCTCAGTGAACTGCTCGCCGCCGTCTTTCCCACACTCAGCGCGTCATGGGTCGTCATCGGCGGAATCGTCCCGATGGTCCCCGGCGTCACGTTCACGACGTCCATCCGAGAGTTTTTTAATGGCGACTACCTGTCCGGCGTTATTCACTGTATCAGTGCCATCCTGACCGCCGTCTGCATCGCTCTGGGCGTCTGCGGCGGCACGCTCGTCATCAACGCATTGGGAGGTCTTTTGCCATGATCGGACAAGTCCTTTCTGCCTTTCTGGGCGTGTTTTCCTTTGCCATCCTCTTTCATGCCCCACGCCGAAGCTATCTTGCCTGCGCGGTCTGCGGCGCAGTCGCGTGGGCATCCTATCTGCTCGCCAAATCGCTGGGGTTGTTTCTCGCCACAACATTGGCGGCAATCGCGCTGACGCTCCTTTCGCGCATGCTTTCGGTCGCTTTGAAAATGCCGTCCACCGTGTTCATCGTCACAGGCATCTTCCCGCTTGTTCCCGGCGCAGGCATATATCACACCGCGTATGCGCTCGTTTTGCGCGATATGGAAGCCTTTACCCTCCGCGGCATGCAGACGCTTGCTCTTGCAGGCGCTATCGCGCTGGGCATCCTCATCGGCATGGGATTTCCAAAGCTTCTCGTCGAGTTCGGTGGGCGCGCTATCGAAAAATGCCTGCCCGCCCATCACGAGGTGCGCCATGAATGAACACGCAAAGCTGGATGACGATTTCGCTTATGAAGTGCTGTCCGTCGTCGAGGAGATTCCCGCGGGACGCGTTGCAACCTACGGACAGATTGCGCACCTAATCGGTAAAGAGAAAAACGTGCGGCTGGTTGCAAAAGTCCTGTCGTGCGCTGAATACTATGGGGATTTTCCCTGTCATCGCGTCGTCAATCACGTAGGCAGGACGGCGACGCATTGGGTCGAGCAGCCTTTTCTGCTCATGCAGGAAAGCATCGGCTTCAAGCCAAACGGCTGTGTTGATTTAAAGAAATATCAATGGGAATGCTGAAAGCATAAAAAGGAATCAAGCATAAAACCCAATGCGTTAAAGTTCTACTCTCCCAGGTGATTTTTCCTGCCTGCATCCCGCACTGCGGGCGGCAGGAAAAATCCTAACCAAGTACGATGTT
>CAKTXP010000239.1 GCA_934631055.1 uncultured Clostridia bacterium | reverse complement strand
CCCGCACAGCGGGCGCGTGATTCCAATCCCCTCAGACTCCCTTCTTCGCTTCGCGGCGGCTTTAACAGAGATATCATCAGCTATCGCAAAGCGATAGCGTAGTGGAAGGTGCAGGGAACTCAGTTCCCTGCCGGGAGTTTGAGGGCAGCGCCCTCAACGTATTTTCTTTTTAAACTTGACGATTTCCATAGCCTGCGATATGATAATAGGGTTAAGGAAGTCAAGAAACGCGTTTTCCCGCATAGGATAGCCCGGATTGCCAAGACTGTCTGGGGGGATGCGCGTGAATCAGGCGATCGAGCGCAGGGTGCTGCTGGAAGCGGAATATATCGCCGCAACGGGCGCTACGGTAAGGAAGACAGCAAATGTGCTGGGCGTGTCCAAATCGACTGTGCATAAGGATATGGAAACGCGGCTGGAGGATCTGTCCGCGCCGCTTTATAAAGAGGTCTCCGCTGTGCTGGCGCGCAATAAGGCGGAACGCCATCTGCGCGGCGGAGAAGCTACGCGCAGAAGATATGCAAAAGCCCTCTCAGCTGCGCCGTGACTGTTTGATAAAAAGGAGTACAACGAATGTTTGGCGTTGACGAACTGGGAATGGATCTGGGTACATCTACCCTTCATATCGTCGTTCGGGGAAAGGGGATCGTACTCAGCGAACCGGCGTATGTCACTTATGACCGGCAGACCCGCAGCGTGGTCGCCGTCGGCGAGGAAGCCCGCCGCATGTATGGGCGCACACCCGCGGGGCTCATCGTCGAGCGCCCGCTTCGCGACGGACGCATCCGCAGTTTTGACCTGGTCAGCAAGATGCTGCGCTACTGTATGCGCAAGGTCGTCGGCAAGCGTGCGGCGTTCCGCCCTAAGCTGCTTCTGGCGCTACCCGGCGGCATGGCGCCCAGCGAACAGCAGACGCTCGTTGATGTGCTGGTTGATGCGGGCGTGCGCAGCGTCGTTCCGGTCGACGAGGGCGTAGCGTCCGCAATCGGCGCGGGCATGCGCATTGACCAGCCGTATGGACGCATGAACATCGATATCGGCGGCGGCAGAACAAACGTATCCGTCTTTTCGTTCGGTCATCAGATCGTGTGGGATATCCTCAATGTCGGCGGCGACCGATTTGACGACGCCATCAGCGATTATCTGCGCAAGAAGCATAACCTGCTCATCGGCGCGCGAACGGCGGAAGAATTGAAGATCGACATCGGTTCCGCCCGCATGCGCGGCGTCAAGCTGGAAATGGACGCCTGCGGCAGAAGTCTTGTATCCGGTCTGCCGCGCGCGGTGACGGTCAATTCCGAGGAAATGATCGAGGCGCTCGACGAGCCGCTGCGCGACCTCATCAATGCGCTCCACAGGATGATTGAGCGCACGCCGCCCGAACTGGCGAGCGATATCTTCGACGAGGGCATCACGCTCAGCGGCGGCGGCGCGCAGCTCTTCGGGTTGGACGGCGTTATCAGCGACCAGCTCAGGATACGCACGACGCTTGCCGACGAGCCGGATCTCTGCGTGGCGCACGGACTCAGCGCGCTCATCGACGACCCTGACCGGTATGAGAACATCGACCTCGTTTCCGGAAGCAGAAGCGATTTGCTGGAGGATATGTAAGTTGGACGCGGTTTGGACAGAGCTGTACCATGCGGCAAAAGCCGTGCTGAATCCGCGCAAGGTTTCCGAAATGATGGAAGCGGGCGGCGTTGCGGCGGCGATTGAAGCGGGTTCGGGAAAGATCTATGTCGGCGTCTGCGTGGATAGCGCGTGTACGCTGGGCATCTGCGCGGAGAGAAACGCTATTTTTAATATGATCACCCACGGGGAGAGCGAAATTCGCCGCGTGATCGCCGTCAACTGGCATGGCAAAGTCATGCCGCCGTGCGGCGCGTGCCGCGAAATGATGACCCAGCTCATGCCGAAAACGTATCGCGGTGTGGAGATTATGCTCAATTGTGAATCAGGGCGTATTGTTACGCTTGGCGAGTTGACGCCCGAATGGTGGATATAATGCTGTTTCTTTGCGGCGACGAAAGAAGTAGGAAAGGTTGATACACATGAGCGAGAATCGGATGACGCCGTTCGGCGAGATCGAAGTGAGCATCGACGGAACGCCTGTTGAATATACGGCTGTTGATTGCGCCTACAATATGCAGCGATATCCGGATTTGAGCGGATGCTTCTTTATTAAGATTGAGTTTAAACCGGATGGAAAAGACCACTTCATTACATGCTGCATAAAAAACTGCATTTCGGACGAAGAGGGCGATATCAATAGCGGAGAATGTCTGGAATTGCAGAATTTCTGGCATGATAAAGCGAAGATATCGATCGGTACGGAAGGCGAGGTAAAGTGGGAGTATAGTCCCGATTACTACGATTATGATATTGATTATTTGAGATACGGGATGGGGTATCATATCCTTCCTGAAACTACCAAATGGGAGAAATTCGTGTTCGGCGTGGCATGGATGGACGAATGGACGGACGATAACGAATATTACACATGGTATGGCGCGGACCCTTCCTTGCTCAGAGAAAGAGAAGAACGGGAAAAATCTTGAAATCATTCCCAGCGGCGGGGAGTCGGAAAGGCTTCTGCGCCGCTTTTCTTTATGCGGAAAATGTGATACAATAAA
>CAKTXP010000238.1 GCA_934631055.1 uncultured Clostridia bacterium | reverse complement strand
TCTTTTTGAAGCTTATACTGGCAGTTCTCCTCGGTGATCTCGTTTTCCGGAACGGCGGACATATTATAATACTGGCGCTTAGGCGTCGCGTCATAGCGATAGTTGATGCGGCGGATGGTCGAATTCAGGTTGCCCTCGATGGTCGTCAGCTCATAAACGTCGCCGCCCAGCTCCTTGACGCTCTCGACGATTGCGACATGCGTATACGGCGTAGACGCGCGCACGCCATAAATCACCAGATAGCCCGGCTTAGGGACGCCGCCCTCCGTGCCGTCCAGCCAGCGCCCATGTTCTTCAAACGCAAGGCGCACGTTGCCCACGCGCCCTTCCATCGCGGAAATGCACTCGCCCGGTTCGACAGTCACATCCTGCTTATAGCGGATGAGCTGTAAGCCGCTGTGGTACGCGCAGTAGATTTGAAACACCGAACACCAGCCGATTTCCCGATTGTCGTGATAATACCATTTGGTATATTCATTGTTTTTGGGGAGCTTCGTCCAGTTGTTCTTTTCAAACTCTGCGCGTGCGGTCAATACAAAATTTCGCGCTGCCAGCGGCATATCCTCCGGAAAGTTCAAGCCGTAGGTATCCAGTTCGCCTTCCGCCTGCGTTTCGATGGCTTCCGGCGGCGTCTGCATCTTCACCGGCGCCGTATCCGCCAAAGCCACGCCTGCCGCCATGCACATCGCCGCGGCGAACGCCAAAATCCTTTTCACCATGTTCCCTTTTAATCCTCCATGACCAGCGAAAGCTCGCCGCTCACTTCCGTCTCTTTCTCGGATCCGTTTTCCATGGTCTTCACGCGCCAGCCCTGTCCGTCAGTCGTCAGCGTATAGCGTGCCTGGCTCGGCGAAACGCGTTCGCTCTTCACGTTGAACAGGTCGCCGCCGATCTTCACGTTCTCGATCTGCCAGCCTTCCCAGCCGATGGGCGTATGCGGCTGCCAGAAGATCTCCTTCTTGCCCGCGTCCGGATGGATGCCGAACAGGCTGTCAAACGCCGTCCGCACCAGCCCGTATGCCGCACGCGCCTGAAGCAGGACGCCCGGCGCGGCATCCTCCGTGCGGATGGAACCCGGCAGACCCGGCGCAGCCGTATGAACCATCTGCCCCAGCGCACCGATCATCCGCTCGACGTGCGCCTGCTCGCCGTGGCGCATGGCTTTCTGCGCCAGCGTCATGTTTTCCTCGGACGGCTCTTCTTTTGCAGGAAGCCTTTCAATCCATGCACAAATCGCCGTATCGTCTGCGCCGGTCAGACGCAGGATATACGCCTGTCCGACCAGCGCCGCGCGGATATCCTCCAGCATATCCGGCCGGATATCCTCAAAGCTTCGCGTGCTGCGGCGCAGATAGTTGACGCAAAGCCCCGTCACCGGCAGCATATCCTCCGCAAACGCGCGGTCGCCGGACCAGAGCAGCGTCTGATGAACGAGCGCCACGAACTGCGCGCTCTCCCGTTCGCCGCCGACCTGCGTCACCCGTCCGCCGAGCGAAACGCTCCTCGCCATGCGTCCGGGCGCCATCTGAGCCTGCGCACTGACTCCGACCAGCGTATGCAGCATCTTCTGCACCTGTGCCACGCCGCCCAGCGGGAGCAGCGTTTCCATCGCGCGCGCCCATCCCTCGCCGTACAGCGCGGGATGTTCCGGCAGGTCGCAGCTCAGCGCGCACCCGCCGCGCGGCAGGTCGCGCGTCAGCCAGTCCGCATAGAGCTTTGCCCAGTTCAGGCAGCGCTCGATGGACGAGCTGGGCAGAGTCGCCGCGCTGTTCTCCATCAGCTTGGCGATGCGCGTCTGCTTCTGGGTCTTGAGCTTTTCCGCGTTCTCGCGGAGCATCGCCAGTGCTTCTTCCGCCTTGGAGCGGGACGGATAGCCGCCCGCGACATACAGGCGCATGCTCTTCTGTTCGCCCGCCGCAATGCGCAGGCGGTAGAACAGGCGGCCGTTGACGCCCTTACCCTGCGTATTGCCGAAGCCGTAAATCGTCTGCGGCAGATCCGCCTGCAAGGCGCGGCAGGTCTTATCCGCGCCCCAGACGACATGCCACGGGTTGCGGCTGTCGCGGGCGAAGAACGCCTGCTCCTGCTCGTCGTATTCGCCGACGTCACGCCCAAGCTCCATGCCGTCCTCGCCATGCGCGGCGGCAGCGGTCAGAATATCGGTGCGCACGGTAAAGGAGACCTCGACCATGCGCGGCGCGGGACGCAGGTTCTCGACGGTCAGCTCGATGACGCATCCGCCGACGCCGTCGGGGATGAACTGGCGGCGCACCACATGCAGCTGTTCTTTCTGCATGCGGTAATGGAACGCGGTCAGGGCGGGATGGATCTCGCAGGCGTCCGCCTGCGTCAGCGGCACATCGTCAATCGCGAAGAAGAAGCCGTCGCAGACCTTCTTTTCGCCTGCCCACAGACCGCCCATTTCTCCCGGCACGGCATAGCCTATATCCGGAAACAGACCATTCTGCGCGCCGATGAGCACGGCGGCGCTGCCCGCGGTAACGACCGGGGCTTCCAGGTGTTCATAACGATAGACCCTATAATCGCTGCGCATATATTTTCCTCCTTCAGGCGTAGGGGAACGTTGGGGCGCTGCCCCAAACCCCGCCAAGGAACTAAGTTCCTTGGATTCTCTGTTTCGCTTCGCGGCGGTT
>CAKTXP010000237.1 GCA_934631055.1 uncultured Clostridia bacterium | reverse complement strand
TCAAAGTCTCTTTCTTGGCGCAGAAGGAGGGATTTGAACCCTCGCGCCGCTTACCGCAGCCTACTCCCTTAGCAGGGGAGCCCCTTCGGCCTCTTGGGTACTTCTGCATGACCGATTGCTATCAAATTGCGCCATGAAAAATGGCGGAGAGAGAGGGATTCGAACCCCCGGTACCTCACGGTATCACTGGTTTTCAAGACCAGCGCCATAAACCACTCGGCCATCTCTCCAGTCTGCTTGAACCAGCAGAACTATTATACGACGGGAGAACGGAATTTGTCAACCCCTATTTTTAAACTTATGAAAAATCAAAGGAAAAAAGTCGCATAGACAGCGCGTGTAAAATATGCTACAATGATAACATCAAAAAACTGGGCGCAATTGCCCTATGGAAATGGGACAGAGCCATGAGAAACAATGAATTACGCGGTCCGACCGCAATCGATACGGATATCATTCCATCCGACAGCGAGCATGTTTTTGCGCAGGAAGCGCTGTATCAGGAAGTGATGATGCGCTATCACTGTGCCATCCTGGAGATGCGCACCAAACTCGAAGTGCTTTCCAAGGACATGACGGTGCGCTATCGGCGCAACCCCATCGAGTTTATCGAAAGCAGGCTGAAAAAGCCGTCCTCCATTGCGCGCAAGCTCAAACGGCTGGGGCTTGAGGTGACGGTAGACAACATGACGCAGAATCTATCGGACATCGCGGGCATCCGCGTGCTTTGCGCATACATCGACGATATTTATGAGATCGCGCGGATGCTGGCGCGGCAGAAGGATGTCAAGATCATTACGGTCAAGGACTACATCAAGACGCCGAAGGACAACGGATACCGCAGCTATCATTTGATTGTGGAGATTCCGGTCTATTTTTCGGACGAAGTGCGTCCTGTGCGATGCGAGATTCAGATCCGCACGATCGCGATGGACTTCTGGGCGACGCTTGACCACGACATGCAGTACAAAAAGCAGGTGGAGGACAGCGAAGCCATTATGCGCGAACTTAAGGAATGTGCGGACGTCATTCATCAGACGGACGAAAAGATGATGAGCCTGCGCGAGAGGATACACCGTATTGACCCGGAATAAATCACTTGCAAATCCAAATTGACAAATTGCAACATATAATTGACACCATATCTGCCGACGTCTATAATAAAAGCCAAGGCGGGCGGGTTTTGCGGCATGCAGGCGGCAGAATGAAACGCTGACTTGAAAACAGAGCCTGTGCCTGTTATAATGGTCAACGACGCACAAAAGGAGGCGGCAGGCATGGACGAGCTGTTATTGGGCGATCTGGTGCAGATGCGCAAGGTGCATCCCTGCGGCAGCGACAAGTGGACAGTCATTCGCGTGGGCGCGGATATTAAGATCCGCTGTTCGGGCTGCGGACGCATTGTGATGATGGATCGCGCAGACTTCACCAAGCGGATGAAAAAGGTGCTTGCGCACGCGACAGAACCAATCCGCGGCACCAACGAAATGGATTAAATTGAAAGAAACGAGGCGCATGTTTCATGGAGCAGGAAAAAAAGCCGGCAGACCAAAAGGAGAAGCCAAAGAAGAGCTTGCAGAGAGAGATTTTTGAATGGATCATGGTGTTCGTGGTGGCGGCGGCGCTGGCGTTCGTCGTGCGCACGTTCATCTTTGAGCCGGTGCGGGTAGACGGTTCGTCGATGCTGAATACGCTGGAAAACAACGAGTTCATGATCGCGACGAAGTTTGATTATCTGCTGGGCGATCCGGACAGATTCGATATCGTCATCTGCGATTATCCGAATACAGACGACGGCATGTACCGCGTTAAGCGAGTCATCGGTCTGCCGGGCGAAACGATCGAGCTGCGCGGCGGCGAGCTGTATGTAGACGGCGAACATATCGAGCAGAATTTCGAGATGACGCCGAACGAAACGAACTTCGGTCCGTTCACCGTACCGGAAGGACATTATTTCGTAATGGGCGACAACCGCAACAATTCCAAGGACAGCCGCAATCCGATGGTCGGCGCGCTGGATCGCAGCATGATTAAAGGACATGTGCGCTGCGTGGTCTTTCCGCTGAACAAGGCGAGAATGATGGAAAACTAAGCAAAGAGAAAAATCCGCTGTTTCCTGAGAGGGAAACGGCGGATTTTTTGCCTTATAGGGAATTGCATAAAGCCTGCTCGCGTGTATAAAGATTTGAATCTTTACGGACTGTGGCGGAAATGCAGGCGGGCTCAGCTCGCTTTTTTGCGCAAAGGGGGAACGCTTGGGGCTATGCCCCAAGCCCTGGCAGGGAACGTTGTTCCCTGCACCCTTTCTCCGCTTCGCGGCGGTTTGAATAAGTTTAGGCGTGCGACGCGCATGCGCGTCGTTCAGTGGGAAAATGAAATTAGTATAGGCTAACATATGCCTTCAAAAAAGAGCTACCCACTGCATGGAGAATAGCTCTTTTTTCTGTACTACAACGATAATGGTAGTATCTTGCTATGCCGATGTCGACCGGAGAAGCGCCCTTGGCTGAGATAAATCCTCAGGCTTTCCCATGGCGCTTGGCGTAGACGAAGGAATAGAGAGTGGGCAGTGCGACGGCGATAATGGTCGCGGCGAGCAGAATGGAAGGGAAGATGCCCAGCAGCCCGATCACCAGAATCGCCAGACCGAGAACAATCC
>CAKTXP010000236.1 GCA_934631055.1 uncultured Clostridia bacterium | reverse complement strand
AACAACAGGGCTCGAACCTGTGACCCTCTGCTTGTAAGGCAGATGCTCTCCCAGCTGAGCTATGCTCCCGAGCTGGCACGCCGCATCGCTTGAACGTGTCGAGCGCGGCGACGAGATATATAATACACGAATCCGCAAGATTTGTCAACAGTTTTTTGAAAATTTTACAAAGCAAAATCAAGCAAGGCGAAATCATGCGCATTTTTCCCTTCGCAGCATAGAAAAGGCAGGTGCTTTTCAGCACCTGCCCGACTTATGATGCCTTTCTGAATCTGATGCAGATTCTTCCGAATACCCAATCCTTTTCTGACTGTGAAAACCAATCCTAATCTGAAAACCAATTCCGAAAACAAGTTTGAAACCAGTTTGGAAAAATCTGCATCATCCCGGTTTTACTTGGTGCCACGCTCCGGCAAATTTGCCCAGATATACAGCCAGCCCATGTCCAGTTCACAACGCTTTTCGTTATAATACCGGTTTGCATAAGGTTGATAGTCTTTCTGTTTCGGGTTTGCCGTGCTTGCGTTGTAATCGTCCGCCAGCTGTTTGGCAAATTTCTCCGCGTCTTCCCCGTCCGGAAAGACCGCTTTTAAAATCGTGCCGACCTGTGTTTCAAGTGGTTCATCCGCCTTCATCTGAAAAGCGAATCGTTCCGGCGTGCCGTCCTGAGCGGTCATCAGATTGAAAAATCCTTCGTCGCTCCTGACCTTATACTTGGAAATTTGCGGATCATACTCGCCCGTATATTCTTCGATCGTATAATCCTCCGGCGCCCAATTCGCTTCTGCAAGCAGGCGGCAAGTCTGTTCAAACCACTCTCCGGCTGTTCCTTCATCTGCCAGAGCCGCGCAGGAAAAACATGCCGCGAGAAAAGTTGCTGCAATCATCGTCTTTCGTACATTGCTCAGCTTTTTCATCGCTTGACCTCGAAGATTCTATTTTTCTCCGCGCACGCAACCGCATGCGTTAGGAAGCGCCTCGCTTCCGGGATATCGCTTAATCGACGGTATCTTCCGCGCCGTCGTCGCTCTGTCTTTCGCTGGATTCCTCTTCCGCGATTGCCAGTTTTCCGATTTCTTCTTCCGTCAGCCCAGCCAATGCGCCTTCATACATCGTCTCTTGCGGGGTTACTTCTTCACCCTCCGCCGGTTGTGCGCTCTCTTCGGGCTGCGGGGTTTCTTCAGGCATCGAGGTCTGTTCCGCTTCCGGGGTCGCTGTCGCCTCGGCTATGGGCTGTGCAGTACCGCTGCCCTTCGTCAAACAAATCAAACCGATCACAGCGACCAGTGCAATCGCTAAGACGACGACTGCAATTTTTGTACCCTGCTGCATCGGACTCACCCTTTCTTTTTTCCCGTCTCTGACCCGGGAAATTACTCGTCGCTACGCGTTCCTGCGCCGCTCTCGGCTCAGACCCGCGGTTTTGGCTTATTCCAGTTCGATCAGACCGCAGCCGCCGTCCTTGCGGCGATAAACCGTTGCGACCCTGCCGGACTCAACATTGTTGAACATGTAGAACGTGTGCCCCAGCATGTCCATTTCCAGAATCGCGTCCTCCACACTCATAGGCTTGGACGCATAGTGTTTAATGCGGACGACGGTTTCCTCTTCTTCGTCGTCATCCGGTTCCGCCGCAGCTTCCGCGACCACCGGTTTCTTTCTCAAATCACGAGCCAGACGCGTTCTGAGCTTCTTCATCTGACGCTCCAGAACATCTATACCCTTATCCAGTGCAGGGAGGGAAATTTCCCGCTCCTGGTTTTCCGTGCGAAGCGTGTGACCCATATAGGGCATGGTCAGCTCGACCTTGTAGGTGTTCTTCTGTTCGGTAATGCGAACGCCGATCACCGTATCGCCCTCGGCCTCATCCTTGAAATAGGAATCCATTCGCTGATGGATTCTGCGTTCCATCGTTTCGATAACGTCAGCAGGAACATGCGCGTCTTTCAATACGAACTTTGTAATCATGAAATCGGCCTCCTTTGCCTTGGGATTGCCTTTTAGAATGGATTTTTCTCTCTTTATCTTTTCTCCTTTCTGTATATATAGTATACAAGTTTTGGCATTTTCCTTCAAGTTAAGTCGGATGTTGATTGTAAGAAATCAACAATCGTTCGCCCTGTTAAGAAGCTTTTGGTAGGTGGGCATCATATCCTTTTCCCTGACATATTCCTCAAGCTGCGCAATCGGTATCCAGCCCACCGCGCTGTTTTCGTCCGCCGCGATGCGCAGGGGCAGCGTGTCGTCCGCCTCGAACAGATACGACACATTCAAATGCAGATGGCTTCCGACCGCCTGCCCGCGCTTCTCGTGCGCCCATACCGGAAGCACCTCGATGGAAGCCGCGCCCGCACCCAGCTTTTTCAGGTTCTGAATGCCGGTCTCTTCCTGCGCTTCCCGCCGCGCGACCGCTTCAAAATCACCATCGCCGTCGGCATGACCGCCCGTCCACGCCCAGCTCCGATAAATTTTGTGAAACGCCATCAGCGTTTTCGTTCGTTCCCGATTGACGATGACGGAAGAAGCCGTCATATGCGCATAGCTGCATTCCCGCAATAAAAGCCGGTCGCCTTCCCGCTCGATGAGCGTCAATATCTCGCGCTTCTCGCTTGCTTCCCGCGCGTCTCTGGGTTCGTATCGCTCGATGACCGTTTTCCAGTCCGGCGGAATGTTCGGGTTTTTCATCGTAT
>CAKTXP010000235.1 GCA_934631055.1 uncultured Clostridia bacterium | reverse complement strand
CAAAGAAAACAGCCCATCCGCATGCGAATGGGCTGAAAAATGTGAAGTTCCCGCGCTTTACGCGTTCTTGCTCTTGATGTATTCGTCGATGGCTTTCGCTGCATGCTTGCCTGCGCCCATCGCGAGGATGACCGTCGCCGCGCCGGTAACGGCGTCGCCGCCGGCGTATACGCCTTCGCGGCTGGTCAAGCCGTCGTCGCCGTTGGTGATGATGCAGCCGTGCTTATTGGTCTCAAGACCCGGCGTCGTATGGCGGATGAGCGGATTCGGGCTGGTGCCGATGGACATGATCATCGTGTCCACATCCAGCACGAATTCGCTGCCCTTCTTCTCGATCGGGCGGCGGCGTCCGGACGTGTCCGGCTCGCCCAGCTCCATCTCCACGCAGCGCATGCCGCAGACCTCGCCGTTCTCGTTGCCAAGCACTTCGACGGGGTTGGTCAGCGTCTTGAAGATGATGCCCTCTTCCTCGGCATGCTCGACCTCTTCCTTACGGGCGGGCAGTTCCTCCATGCCGCGGCGATAGACGATATAGACCTCTTCCGCGCCCAGACGCTTGGCGGAGCGCGCCGCGTCCATCGCGACGTTGCCGCCGCCGACAACGGCGACCTTGCCGCTGTGCTTGATGGGGGTCTTGCTGTCCGGCAGGTATGCCTTCATCAGGTTGATGCGGGTCAGGTATTCGTTGGCGGAATATACGCCCTTGAGGCTCTCGCCCGGGATACCCATGAATCGCGGCAGACCCGCGCCGGAAGCGACATAGACCGCTTCAAAGCCCATTTCAAACAGCTCGTCGATGGTCAGCACCTTGCCGATGACCATGTTCGTCTCGATATCGACGCCCATCGCCTTCAAACCGTCGATTTCCTTCTGCACGATCGCCTTCGGCAGACGGAACTCCGGAATGCCGTAGACCAGAACGCCGCCAGCCAGATGCAGCGCTTCATAAATGGTGACCTTATAACCCAGCTTCGCCAAATCGCCCGCGGCAGTCAGTCCGGACGGGCCCGCGCCGATGACAGCGACCTTGTGTCCGTTGGATTCCGGAACAGTCGGCGTCTCCTGCACATGCTCGCGGTGCCAGTCGGCGACAAAGCGCTCCAGACGACCGATGCCGACCGGCTCGCCCTTGATGCCGCGGACGCACTTGCCCTCGCACTGGGTCTCCTGCGGGCAGACACGGCCGCAGACCGCCGGCAGCGCAGAGGACGCGGTCAGCACCTTGTAAGCGCCCTCCATATCCTCGTTGGCAACGCGCTCGATGAACGCGGGGATGTCGATCTGCACCGGGCAGGCGCTGCGGCAGGGCTTCTTCGGGCAGTTCAGGCAGCGCTTGGCTTCGTTGACCGCCATCTCATAGGTATATCCGAGGGCAACCTCTTTGAAGTTCTTATTGCGAACGTTGGGTTCCTGAGAAGGCATCGGGCACTTCTTCGGGTCCATATTGCGCGTAACGGCCATCTTACTTGACCTCCTTGTTCATCAGGTTGCAATGCGCCTCGCGGGCATGCTGTTCAAAATCGCGGTACATCGTGCTGCGCTTCATCGCTTCGTCGAAATCGACCAGATGTCCGTCGAAATCCGGTCCGTCTACGCAGGCAAACTTCGTCTCTCCGCCAACGGTCAGGCGGCATCCGCCGCACATGCCCGTGCCGTCGATCATGATGGGGTTCATGGAAACGACCGTCTTGACGCCGTACTTCTTCGTGACGGCACAGACGAATTTCATCATGACCAGCGGACCGATGGCGATGACTTCATCGTATTCGTTGCCTTCCTGAATGAGGCGCTCCAGCGCGGCGGTGACCAGACCCTTTTCGCCATGGCTGCCGTCGTCGGTCATCATGACCATCTTGCTGGACGCGGCTTTGAACTCGTCCTCCAAAATGACAAGATCCTTGTTGCGGAAGCCGACGATGGCATGCACCTCGCAGCCCTGCTCGTGCAGCTTCTTGGTCACGGGCAGCGCGATGGCGCAGCCCACGCCGCCGCCGACGACCGCGACCTTTTTCAGCCCGTCGGTATGCGTCGCCACGCCCAGCGGCCCGACGAAATCATGCAGGCACTGTCCTTCTTCCATCGTATCCAATTCCATCGTAGAACCGCCGACAATCTGGTAGATGATCGTCACCGTACCTGCCTCGCGGTCAAAATCCGCAATGGTCAGCGGGATGCGCTCGCTATCCTCAAATGCGCGAAAAATAATGAATTGACCCGGCTCCGCCTTCTTGGCGACGAACGGCGCTTCGATCACCATTTTCGTGACGGTCGGGTTCAGGCGCTCTTTTTTGACAATTTTGAACATGACGCTTCCTCCTGAATCAAACTCGATAACGTTCCAAACGCACGGAACGTGTTTAAAAAGGTTTATTCGACGGAAATCTGCTCTGACCTGCAAACCGCGGTCGTTTTCCGCCTTACAAATTCAGGGGACGCCGCGCATGGCGTCCCCTGAATCTTTTGGGGGAGATCTTAGAAGTCCACCTCAGTATCGTAGTAGCAGCACTTGAGCAGTTTCTCCATCTCTTCCTGGCTCGGCTGACGCGGGTTGGAGCCCGTGCAGGCGTCGGCGATGGCGTTCTTGGCAATCTCCGGCAGGCGCTCAAGGAACACGTTCTCCGGAACAAAGCCCTGCTCGCACGGATAGCTGTCCGCGCCGTAGAACTTGATGCCGTGCGGGATGTTCAGCTCGTCGTTCATCTTGCGCAGGTA
>CAKTXP010000234.1 GCA_934631055.1 uncultured Clostridia bacterium | reverse complement strand
ACCTGTGCCAGTCTATTGCTCGCGAACAACGTGCCGATGAAAAAAATTCAGGAATGGCTCGGACACAGCGACTTCTCCACTACGGCAAATATCTACGCTCATCTTGACTTTCAATCAAAAATATCTTCGGCAGAAGCAATGCTGACAGGACTGGATATGGGTTGATGTACAACATTCTTCTATCCCAAACAATGAAAAAAGCCTGACAAAACCTAGTTTTGCCAGACTTCCTTCTATGGCGGAGACGGTGGGATTCGAACCCACGAGCCCGATAAAAAGAGCTAACAGATTTCGAGTCTGCCCCGTTATGACCGCTTCGATACGTCTCCGTAAAATTCCCTCCTCATTGACTCCTTGAAAAAAGGAGAGATAAGAGGAGAGATATGAAGGCACTTTAAGACCTTATTTGATGGGAAAAAACTTAGATATTACTTGAAAATTCGCAAGAGAGCGTTCCAAAAGGATCTGAAGATTTCGAGTGCTGCACCTTCGACCACTCGGACAACTCTCCATGAAATGGGTATCCCTCATCAGGATACCCATTTATTATAAAGCAAACATCGGGAAAATGTCAAGCAAAACCGTTACATCTGCGCGGCGATGTCAACAATCTCCATCGAGCGGCGGATAAATTCGGTCATCTGCTCGGCTTCCAGCGGCTGACGGCTTAGCTCGGCGAGGTCGTAGAGCTGACGCGCGAGCAGGACGCTGCGCTCATCCTTTTCGCGGGTGGAGAGCTTTTCGATCGTCTTGCTGCGGCTGTTGAGTACGACATTGTACTTTGCCGGCATGGTATATTCGCTGTGACCGTAGATACGACCCATGTCGTTGAAGCGGCGGGTCTGCTCGTCCTCAATCAGCATGACTGGTACGCTGTCGTTGACCAGCGGCTTGACTTCGACCGCCAACTCTTTGTTGCCGCTCGCCTCGCGCATCAGTTCGGTCAGCTTTTCGGTATCCAGCGTTGGCGCTTCTTCCGTGCTGGTCAGGCTGTCCAGCTCCGCGTCAACGCGGCAGTAGCGGAACTTGCTCTCCGGATCGGCGCTGTACTCCATGTAGGAAACGAAGTTGACGTCGATGGGCTGATCCAGTACGGCGACGTCGATTCCGCGTTCGGTGAACAGGCGGATAGCTGCGTCCTGACGTGCAGGATCGGAGGTGTAGACCATCTTATCCGGCAGTTTCTCGCCGTTGCGTTCCTTGTATTCCGAAAGGGTCAGGAACTTGCCGTCCGTGGTCTTGAAGAGCAGGCAGTCCTTCATGCGCTCGGCGAATTTCTCGTCGCGCATGACGCCGTACTTGATGAACGGATGGATATCGGGCCAGAATCCCTCGTAAGTCTCGCGCTGGGTCTTGAACATGCCCGTCAGGCGGTCGGCAACCTTCTTGGTGATGTGGTTGGAGATGCGGCGGACATAGCCGTCGTTCTGGAGGAAGGAACGGGACACGTTCAGCGGGAAGTCTGCGCAGTCGATGACGCCCTTGAGCAGCATCAGGAACTCCGGAATGACTTCCTTGATGTTGTCCGCAACGAACACCTGACCGGAGTAGAGCTTGATCTGACCCTCGATGCCGCCGAACTGTTCCTTGATCTTCGGGAAGTAGAGGATACCCTTGAGCTTAAACGGATAATCCACGTTCAGATGGATCCAGAACAGCGGATCGTCGTACTCGTGGAACACCTTGCGGTAGAACTGCTTATAATCCTCATCCGTGCAGTCCTGCGGCGCGCGGGCATACAGCGGCTGGGTGTCGTTGATGGGCTTCGGCTCTTCCTTCTTTTCCTCTTTGGATTCGCCGTCCTTGATTTCGTTGTCGCCCTCGCCGGTCACTTCGGCGTCGTCCGCCTTTTCTTCCTTGACCTCTTCCAGGTAGATCGGCACAGCCATGAACGAGCAGTAGCGATCCAGCACTTCGCGCACGCGCCACTGTTCAAGGAACTCGCTCTCCGCTTCGCTGACGTGCAGGGTGATGGTCGTGCCGCGCGTGGCGCGCGTGCCTTCAGTCATGGTGAACGCCATGCCGTCCTCGCTCTCCCAGCGGACGGGCGTCGCGCCTTCGCGGAAGGACAGCGTGTCGATGGTCACCTTGTCGGCAATCATGAATACGGAATAGAAGCCCAGACCGAAATGACCGATGATGCCGGAATTCTCCTTATCTTCGTTCTTGGCGTATTCCTCCATGAAGGACTTCGCGCCGGAGAATGCGACTTGGTTGATGTTGGTCTTGACTTCGTCCTCCGTCATGCCGACGCCGTCGTCGATGAAGCGGAGTTCGCGCGCGGCTTTATCCACCACGACGTGAATGGAGCAGTTCTGCGCGGCGGCGCTGTCCACCATGCGGAGCTTGGTGATGGCGTCGCAGCCGTTGGAGACGACCTCGCGGATGAAGATATCTTTATCGGAATACAGCCATTTTTTGATGATCGGCATGATGTTTTGCGCATCGATGGAGACATTGCCCTGAATCGGTTCCATAAAAAAAGACCTCCTTTGCGGGGATCACCCCCGCGCTATATGACCCGGTTCAACCGGGAATGAATTCGTTATGCAAGCGTATTGTAGCGCGCTTTATGTACCCTGTCAAGAGAAAATTAGCACTCAACACAAAAGAGTGCTAACAATTTTGCGCGCGGTCAGTCTTATGGGCTGCCGACCCGGGAAACTCGCATAGAAACGCAAGCGTTTCTTGCGATTTCCGATTTCCGTCACGCTGAATCCC
>CAKTXP010000233.1 GCA_934631055.1 uncultured Clostridia bacterium | reverse complement strand
AGCTTTCCCTTCGCTATCGCATTGCGATAGCGACAAACAAAAAATATTTAAGCCGCCGCGAAGCGAACCGGGAGGTGCAGGAACCTCAGGTTCCTGCCGGGAGTTTGAGGGTGGAACCCTCATCGTCTCTCTTTGTAACCAATCGGATGACTTTTCCTGTTGACATTCCCGTAAATCCGCGTATAATGGATTTTAAGGAACACCTGTTCGTATTTTTTTGAGGTGAGCGACATGGAACGAGTCATTCTGCATTGCGACGCCAATAGCTATTACGCTTCCGTTGAATGCCTGTATACCCCGCAGATCCGCGAAAAGCCCGTTGCCGTCGGCGGGGACGTCGCCGCGCGGCATGGCATCATCCTGACCAAGAACCCGCTCGCGAAATCCTTCGGCGTCAAGACCGGCGAACCCATCTGGCAGGCCAAGCAGAAATGCCCCAGCCTCGTCTGCGTCCCGCCGGATTTTCCGCTGTATATGCGTTTCAGCCAGCGGATGCGCAAGCTCTACGAAAGCTATTCCGACCGAGTTGAGCCGTTTGGGCTGGATGAAGCGTGGCTCGATCTCAGCGGGCGCGGCATAACCCTGCGCGACGGCACGCGCATCGCCGACGAGATACGTCGGCGCGTCAAAAACGAGCTGGGCATCACCATCTCCGTCGGCGTCGCCAACAATAAGGTCTTCGCCAAGCTGGGCAGCGATATGAAAAAGCCGGACGCTGTGACCGCTCTGTACCCCGAAAACTATGCCCGCCAAGTCTTTCCGCTTTCCGTCGGCGAACTGCTCTACGTCGGTCCCAGCACACAGCGCCGTCTCGCTTCCATCGGCGTGTATACCATCGGCGATCTCGCCCGATGCAGCGAAACGCTGCTCACCCGTCTGCTCGGCAAAAACGGCGCTCTGCTCAAAGCCTATGCCTCCGGCAGCGACACCTCCCCCGTCATGCCCTGCACGCATACCCGCGCCGTCCAGTCCGTCGGCAACAGCACCACGCCGCCACGCGACCTCGAAAATGCGGCGGACGTGCGCTGTCTATGCTATCTGCTTGCGGAATCGGTCTGTGCGCGCCTGCGCGACGGCGGTTTCCGCGCCCAATGCGTTCAATTCAGCCTGCGTAACAGCCAGCTCGTCACGCGCTCCGCTCAAACCACGCTGACCCGCCCCAGCAGCCTGACCGATGAAATCTCCGCCGCGGCATTTTCCCTGTTTGAAAAGAACTTTTCCGCCGGATTTCCCTATCGCAGCATCGGGCTGAGCTGCTCCCGCCTCAGTCCGGATAATCTGCCCATTCAGCTGGATTTCACAGGCTGCGAAATGCGGCGCCTGCGTCAGGAAAAACTCGAGCGCTCCATCGACGGTCTGCGCCGCCGCTTCGGGCACGGCGTCGTCACGCGCGGCGTCGTACTCAGCCGCCGCGATATGCTCTCGCCCGTCGAGGAACATATCGCCCAGCCCATGCGCAGTTTCACAGGAAAGGAGGGCGCGTAAATGTCCGCTCATCGCGAAAATCCCGCGAAAATCTACGTTTCCGTCCGCGCCGATCATCTGCTCAGCGGGCGCATCCGTCCCCTGATGTTCCGCGCCAAGGATGGACCCGTTGTCCGGATCGACCGTATTCTCGACGAGCGCGAAGCCCCGTCTCTCAAGGCTGGCGGGCAGGGCATGCGCTATACCTGCCGCGTCGGCGAAAAACAGCTCTATCTCTTTCACGATGACGTTTACTGGTTCATCGAAGCTGAATAACCGCACGCCGTCCCCTTTCCCGGAATACGATACAGTATCCCGATGAAAGGAGGACGGCGGAGTTTTTTCTCCGCCAAAACCATATGGAAGAAAATCGAATCGTTTTGGATACGCCTGTCGCCCCGCTGCCGAATCCCGGCGAGGGCGGGCCCGTCTATGATGACGAGGCGCAGCTCCCCTCTGTCCCTCTCCCGAACCCAGGCGAAGGCGGGCCTGTCTACGATGATGGCGCACAGACGCCCGTCATTCCCCTTCCCAATCCCGGTGAAGGAGGGCCTGTCTATGACGACGGCACGCCAACGCCCATTATCACCTATCCTAACCCCGGCAGCGCCATTCAGCCCCTGCCGACCACGCCGACATTTTCTTACGCCGCCATCCGGTTTCTGAATGCCGCTTATGGCTATTCCGGTTTCCGGGCGTTTATCGGCAATCGCCGTGCGGTAAGTCTGCTCAGTTTCTCGGCGGTTTCGGCATATAGCCGCGTGTCCTCCGGCTACCAGACCGTGACCATCACCGGCACGGACGGCTACATATACCTCCAAAAGACGCTTCCCTTTGAATCGGGCGGACGGTTCACCATCGCCATCATCAACCGTCCCGGCGGGTTGGATCTGCTGAAAATCACCGATAATTGCTGTGCCTATCCCACGCGGACAGCGCATTTCCGCGTCGGCAATCTCGCCCGAAACAGCGGTGCGCTTGACGTGCTGCTCCCCGATGGACGCACGGTGTTCACGGATGTTCGCTTTAAAGAGGTCACCGCATTCAAGCGCATTTCTTCCGGTGCTTACGAATTCCTTTTTGCCGAAACCAACCAGCTTCCCGCGCCCGCCTATTCGGATATCGAAACGCTGGATTCCGCGTTCATCGGCGCGAATCCGCTTCCGGATACCGCCGCGTCGGTCTATCTGAATGTCTCCCGCGGCAGAGCGTATACCGTCTACCTGCTGCAAAACGGACAGAGCTATAACGCCATCAGCCCGCTGATTGTGGCGGACGC
>CAKTXP010000232.1 GCA_934631055.1 uncultured Clostridia bacterium | reverse complement strand
CCCGCACAGCGGGCGCGTGATTCCAATCCCCTCAGACTCCCTTCTTCGCTTCGCGACGGTTTAAATCAGCTTATCATCAGCTGTCGCAATGCGACAGCGTAGTGGAGGGTCAAGGAAACGCAGTTTTCTTGCGGGGTTTGGGGCAGCGCCCCAATCGTTTCCCTCGTCTACCTCGTTCCCTCATTTTACCGGATTCGGCGGCGGTTGTAAACTAAAAAACGAAAATGGGTCTTTTACAGTTTGCGCGCCGGGTGTATAATACGAGCATACAAATTGAAATACGGAGGGATAAACCATGCAGATTCGGGATAGAATCTCCGCTTTCAGAGAGCGGATGAAGGCTGAACACTTCGCAGTCGTCATTGTGCCGACGGCGGACAGCCATGCTTCGGAATATATCGCTGACCATTTTAAAACGCGCCAGTGGCTTTCGGGCTTCACGGGTTCCGCGGGAACGATGGTCGTCGGGCTGGAAGAGTCCGCGCTGTTCGTGGACGGACGCTATTTCATTCAGGCGGAACATCAGCTCGAAGGCAGCGGCGTGACGCTTATGCGCATGGGTACGGCAGGCACGCCGACACTGGAGGAATATGTCGCGTCGCTGCTGCATGAGAATGACGCATTGGGCGTGGATTTCGGCGTGATCAGTGAGCAGTTTGCCGAGGATATGCGCGAACGGGCTGCCATGAAGGGCGCGCTGCTGCGCGATACGGGAGACTGGTTTGGCGAACTTTGGAAGGATCGTCCGGCTCTGCCGCAGGAAAAGGCGTTCATTCTCGAAGAGAAGTACGCCGGATGCAGCGCAAAGGAGAAGATCGCCGCGATCCGCAGCGTGATGCGCGAGCGCGGCGCAAAGCTGCATGTGCTGAATGTGCTGGATGATATCGCATGGATCCTGAATATCCGCGGCGGCGACGTTCTCAATACGCCGGTCGTGATGAGCTATCTGGTCATTGGCGAGAAGCATGTCAACTGGTTTGTTGACGAGAGCAAGGTGGACGACGCCATGCGCGCGGCGCTCAAGGACGCGGGCGTGAACGTCCGCGGCTATGACGAGATTATTCCTGCGCTGAAGGGGCTTGAACCGGATGTGCCTGTGCTGACGGACGCGACCAAGCTGACCGCCGCGCTGATGAATGCGCTCGAAAGCGCTGAGATCATCCGCGGGGAGAACCCGTCCACTTATATGAAGTCCATCAAGAACGACGTGGAGCTTGAAAACCTGCGCCGCGTGCATGTTAAGGACGGCGTGGCGGTGACACGGCTGATGTACTGGCTTAAGCAGAACGTCGGCAAGATCCCGATGACGGAGATCAGTGTCAGCGATAAGCTGCTCGGCTTCCGCAAGGAGCAGGAACACTTTATCTCTCCGAGCTTCAACACGATCTGCGCCTATCGCGCGAACGCCGCGATGATGCATTACAGCGCGACACCGGAATCGGACGCGAAGCTTGAGCCGCGCGACCTGCTGCTCATCGACTCCGGCGGACAGTATCTGGAAGGCACGACGGATATCACCCGCACGTTTGCGCTCGGCGAAGTGACGGACGAGCAGAAGAAGCACTTTACCGCCGTCCTTTGCAGCGTGCTGAATCTGGCGAATGCGAAATTCCTGCACGGCATGACGGGCATCGGTCTGGACATCCTGGCGCGCGGCCCGATCTGGGACATGGGCATCGACTATCGCTGCGGCACGGGTCACGGCGTTGGCTATCTGCTCAGCGTGCATGAGGGACCGAACGGCTTCCGCTGGTATAAAGCGCCGACCCGAAGCGAGAACACGGTGCAGGAGCCGGGCATGGTGACGACGGACGAGCCGGGCGTATACATCGAGGGCAGCCACGGCATCCGCACGGAAAACGAGCTGGTCTGCCGCAAGCTGGAAGAGAACGAATATGGTCAGTTCCTCGGCTTTGAGACGCTGACCTGTGTGCCGATTGATTTGGACGCGGTCATTCCGGCGCAGATGAGCCCGCGTCAGCGCGGCTGGCTGAACGAATATCATGCGTTTGTACGGGAGACGCTGCTTCCGCTGCTGCCCAGCGAGGAAGAGCGCGAGTGGCTGAAGCAGGCGACGCGCGCGATCTAAGGGAAGAGAGAGACGATTGGGGCTCTGCCCCAAACCCCGCAAGGGAACTGAGTTCTCTTGACCCTTCACTACGCTGTCGCATTGCGACAGCTGACGCAAAGCGGATTAAAACCGCCGCGAAGCGAAGAAAGAGTGCAGAGAGCGAAGCTCTTTGCCGAAGGTTTGGGGCGAGTAGCCCCAACGTAACTCGCTTAACATAATTCCATCTGAAAACTGCGCCCAAATCAGGTCTAGCATTTTGGGCGCTTTTCCTGTATAATAAGGCGTAGAATGTAGTCTTTGCGTAGAAACTGCGCGGGGTTGCACTTCCATCATCAGAATATGGAGGGATAGATTATGAAACTTATCGTTGCAATCGTTCAGGATGAAGATGCGGGGCGTCTGGTCTCCGCACTCATGGATAAGGGATTCGGCGTGACCAAGCTCGCCACCACCGGCGGCTTCCTGCGCGCCGGCAATACCACGCTTATCAGCGGCGTGGAGGATGATAAACTCAGCGATGCGCTTGCCGTAATTGAAAAGATCTGCAAGAGCCGCGAACAGATCACCGCTTCGACCACTCCCATGGGCGGCGCAGGCGGTGTCTATGTGCCGTATCCGATCCGCGTGACGGTCGGCGGCGCGACGGTGTTCGTGCTGGAGGTCAGCCAGTTCCTCAAGGTGT
>CAKTXP010000231.1 GCA_934631055.1 uncultured Clostridia bacterium | reverse complement strand
GGTGGAAATCGGAAATCGCAAGGAGCGCGTCTGCCGCAGGCAGAGGACAGCGCGACTATGCGAGTTTCCCGGATCGGTAGCCCCAATCGTTCTCTCGTTTCCATAAATGCTTCGGAGGAAAGAACATGGCGAAGGAAAAAACGACCTATGTGTGCAGCGCGTGCGGCTATGAAACGCCGCGCTGGATGGGCAAATGTCCCGGATGCGGCGCATGGAATACGCTGGAGGAGCAGGCGCCGCAGGCGGTTCAGACTGCGCCGGTCAAGGCAATCAAACAGCGCCCCGGCACGGGAGCAAGCGCCATGCGTCTTTCCGAAGTGCCAGAGGAGACGACGGCGCGCGCAACGACCGGTATCGGAGAGCTGGATCGCGTGCTGGGCGGCGGCGTGGTGGAAGGCTCTTTGATGCTGGTCGGCGGCGATCCGGGCATCGGCAAATCGACGCTGCTGCTTCAGGCGTCCGAGCATCTGGCGGCGGGCGGCGCGCGCGTGCTGTATATTTCCGGCGAGGAATCCGTTCGGCAGATCAAGATGCGCGCACGTCGGCTGGGCGTAAAGAGCGAAAACCTGCTCGTGTTGAGCGAAAACGCGATGGACGCTGCCGAGCGCCGCTGGGAAGAGCTTTCTCCGGACTACATGATCGTCGATTCGATTCAGACGATGTACCGTCCGGACATGGCGAGCGCGCCGGGCAGCGTTTCGCAGGTGCGCGAATGCGCCAGCCTGCTGATGCGCATGGCAAAGACGACGGGATGCGCAGTCTTTCTCGTCGGGCATGTGACAAAAGAAGGCGCGATCGCCGGACCGCGCGTGCTGGAACATATGGTGGACGTCGTGCTGTATTTCGAGGGCGACAGACAGCATGAATACCGCATTCTGCGCGCGGTGAAGAACCGCTTCGGCTCGGTGAATGAGATCGGATTATTTGAGATGCACGAAAACGGCATGGTGCCGGTCGAAAACCCGTCGGAATTGCTGCTCTCTACGCGGGCGCGCAATGTGCCGGGCTCATGCGTTCATTGCGCGATAGAGGGTTCGCGCCCGATGCTGGTCGATGTGCAGGCGCTTGCGCTGCAAACGGCATACGGCATGCCGCGGCGCACGACGAACGGATTTGATTCGGGGCGGCTGGCGCTGCTGCTCGCCGTGCTGGAAAAACGAGCGGGCGTGTCGCTGTTCAATCAGGACGTCTACGTCAACGTTGCAGGCGGTTTGGAGCTTTCTGAACCGGCGGCAGATCTGCCGCTGTGCGCGGCGGTGGCGTCCAGCGTGCGCGACGCATGCGTGCCAGGGGATTGGGCGGTCATCGGAGAGGTCGGTCTGGCGGGCGAGATCCGCGCGGTATCGCAGGCGGAAAGGCGGCTTGCGGAATGCGCGCGGCTGGGCTTTACGACAGCGGTCATCCCCAGAGAAAACGCAAAGCATCTGCGCGCGCCGGAGGGCATGCGCGTTTACGGAGTTGAAACGCTGGCGGAGGCGCTGGCGATACTCTTTGGCTGACGGAGGAAAAAATACAAATGGAATACGAATACTTTTTGAAGCGTATCCACGGCGTCATCATGCCGTCCACAGGATGTACGGAGCCGGTTGCGATTGCGCTCAATACCGCAACGGCGAGGGCGAATGCGCAGGGAGCGGTTCGCCATCTGACGATTACGCTGGACAACTATCTCTATAAGAATGCGATGGGCGTGGGCATCCCCGGCGCGGATGAACGCGGCGTGGCGCTCTGCGCGGCGATGGGCGTGACGGCGGGCGACGCGTCGGCGAAGATGCGCGTGCTGGATCACGTTTCTCCGGAAGCGCTCAGTACGGCGAAACAGATGGTCGCGGAGGGCAGGGTGACCGTCAAGACGCGGGACGACGTGCATGGGCTGCTGGTGGAGTCCGTATTGGAAACGGACAGTGACACTGTTCGTGTGCTGACGCTGCAATCGCATACAAACATCGTCCGCGTCGATCATGCGCCGTTTGAAGCCTATGTCGAGCGGGAGGACGGCAGCGCGGCGGGCGATCCCATCCGCGAATGCAGGCTGTCGGAAATGATTGATTTCGCGCGGACGGTTCCGCTGGAAGAACTGCGCTTTTTGCAGGATGGCATCGACATGAACATGGCGGTCGCGCAGGAAGGGTTGAAATTCGGTCTGGGCCGCGCGGTCGATACGCTCATCAGACAGGGCGCAATCGGCGATTCGCCGGTATCCCGCGCGGAAAAGCTCTGCGCGGCGGCATCCTATGCGCGCATGAGCGGCGTGAGCATGCCCGTCATGACGGCGACGGGCAGCGGCAATCAGGGCATCACGCTGCTGCTGACTATCGAAGGCGTCGCGCAGGCGCTGGGCATCGACGAGGAGACCAAGCTCCGCGCGGCGGCGCTGGCGAATCTCATCAATATCTATGTCAAGACGTTCACCGGCACGCTGTCGGCAGTCTGCGCCTGCGGCGTGGCAAGCGGATTGGGCGCGTCGGTCGGCGTGGTCTACATGCTGGGCGGCGGAGAGAAACAGATGCTCTTTGCAATGCAGAACATCCTTGGCTCGATCTGCGGCATGATCTGCGACGGCGCGAAAGAGGGCTGCGCGAGCAAGGTTCAGCTTTCCAGCGGGCTGGCGGTCAAGGCGGCGTTCCTGGCGATGAACGGCATGGGCATCCGCGGCGGCGACGGCATCGTCGGAACGAACGGGCTTTCCTCGCTGTTTGAGAATCTGGGTCATCTGGTGCGCGAGGGCATGGAGAATACGAACAGCGTCATCGTGGAGATTATGAGCGGCAACGAGGC
>CAKTXP010000230.1 GCA_934631055.1 uncultured Clostridia bacterium | reverse complement strand
CCCGAAACGTAGCGGGCAACGTATTCGCGGTTCACGTCGCGTAATTCCTTTTCGCCGTCGATGTAGGCTTGATACATCTCGACGACGCCCGGCGCACAGCCGTCGCACGCGGCTTCAAGACTTCCGATGGAGTCTGCAACGATCTGCTCGCGCTCTTCACGCGTCGTGTCCTTGATTAAAAGACTCTTCATGTTCATGCCCCCTTACAGCAAACCGAATGAGCGGAGAAGGAATATCCACAGCGTCAGAGAGACGGACGAAAGCACGGTCGCTAACATGACGACATTGCTCGTCAGAATGCCTTCATGCCCCATGTTTTTCGCCATCACGAAACAGGATACCGTCGTCGGCGAACCGACCATGATGAGGATCGCCAGCATCTCGCTGTTTTTAAAGCCGAACAGCGCGGCAATCGGCAGGAAAATTGCAGGAAGAATGAACAGCTTGATTGCCGTCGCGATGACCGCGGGCTTGATGCGCTTGACAGCTTCGCTTCCGGAGAAGGACGCGCCGACCGCCAGCAGAGCGACGGGCGTTGCGGTTCCGCCGACTGTAGAAAGCGTCGATTGCAGGATGGTCGGAAGCTTGATACGCAGGAGAGAGAACGGGACGCCCAGCAGGATGCCGATGATAATGGGGTTTTTTGCGACGTTGACGATGGCGCGCTTGACTGCCGAGCCGTTTTTGTCCGGAGGAAGGAGATTTCCGTTTTCATCGACATGCGGAGAGAATTGCAAAATCAGGACAGCGTAGACGTTGAAAAACGGAACGGCGGCAAGCACCATCATCGGCACCATGCCGGAATTGCCATAAATATTGGTGGCAAGAGCGACGCCTAAAATCGCCGCGCTGGAACGGACGGACGCCTGGCTGAATTCGCCGACGAGCCGCTTATCCTTCATCAACAGGGACGTGAGCGCCCAGACGCCCAGAAACACGATGCTCGTTACCGTAAAGCAGAACAGGCAGAACGATGGGTTAAAGTCGCTGTACACATCCATTTTGGAGATGGACAGAAACAGACTGACCGGCAGGGCGCATTTGAACACATACTGGTCTGCAGGTTTGCAGAATCCGGCATTCAATATGCCGACACGGCGCAGGAACCAGCCCAGCAGGATGACCAGAAAGACCGGCATCGTCGTATTGAGCGCAAAGACAAAACTATCCATAATCTCGCATCCTTTTGTAAAATCTACCTGCTCAATATAGCATAAAACAGAAAAAGAAACAATATAAGAAATGAAGGAAACATCGGCAGAGAATGGCTTTAGGCAGGCTCCGTAGAAGCGGGGGAACAGGCGTCGATCAGCAGAACGATAAGGTCGTTAACGTTTGTTCCGGTTGGACCGGTGAAAATCAGACCATCGGTCTTTTTTAACGCATGATAGGAATCGTTGCGCTGTAAGACGTCGGAAATACGGATATTCTGCTGCTTGAGAAGGAAAAGCGTCCGCCCATCGACATAGCCGCCGGCGGCGTCGGTCGGACCATCCGTACCGTCAGAACCGACGGAGAAAACCGCAACGTTGGACAGACCGGAAATGCCTTCTGCGGAAGAAAGCGCGAGTTCCTGATTCCTGCCGCCTTTGCCGCCGCCCGTCAGATGGACGACGGTTTCGCCGCCGAGGATATATGCGACGGGAGAGGCAGAATGAGCATGGAATTGGGCAATGGAAGCCAGAAACCGACCGGCTTCCCGTGCTTCGCAGTTCAGGCTTGCCGTCAGAATGTGAGGCTCAATGTTCAGCGCCTTGCAGCAGTCCGCCGCCGCAGAACAAAGCTGGCGGACGCTTCCGGTGACGACCGTTTCGACGTGGTCAAGACGAGCGGGCAGAGGGACTTTGAGCGCCTGATGAGCTTGAGCGGAAAGCGTCAGATGATATTTGGCAATCACGTTCAGCGCCTGCTCAGCGGTCGAAGTATCCGGATAGGCGGGACCGGAGGCAATCATATCCAATGGATCGCCCAACACGTCGGAAAGCACAATGGTAAACACATGAGCAGGCGCACAAAGCAAGCCGAATCGCCCGCCTTTGACCGCCGAAAGGCGTTTGCGAATCATGTTCATTTCCTGAATATCGGCGCCGCGGGAAAGCAACTGCCGGGTCACATCCGCCATTTCGGATTCAGGAATGAGCGGTTTTTCAAAAAGCGCAGAGCCGCCGCCAGAAACGAGAAAAAGCACGGTATCGTCGCTGCTCAGATGGGAAACCATGTCGATCACCGCCTGCGTTGCAAGGTAAGAATTTGCGTCCGGAACAGGATGACCGGCTTCAAAGATATGAACGCCAGGGATACTGCCCAAAGCATGCCCGTATTTGGTGATGACGATGCCTTGAGTGACGGGACGGGGAAGCACGGAAACGGCGGCATGCGCCATCTGCCATGCGGCTTTTCCGATGGCGACCAGCGTGACGTTTCCGCTGAGCGGATGCGAAAGGAGCGCGCGTTTGACGGCTTCATCCGGCAAAGCGGAATGAATAGCGGCATGAATAATCTTTGCGGAAACGCTGCGTAAATCCATGGAAAGACCTCCTGAAAAGCGGGATATGAAGCGTTTTTTATCGTAACGCAGGGAATTATGAATGTCAAGCAGATCTGCGTGAGAAAGTGATTTGAATTGTAAGAGTGTCAAACAAAGGAAAAGAACGCATAAAATGGAACTGAACAGGGTTCTTGACATGAGCGATCGGTTACATATAGGGTAAAATGGATAAATTACAATGATAATATATCGATTTGAGATTTACATGATATGTAATCTGATAATACGGGAACGGCGGCAAATCGTAAGCAAAAGCATGATGAACATTTGCATAGCCTTTTAAAGAAAAGAGCA
>CAKTXP010000229.1 GCA_934631055.1 uncultured Clostridia bacterium | reverse complement strand
CCCCGGCAGGGAACGTCGTTCCCTGCACCCTTTCTTCGCTTCGCGCCGGTTTTAATCAGCTTAAGCATACGACGCACATGCGCGTCGTTCATTCAAAACAAAAACAATTGTATACTGTAACCAGTATACCACAGTATCACATGCAATATAAAGAAAAATAGAAAAAAGGACGCATCCGGTTCAACCGGACACGTCCGCTGTTACAATGATTAGGCCTGAGCCGGAGCGCCGACCGGGCAGTTCTCCGCGCACGCGCCGCACTCAATGCAGCTGTCAGCGTCGATAACGTACTTGCCGTCACCCTCGCTGATGGCGTTCACCGGGCAATTGCTGGCGCAAACGCCGCAAGAGATGCAATCATCAGAAATCTGATAAGCCATGTGGTATTCACCTCCCCATATGTTCAGGATCACTCCCAGCAGTATTCTATCACGGGTCTGTCTTAAATGCAAGGTTTTTTATGCAATTTATCTGATTAACTTTCTATCGGATTCCCTTTTTTAATTCCTAGTTTTTCTATATGATACATATAAAAAACGTGCTTTTTCAGTCTTTGTTTGAAAAAGCACGTTGTTATGCATATCTAACAAGTTTTACAGAAGATCCTGCTTCTGCTCGTCCTCGCGGATCTCCAGCACATCGACCGCCTTTTCCTCTCGGATGACCTGTACATCCGCCTTAGGCGGCTGTGGGTTCTCCGTCGGCGCGTTCTGGCGCGGAAGCGGCGGGCGCTGTCTATCCATCGGCTTTCTCTGCGGGCGCGGCGGACGTTCGCCTCTCTCCTGACGCGGCGGACGCTCCGATCTGTCGCCTCTCTGTGGGCGTTCCGGACGGTCACCACGCGGACGCGGCGGGCGCATATCCGGACGGCGCGGCGGGTTCTCCTGCGCGGCGGGACGCGGCGCTTCGCCATTCTCCGGCTTTTCGCCCTCCTGCGGCGCATCCGTCTCGTCAGGCTGCTGAGCTTCTTCCTCAGGCATCTCCTCCATGCGTGGCGGCTTGGCGTTATCCTGATTCGGGCGCTGGCAGTCGTCGATGCGATACTCGCGCAGCTCAAACGAATCGCCCACGGCAATGCGCACGCGCACAGTCTCCTCCAGCACGTTGATGGCGTTGATGACGCCTACACCGTCCGGCGTGATGATCTCACGGCCTACACGCGGCATGCGCTTGCGGGTCTGCTCGTAGTTATCCTGTTCATATTTCAGGCAGCACATCAGCCTGTCGCACAGCCCGGATATCTTCGTCGGATTCAGCGACAGATTCTGTTCCTTCGCCATCTTGATGGATACCGGCGTAAAATCGCTCAGGAACGTGCGGCAGCAGATGGGACGTCCGCAAGGGCCGATGCCGCCGAGCATCTTTGCCTCATCGCGCACGCCAATCTGGCGAAGCTCGATGCGGGTCTTGAAAATGCTCGCCAGGCTCTTGACCAGCATACGGAAGTCCACGCGTCCATTCGCCGTGAAATAGAAGATGATCTTGGAATGGTCAAACGCATATTCGACATCGACCAGCTTCATTTCCAGCTTATGCTCGGCGATACGGTCCAGCGCAATATCAAACGCTTCCTTCTCCGCCTGCTCGTTGCGGCGCTGGATCTCCAGATCCTGCTCGGTCGCGATGCGGATGATGGGCTTGAGCGGCAGAACCAGCCGCTCATCCGGTACATCCATGACCCCGCTCATGCACTCGCCCAGCTCCACGCCGCGCGCCGTTTCGGTCACGACGCTCATGCCGTTATGCAGATCCAGCCCGTTCGGGTCAAAGTCATATAGTTTGGCGGCGCGCTTAAAGCGCACCCTGATTACCATGGACATTTAGCATATTCCTCCGATATTTGAAGCAGGACAGACTCCATCGCCGAGGCAAACGCGACGTTGCTCTGCATCATCATGCGCGCGCGCGTCACTTTTTTCATCAGCGCCAGCCCTCCGGAAAGCGGTACGGCGGCGGCAAAGCTCTGCGCCTGCCTGTCATAGCCCGCGTCCGCAAGGGACACCCCGCCCGCCTGCGCGACCAGTATATCGCGCACAGCGCACTCCAGCGTGTCCATCGCCTGTTTCTGGCGTTCCTTGTCCTCCTTATATGCGTTCACAACCGGCAGGATATCCGCCGGATGGTGAACGGAAAAAACATCCCGCGTCAATTGCTGGCGCAGGGATAGTTGTTGTTCGTCGATCTCAAGCGCGCGTCCGACGCAGCCTTCCGCCATACGCGCCTTTTTTGCGGCGTCGTCCGCCCGTTCGCCGAGCGCGACGAGCCTTGCGGCGCAGTCCTCCACGCTCAGCGGATGGAACCGAACCACGCGGCAGCGGGAAACGACCGTCGGCAGCAGCGCGGCAGGCTGATCCGTCATCAGAAAAAAGACGGTCGCCTCCGGCGGCTCTTCGAGCGTCTTGAGCAGGCAGTTCTGCGCGGCGGCGTTCATCTTCTCCGCATTGGGGATGAGAATGACCTTTGCTCCATCCTCAAAGCTCTTGACAGAGACCGTTTCGAGCATATTGCGCATCACATCGACCGTGATCCACTGCTTGCCCTTTTCGGGCAGCACCGTATGCACGTCGGGATGCGTTCCGGAGAGAACGCGCCGACACGGACCGCATTTGCCGCAGGGCTTATGTTCGCCGCGGCAGAGCGCCGCCATGGCGCAAAGCTGCGCGGCGGAACGTTTGCCCGTGCCGCCCGGTCCCGTAAAGAGATAAGCGTGGACATAGTTCCCCCGCGCAAAATCGCTTTGCAGCTTCGCAATATGCGCAGACTGCCCCTTCAGGTCTGAAAAGGAGATCATATCACACCTTGAGGAACTGGCTGACCTCCAGCACGAACACCGTCGCGCCGCCGACCGTCACGCGGATCGGATACGGCACA
>CAKTXP010000228.1 GCA_934631055.1 uncultured Clostridia bacterium | reverse complement strand
GAATCCCTGCGCGGCAAGCGGCTTGCGCAGGCGCAGGGCGAGGAAAGCCGCAAGCAGAATCTTCACGGCGTCGCCGGGCAGGAACGGAATGACGCAGTAGCTCATGCTTGTCGCCAGATTCATGCCCGTCAGCACCATGAACCAGATCGTGCCGAACGCATAGCAGACGGCGACGCCGAGCAGCATCTCCAGACAGAGATTCTTAAAGGAGAACGTAAATTTGCGGGAGAGCAGGCCGACGATCAGCGCGCAGAGGATGTAGCCCAGAATGTAGCCGCCCGTCTTGCCGAAAAGCACCGCTGGACCGCTGCCAAAGCCCGCGAATACCGGCACGCCGATGATGCCCAGCAGCGCATAGACGACCATCGACAGCGCGCCGTATTTCCAGCCGAGCAGCGCGCCGCTCAGATGGACGGCAAAGAGCGCCAGATTGATGGGAATCATCGGCAGGGGAATCTGAATCTGGGAGCAGATCGCGGTCAGCGCCGCCATCAGGGCGGTCAGAACGAGATTGCGCGTCATGCTGCGGCGCGCGGAAGCGGGAGAAGCGGTCATGAAAAGCCCTTCCTTCTGTAAACTGAATTAAAATATTGAGTTGACGGGAAACAGTGTACCATGTGCCGCAGATGATGTCAACCGAGAAAATGAAAAAAGTTTACGGAAAGAGCGAAACGCCTGCACTTGTGTTTTGGCTATCCATCTGTTACAATAAAATGTAAACGTTTATCACTCAAAAGTTGAGCACGGGGGAAGCCGCAGGCAACGCTTCGCTTCCTGACGGACGGTCGAATCGCTTGGCGCACATGGCTCAATTCTTGGGAGAGAGTATCGGCAAAGAATAACGGGATGACAAGGAGAATTCACCGAATATGGATATGAAACTGAAGGTTGCGGAATATATCGCCGCGGCGGCAAAGTGCTGCTTTGAGAACTGCGGTCTCAGCTGCGAGGACATCTGCGCGATGATCGAGACCCCGCCGGATAAGAAGATGGGCGACTACGCCCTGCCGTGCTTCCGTCTGTCCAAGACGATGCGCTGTGCGCCGCAGATGATCGCGGGCAAGCTGGCGGAGAAGATCGTCTGCGAGGAGATCGACCATGTTGAGGTCGTCGGCGGCTATCTGAATGTGTTCCTGCGCCGCGGCGGTCTGGCGCGCGACATCGTGGAAGCCGTACTGAAGAATCCGGGGTGCTGGGGTTCCAGCGAGATGGGCAAGGGAAAGACGGTCTGTCTGGATTATTCGTCCATCAACATCGCCAAGCGCTTCCATATCGGCCATCTCTCCACGACGATGATCGGCAACAGCCTCAAGCGCATCTATGATTTCAACGGCTATACGACCGTCGGCATCAACCATCTGGGCGACTGGGGAACGCAGTTCGGCAAGATGATCTGCGCCTACAAGAAGTGGGGCAACCGCGAGGAAGTCGAGCAGGGCGGCGTGCAGGCGATGGTCGATCTGTATGTCCGCTTCCATCACGAGGCGGAGAAGAACCCCGAGCTGGAAGATGAAGGACGTGCGTGGTTCAAGAAGATCGAGGACGGCGACAAGGAAGCCATGGAGATCTTCACTTGGTTCAAGGAAGTGACGCTCAAGGACACCCAGCGCGTGTATGACCTGCTGGGCGTGTCGTTCGATTCCTATGCGGGCGAGAGCTTCTACAACGACAAGATGGCGCCCGTCGTGGAAGAACTGAAGGAAAAGGGTCTGCTGGTCGAGTCTCAGGGCGCTCAGGTCGTCGATCTGGAAGCCTACGGCATGCCGCCGGCACTCATCCTGCGCAGCGACGGCGCGACGCTTTACATCACCCGCGACCTCGCCGCGGCGTTCTACCGCCACAATACCTACCATTTTGACAAGTGCCTGTATGTCGTGGCATATCAGCAGAATCTGCATTTCAAGCAGCTCTTTAAGATCATTGAGCTGATGGGTCACGACTGGTATAAGGGCATGGAGCATGTCTCCTTCGGCATGGTCAGCTATGAGGGACGTGCGCTCTCCACGCGCGAGGGCTATGTCGTCTATCTGGAAGACCTGCTGAACAAGGCGATCGAAAAGGCGCGCGAGATCATCGAGGAGAAGAGCCCGAACCTGCCCAACAAGGACGAGGTGGCGCGTCAGGTCGGCGTGGGCGCGGTGGTCTATTTCGACCTGCACAACGACCGCAACAAGGACATCGACTTCCGCTGGGAGCGCGCGCTCAACTTTGACGGCGAAACGGGTCCGTATGTTCAGTATACGCATGCGCGCTGCTGCTCCGTCCTGCGCAAGGCGGAAGCGTTTGCGGCGGCTGAGCCGGATTACAGCGTCATCACCGATGACGAGGCGCAGGACGTGCTGATGCTCCTTTCGCACTTCCCGCAGGTCATCCGCAAGGCGATGGAGCAGAGCGAACCGTCGCTCATTACGCGCCATACGACCCAGCTGGCGCAGGCGTACAACAAGTATTACTTCGAGCATCGCATCATGGACGAGAGCGATCCGGCGGGCACGGCGGCGCGCGTCAACCTGACCCGCGCTGTTCGCGACGTCATCAAGACGGGTCTATATCTCATCGGCGTAGAAGCGCCGGAGAGGATGTAAGGACGATTTGGGGCTTTGATCCGGGAAACTCGTATAGAAACGCAAAGCGTTTCTTACGATTTCCGATTTCCGTCACGCTGAATCCCGCACAGCGGGCGCGTGACTCCAATCCCCAAACCCCAGCAGGGAACCTTGTTCCCTGCACCCTTTCTTTGCTTCGCGGCGGCTTAAATAAACATATCATCAGCTGTCGCAAAGCGACAGCGTAGTGGGAAATCCAAGAACCTCAGGTTCTTGGCGGGGTTTGGGGCAGAGCCCCAAGCATTCCCCGAATCGGAGGGAAATATGGATAAGGTTCAGCTTCGCGAGCTGCTGCTCGACTTGGATTGCATGACGGCGCTTCGCCATACGCTGCGTCACC
>CAKTXP010000227.1 GCA_934631055.1 uncultured Clostridia bacterium | reverse complement strand
ACTTCCACCAGCTATAAGCAAAGTGATTTTTAAGTCTTTTTTTCGTGATTCGATTATCCGCCATAGCTCCTCCGAGAGAAGGGAATGATTGGGGCTCCAATCCCCAAGCCCCGGCAGGGAACCTTGTTCCCTGCACCCTTCCTTCGCTTCGCGCGTTCTATTTATTCGTCAGCTTGCCTGACTGCATGCATGCAGTCAGGCACATGTGGGAAATCCAAGAACCTCAGGTTCTTGGCGGGGTTTGGGGCAGAGCCCCAAACGTAATCCCCTTTGCATCATACACCCGCGCATGGGAATTTGCAAGCGCTTCCGCCGCCCAGTCAGCCGCCGATCCGCGCGCAGCTGTCGCGCTCGATGATCCTATGCGGAATGATGCTCTTGGTCGCCATCAGGTCCGGATGGTCGATGTGGTTGACCAGCTGGCTGGCGGCCTCAAAACCCAGCTGGAAGGAATTGAGATCCACCGAGGTCAGGCACGGCGAAGTCAGACGCGCAAACAGCGAATTATTAAAGGAAACGATGGACAGATCGCGCGGAATGGATATCCCCTTGAGCGTGCAGAGCCGCTCCAGCGTCATCGCAAGGATATCGTCGCTGACGACGATAGCGGTCGGCCGATCCTCCCGCTCGATGAGCGCATGCAGCGCGCTATCCTCCATATCCAGCGCGTGCATCTCAACGCAGTCCTCCGCGTAGAACGGAAGCCGCGCCAACGCCATCGCCGCCTGATAACCGCGCTTGCGGTCGGCGGTAAACATATAGGCGTTATCGCTGCCCAGATAGGCGATGCGCCGATGTCCCAGCCGGATCAGATACTCCGTCGCTTCCTGTCCTGCGAGGAAATTATCGTTATCGATATAGACCGTCTGATTGGCGTAAGCGTAAGCTTTGCCGATCAACACATAAATCTGTTTTGCGTTGTATAAATAATCTATGACCGTATCGCCGAGACGGGAATAGAGCAGAATAAAGGAATCCGCCCGTCCCGTGCTGATGAGCATCTTCACGGCGGCAAGAATCTCGTCGTTGTCCTTTCCTGTGACGATAGTGCTGACATACTGATGGGCGTTGCAGAACTGATTAATCCCGCGGATCATTTCCAAATAGAAGGGATTCTCGTAGACCTCGCGCGTAGACGGCGGCAGGATGACGCCGATGGTGCGCAGCCGGACGCCTTCGCCCGGCGCGTCGCCCGCTTGATAGCCCAGCTGACGGGCGGCGCGGCGCACGCGCTCCTTGGTCTCTTCGCTGATGGATGGATGATTTCGGTACGTTCTAGACACGGTAGACGGCGATACGCCCGCAAGCGCCGCCACGTCCTTGATGGTTACAGCCACGGCAACCGCTCCTTTGTGCAGATGATGCGCCCGCCCGGGAAAACACCCCTGTGCGGCTTCTGGTTTTATTGTATAATCGCCGCGGCGTAAAGTCAACGTCTGTGACACGATTTGCGCAAATTCTTTGCGTAAATTTGCATGAGTTTTCGCTTCTTGTCGAAATCTTATCGGTTTTAAGCGGCATTATTTCTCGATATAACGGGTAAGTTTTGGTTTTTGACCGCAAATTTAACAAAAAGGCTCTTGCAATTATCGGATATTTAGTCTATAATGAGCGCAAGCGAGTTGCACGACAGTTTTCATACACGCGTCCCGCGCGCATGAAGCCGCCCCGACTCCGTTATCCTGTATGTTTGAAGCGGGAGGACGCTTCGACCATAAATTTTTTCTACTTCATGAAAGGGGATACTATTATGAAGAAAATCGTCGCCCTGGTTCTGGCTGCGTGCCTGTGCCTCGCTCTGGTCATGGTTGCTTCTGCTGAAGGTTCGGTTTACTACCTGAACTTCAAGCCCGAGCAGGACGCCCAGTGGCAGGAGCTTGCTAAGATTTATACCGAGCAGACCGGCGTGCCGGTAACGGTCGTCACCGCGGCTTCCGGCAACTATGAAACGACCCTGATGAGCGAGATCGAAAAGAGCGACCCGCCGACGCTGTTCCAGGTCAACGGTCCGGTCGGTCTGGCGAACTGGAAAGACTACTGCTATGACCTCAAGGATGCGGACATCACCAAGCATCTGACCTCCGATTCCTTCGCGCTGAAGGAAGGCGACACGGTCTACGGCGTGGCGTACGTCATCGAGACCTACGGTCTGATTGCCAACACCAAGCTGCTCGAAAAGGCTGGTTACAAGGCTTCCGACATCACCAACTTCGAAACCCTGAAGAAGGTTGCGGACGACATCCAGGCTCGCAAGGACGAGCTGGGCGTTGACGGCGCTTTCACCTCCGCCGGCATGGACGGTTCTTCCGACTGGCGCTTCAAGACCCACCTCGCCAACATGCCGATCTACTACGAGTACAAGGCTCGTGACATCGGCTCCACCGAAGCGATCGAAGGTCTGTATCTGGACAACTACAAGAACATCTGGGATCTGTACATCACCGATTCCACCTGCGACCCGAAGCTGCTGGCGAGCAAGACCGGCAACGATGCTGTCGCTGAGTTCGTCGGCGAAAAGGCTGTGTTCTATCAGAACGGCACCTGGGCTTGGAACGACGTTTCTTCCCTCGGCGCCGAGAACCTGACCATGCTGCCGATCTACATCGGTGCTGAAGGCGAAGAGAACCAGGGTCTGTGCACCGGCACCGAGAACTACTGGTGCGTCAACAACACCGCGAAGCAGGAAGACATCGACGCGACCCTCGCGTTCATGAACTGGGTCATCACCTCCGACGAAGGCCGCAAGAGCATGTCTCAGGACATGGGCTTCGTCGCCCCGTTTGACACCTTCACCGGCGAATATCAGTCCACGAACCCGTTCGTGCAGATTGACGCGCAGTACACCGCCGAGGGCAAGACGCCTGTGAGCTGGAACTTCGCGACCATCCCGTCCGAAGAGTGGAAGAACGGCGTCGGCTCCGCGCTGACCGCTTATGCTGCCGGCACCGGCGACTGGGACGCTGT
>CAKTXP010000226.1 GCA_934631055.1 uncultured Clostridia bacterium | reverse complement strand
GATCGATCTACGATCCGTCAAGCTCTGGAGGAAAACTCCGGAGCTTTTTTGCCTTATAGGAAATTGCATAAAGCTTGATCGCGTGCGTAAAGCTTTGAATCTTTACGGACTGTGGCGGAAATGCAGGCGGGCTCAGCCCGCTTTTTTGATGGGTGCGATTTTTTGAATCGTCCGGCTTATCCACATATGAAAATAAAATGTGGATAAATTGGGCGGCAAAACTTGCAGAACAACTTAAAATAACAACAGAATTTCAATTTAAGCCACAGCAAAACATCTATAAAAGCTGTACGTTTCAAACGCCGGATAGAGTTGCAGCCATCCAAATATCTATGAATAAAAATTCTGGATATGTATAAAAATACAGCCCTTCCTTTTCAGAAAGGGCTGTACAAAAGATGTGGGATGAATCTTAGTGATTGCGATAGTAATTGATGAGACAGCCGTCGGCGATGATCTGGCGTTCATCATCGGTCAACGCACCGGTGGAAACGCTGGTCTTTTTCACGCTTCCATTCGGGCTGACAACATAGGCGTCGAACGCTTCCTTACCGGTCAGGATGGCGTCGCGGATATTCGGTACAAAGACCCAATCGCCCAGCGCGTAATCTTCCGGCGTGGTGGTCAGCAGCGGAGCCATGCCCCAGTTGATGCAGTTGGAGCGGTAGCGCTTGGTCGCATATTCCTTTGCGATGTTCGCGCAGGCGCCCAGCACGCGCTGGCAGCTTGCCGCCTGTTCGCGGGCGGAACCGTCGCCCGGCTTATTGGCGTAGATGGTCGAGCCGATGACGGTCTCGGCGGGCTGATTGGCGACGCCCGCTTTGCTCAGCGCGGCATACACAGCGGCAGCTTCTTCCGGAAGCGCCTCGCCCTTTTCGCGCGCGACTTCGATAGCGTGAACCGCTTTCGCGTTGCCGACATAAGCCGGATCCTTGCGGGAAAGCGCGAACTCAGCCAGACGCAGCGGGTTGGAGCGATAGGAAGAGGTCTCGCCGGAGGGGATCAGCTCGTCCGTTGTGGTGACCGGATCGGTGATGTAGGAAACGACCTTGACCAGCAGGTCTTTGGAGAGCGCCGGCTGTTCGGGCCAGTCCTTGATATTCGGGCCCATGCGCAGTTCATGCTCCGGTTCGGGCTTGCCGAAACCGTTGTAGACGCGCTTCTCATACACGCTGCCGTCGAAGAAATACTGCGGGTGCGTGTAGGTCACATCCAGATCCGTCGCGGCGGTCAGGCGTCCGCCGTTGATGGCTGTCGCGGCGATGGAACGCGCGTCCATGAGCGCAACGCCGGACATCTGTCCCTCGCCGGGCTTGCTGCCCTCGCGGTTGGGGAAGTTGCGCGTCGTATGGCGGATGGAGAATTCGCCGTTCGCTGGCGTGTCGCCTGCGCCGAAGCACGGCCCGCAGAAGCACTCGCGGATGATCGCGCCCGCGGAGGCGATATCGGTCAGCGCGCCGTTCTTCATCAGCTGGATGTACGCCGGCATGCTTCCCGGATAGACGCTCATCTTGAATTCGCCGTTGCCGCAGCTGTGACCGCGCAGGATATCCGCGACCGCGCAGACATTATCGAACGTGCCGCCGGAGCAGCCTGCGACCAGACCCTGATCGACCCAGATCTCGCCGCCGCGGATCTTGCTCATCAGGTCGAGCTTGGCGCCGGTGATCTGCGCGTTGGCTTTCTCTTGACATTCATGCAGGATATCCGCCGCGTTCGCCTTCAATTCGGCGATGGTGTAGGTGTAGCTTGGGTGCATCGGCAGGGCGATGGTGCATTCGACCGTGGAAAGATCGACGTAGACGCATCCGTCGTAGTAGGCGACGTCCGCGGGCTTGAGTTCCTTGAAGGCTTCTGGACGACCGTGGATCGTCAGGTAATCCTTCGTATTCTGGTCGGTCTCCCAGATGGAGGACCAGCAGGTCGTTTCAGTGGTCATGACGTCGATACCGTTGCGGTATTCGATCGGCAGATTGGCGATGCCCGGTCCGACGAACTCCATGACCTTGTTCTTGACATAGCCCTTGGCGTAGACCGCGCCGATGATGGAGAGCGCGACGTCCTGCGGACCAACGCCGTCCTTCGGCTTGCCGGTCAGGTAGATGGCGACGACGCCCGGACGCGCGACGTCATAGGTGCGCCCGACGAGCTGCTTGGCGAGTTCGCCGCCGCCCTCGCCGACCGCCAGCGTACCCAGCGCGCCATAGCGGGTATGGCTGTCCGAACCGAGGATCATGCGTCCGCAGCCGGACATCATCTCGCGGTTATAGCTGTGGATGACCGCCATATTGGTCGGCACATAGATGCCGCCGTATTTATGCGCGGCGGACAGGGCGAACATGTGGTCGTCCTCGTTGATGGTGCCGCCGACGGCGCAGAGGCTGTTATGGCAGTTGGTCAGGACATAGGGCATCGGGAATTCTTTCATTCCGGATGCGCGCGCGGTCTGGATGATGCCGACATAGGTGATGTCGTGGCTGGTCAGGCTGTCAAAGCGCATGCGCAGGTTCTGCATATCGCCGCTTTGGTTATGGGCTTTGAGGATGCCGTATGCGATGGTACCCTTTTGCGCTTCTTCCTGGGTGACGCTTTTACCGCAGAGGCTTGGAAGCGCGGCAGGATCGGTCACGATCTCTCTGCCATTGACGAGGTAGACGCCGCCATCATAGAGTTTAACCATGAAAAAATCTCCCTTCGTATTTCTTCGTGTGAGATGTACGGAAAGACGCCTGTGTCTTTGTTGAGTTTATTATACACAAAGGAAGCGTTATAGACAAATACTTAAAAATCATGAGAGCTATAAAGGACGTTTATATGTAGAGGACGATGGGGCTGCCGACCCGGGAAACTCGTATAGAAACGCAAGGCGTTTCTTACGATTTCCGATTTCCGCCACGCTAAATCCCGCACAGCGGGCGCGTGGCTTCAATCCCAAACCTGCCTGAGGGATTTCAGTCCGGGAAACTC
>CAKTXP010000225.1 GCA_934631055.1 uncultured Clostridia bacterium | reverse complement strand
ATCGGCTTCATCGTCGGGAACAGCAGGACGTCGCGGATGGACGCGGAATCCGTCAGCAGCATGACCAGACGATCCACACCGAAGCCCAGACCACCGGTCGGTGGCATGCCGTATTCCAGCGCGCAGATATAATCCTCGTCCACGTCCGCGTGCAGACCCTGCGCACGCTTAGCAGCGGCCTGAGACTCAAAACGCTTGCGCTGATCGATCGGGTCGTTCAGCTCGGAGAAGGCGTTACCCAGCTCAGAGCAGTTCGCGAAGAACTCAAAGCGCTCGGTCATGTCCGGCTCGTCCTTCTTGCGCTTGGCAAGCGGAGAGATAGCGACCGGATAATCCGTGATGAACGTCGGCTGAATGAGGTTCGGCTCAACGAACTCGTCAAAGCACGCTTCTAGGCACTCGCCCTTGACCGCGTTCGGCTCGATGTGGACGCCGCGGGCTTCGCACTCCTTGCGCGCCTGCTCGTCGCTCTCCCACGCATAATAGTCGATACCGGAATACTTCTTGACGGATTCCGCCATCGTCATGCGCGTCCACGGGCCTTCCATGTTGATTTCCTTGCCCTGATACTGAATCTTGAGCGTGCCGCAGACCTTCTGGGTCACATAGATATACATCTCTTCAACGAGATCCATGATCTCATGATAATCCGCATACGCCTGATACAGCTCGATCGAGGTGAACTCCGGATTGTGGCGGGTATCCATGCCCTCGTTGCGGAAGATACGGCCGACTTCGTACACCTTGTCAAAGCCGCCGACGATCAGGCGCTTGAGGTACAGCTCGGTCTCGATGCGCAGATACATCGGGATATCCAGCGCGTTGTGATGGGTCACAAACGAGCGGGAGTTCGCGCCGATTTCGATCGTCTGAAGGACCGGGGTATCGACCTCCAGGAAACCCTTCGCGTCCAGGAACTCGCGCAGCGCCTTGAGGATCTGGCTGCGCTTGATGAACGTATCCTTAACCTCCGGATTGACGATGGTATCGACATAGCGCTGACGGTAGCGCATATCCTGATCGCGCAGACCATTCCACTTCTCCGGCAGCACGCGCAGGGACTTGCTCAGCAGCGTCAGGCTGTTGGCATGGACGGAGACTTCGCCCGTCTTGGTGCGGAAAACGACGCCCTCGATGCCGAGGATATCGCCGATATCCATCGTCTTAAAATCCGCATAGACGTCTTCGCCGACGTCCTCGCGGCGGACATACGCCTGAATCTGCCCTTCGCCATCCATCATGTGGACAAAGGAAGCCTTGCCCATGATGCGGCGGCTCATCATGCGCCCCGCGATGCGGACGGTCTTGCCTTCCAGCTCATCGAAATGATTCAGGACATCGGTCGAGGTATGGGTGCGGTCAAAGCGGGTGATGGTATAGGGATCGCGTCCCTCTTCGCAATACTTCGCCAGCTTCGCGCGGCGGATCTGCTCCTGCTCGCTGTACTGCGGCTTTTCAAACGTCAACTCTTCTGCCACGTTGGTTTCCTCTTTCTGTCTGTTTACGGTTTACAGGGCGATCTCGACGACTTTGATGCGCATCGCCCCGCCCGGGGTCATGGCGGTCACCGTCTCTCCGACATGCGCGCCGATAAGCGCCGCGCCGACCGGAGATTCATTGGAGAGCTTGCCGCTGGTGGGGTCGGACTCCGACGTGCCGACGATGGTATACGTTTCCTCCTCGTCGGGGTCGTCCTCGTAGACGATGGTCACGCGGGTGCCGAAACCGACGGTATCGGTGCTGATCTTGCTCTCGTCCACGACGACCGCGTTCTCGATCATCGCCTTCAGCTCGGCGATGCGCTGCTCCAGAACAGCCTGATCGTTCTTCGCCGCGTCATACTCGGCGTTCTCGCTCAAGTCGCCGTAGGAAATCGCAACTTTCAGCTGCTCGGCGACCTTCATTTTTTCAGTAGTCTCTTTGTATTCAAGCTCTTCCTTCATGCGCTGAAGGCCTTCGCGGGTAACAACAACATGCTTGACGTCAGACATTACTTATCTCTCCTTTTCATCGCCGTGCTGCTGCACAGCAAACAAGCGCCCGAACGAAGTTTTTTCGGGCATACTGCGATATTCTATGATTATACTCTCAGCCCCCGCGTTTGTCAATTCACCGAGTACGAGAAAATATAAGGCGCTGCAAGAAAAAACAGCTTGAGCGTTGACGCCAAGCTGCAAAAGCGCTATAATATAGACAGATGGAGAACCGTTCCTAGGGGACTCCCTCCGCAACCAGTTGGTTACAGAAATAGCCGCCGATCAAGGTTCAGTTGGTCGGCGGCTTGTCATTATCTACGGTTCTTACTATCTACTGCTATCAGTAGACCCATAAACGTAAGAATGACGATCAGCATTTCATAATCAGTCATGCAGACGCCCTCCCTTCGCATTTGTATAAGCTGCGAAGGAGAGCACACCACCGGCAAAACCATCTGCCTACGGTTTCATTATATCATAACAGTTTATGCTTTTCAATTCTTTCAAATTAAAGGAGCATCCTTCATGACTGCTATCTCCCTCCGCCGCATCACATCTCCCGATGAGAAAGCTTCCATCTCTTCTTCCATCCTTCTCGCTCTTCCGGATTGGTTTGGTCTGCCGGACAGCACACAGGCTTATATCCGCGACAGCCGGGAAATGCCCTTCTTTGCGGCGATGGACGGCGACCGCGCTGTCGGCTTCGCCGCGCTCAAGGAAACCAGTCCCTGCGCGGGCGAGATCTACGTCATGGGCGTCCTGCCCGAATATCACCGTCTCGGCATTGGAAGGATGCTTTTTGACGCTGTCCGCTCGGAAGCGCTGGCGCACGGCTATGCGCTCCTGCAGGTCAAGACCGTGCAGACCGGTCATTACGATGAATACGACCGCACGAATGCGTTTTATCAGCGCATGGGCTTCCTGCCGCTGGAATGCCTGCCGACGCTGTGGGATGAATGGAACCCCTGCCAGATTTATGTTCTGCCGCTGAAAGCCTGAGTTTTCCTCTATCATCATTCC
>CAKTXP010000224.1 GCA_934631055.1 uncultured Clostridia bacterium | reverse complement strand
TCCCTTCATTTAATCCCAAGTATCGTCATCCTCTTCCACAATGTTCAGCAGTTTTTGCGCCTGTTCCTGCGGCAACCCCTTGACATCGGACAACCGCTTTGCAATCGTCTGCGTATGCTGCTGCGCATGATCCAGTTCTTCCGTCGCCTGTCTGAGTTTTTTCTGCGTTCGATTTAAAAGAGACGCAAATCCGGCAAAATCTGTACGGATTGCCCCCAGAAGCGTCATCACTTCCTGCGTCCTCTGTTCAATTGCCAGCGATTTAAAGCCCATCTGCATGCTCGATATCAACGCTGCAAGCGTTGTTGGCCCCGCCAAGATCATGTGGCTTTCCTGCTGAACTCGTTCAGATAACCCTGCTATTCGCAGTACTTCCGCAAAAAGTCCCTCGCTTTGCAGGAAAAGAACAGCATAATCCGTCGTATAAGGTGGAGCAATCAACTTTTCGGACATACGACGCGCGTGCATGCGTACTGCCGATTCAAGCAGCCCTCTTGCACTTTCGATTTCAGCATGTGTACCGCTTTCCATGGCTGTACAAAGTTCTTGATATTCGCGCATCGGCAGGCTTGCGTCAATGGGCAGGTAGACCGTATTCTGACCGGATTGTCCCGGCATCACCACGACATAATCCGCGACAGGCTCGCCGCCTGGTCTGACATTCGCATGCTGAGCATACTGCCCAGGCGCAAGCATCTGCGCAAGAATCGTGCCCAACTGCGCTTCCCCAATCACACCGAAAGGATGCGTACCGGATACCAGCCGTCCCAATTCATCAACGCTGTTTGTCAAGCTCTGCATCGCATTCAGGCTTGCGGTCACCTGTTCCAGCCGCTGCGTAACCGCCGAAAACGACGCTTCAAGCCGCCGGTCAACCGTTTCATTCAGTTTTTCATCGACCGTCTGGCGCATCATCTCAAGTTGAGCGCGGTTTTCTTCATTGAGTCGCTGCAAGCCGCCCTCAATGGTCTGGCGCATGTGTTCCATGTGTGTTTCACTGCTGCCCATGCGTTCTTCAAGCTTCTGATCAACCCCGTTGAGTTTTTCTTCGTAGCAGCTCAGTCGCCGATCCATCGTCTGCCGCATGCGTTCCATGCGCTCTTCATCCTGATGCCCTGCCGCGCGAAGCTGTCCGCTCAGCATGTCCATCTGTCCCTGCTGAGTACGCGTCATTTCGCCCATCATCCGCATCATAGCATCATTCACATTCTGCATGGCAGCTCCGAGTTCTTCGCGCGCAGCTTTACCGCTCTGCTCCGTCTGCTTATCTGCGAAGTCGAGCCGCTCCTGAATAAACGACGCCATATCCTTCGTCTGGTTCTCTGCGGTTTTTGCGCGTTTATTCAGTACAAAAACAGCAATCAGCATCAGCACGACCAGAATCAGACATAAAATAACCAACGCATACAGCATCTGCTGTGTAGAAAACTGCGCAGGATTCGTAAAAACCGTTTCCACAAAGCTCATCCCCTTTATTCCGGCAGTAGCGTCCGGAAGATAAATGTGCTATAATAGCTCTACCCACCCGATTGAAGGAGGATAATTCATGGCTCAAAAGCGAAGACAGGAACAACTCATGAAGCGAAAGCAGCGTCACATCACTGTTTTATGTATTGTCGGCGGCGTTAGCGCAATGCTTCTGAGTTTTATCATTTGTCTAATTGTATTTGATATTCATCCTCAAGGCCATACGGAAGCTGCTCCCGCAGCAACCACTCTGCCCTACGATGCAGCACAGCCATTCACCATCAACGATTTGACGAGCAGTCAGCTGAGTACCCTTCGTGCGCAGGGACGCCTGAGCGTCAGCGATGGACCTCGCAACATCAGTATTGGCGATTCTCTCGATACGCTTCTTTCTCGTTATCCAAGCACCTATACCGATATTCAAGCTTCCAACGACCTGACTGGCGAGCAATCCAATGAAGAAATGATCCTCTACTGCTCCCAGTATTTCGAGAACACAAACGGTATCATGACCGCACTCCCGCCTCGCGGACTCATTACCGTTGACAGCGGCGAGATTATTATTACCCTGATGGCTCCAACTTCCGCTTACCCTGCCGGAACACTGGATAACTATCGTAACTACGAACATGTTTACTGCATTTATACGGTTTCGCCCGATACGATGACCGTAAAATCCATCGTGCTGGGTATCAGCCAATAAACGTCGTTTTTATTATAAGAAAGAACTTGACCTTTGTCAATCTGGATACGCATTATCGAGTATACCCGCCATCCCAAATCACTTTGGAGACGGCGGGTATACTCAATTATATTTCGCAATCACAAAATTGCGCATAATATTCTATCTATATAAATATCCGCAGCATACCTCTTCCGAATCCTTTAAATTCACAAGAAACAAGAGATCTGTCTGTCACTTTTCAATTGCTAAACTGCAATGAGCTTTCTTTGAATTATGCGATTGTTTTATATGACAAGTCACACTCAAAGATTGAAATCGTTCAAGATATCATCGGGGAACTGCCCGGGCCACCGCACACCGCTTATTTTCTCTGCGATAGCTAGCGCATACGATAATAGACGCTCCTTTCGTCGTGCGGCGTCCCTTTCTCGTGCTTCGCACCGCAGAGTGGGCATGTCCCCGGAACAGGCGGAAGGAAGTGAATTTCGCCAATCAGCATCTGAAATGTTCCTCCTTTGAAGAAGTGCCGGTCATTCTATTGCTCGTCTTTATCGTCATGCTGAAGAAAATAGTGCTGAATGGCAAGACGATTCAAAACATGGGTAAACCCAATCAAGTCATCTGCATGAAGCGCACTTGACGCATTCTCACACAAAACCTGCATTGCCGTCATCATCGCGCAGACCGTTTCTGCAAAGTCATCTTCGGGGTGAAGATGAACTTACGGAACTTCCTCCTGCGTTTCCTCGAAGCTCAACGCTTCCTGTTCAAACTTCTCGCTCGCCTTTTTCTCTAAGCAGTTCATAGTTCAAACATCCAATATGTAATGAGTTTCGATTCTTCAA
>CAKTXP010000223.1 GCA_934631055.1 uncultured Clostridia bacterium | reverse complement strand
TTTTGTGCTGGGTTTTAAAGAAGAAATTTGATATAATTAAAAGAAAAAAGGAAAATTCGTCTTGGAAAGGAATGCGACGAGCAGGGCGTGCCGTATCCGCTGCTTTATATGAAGCGGTAAGGATACGGCAAAGACTTCCGACGAGTCAGCGTTTTTCGTTGACACATGCCCCCATAACGTGCTAAAGTATACGGGTATGAATCTAACGGGCATATGCCTTTTTGACAGGGAGCGGTTTACAGATGTTTGAACTCAATATTCAGAAAAGCTGGATCGAGGCGATGAGCAGGCGCAGCTCGGTGCGCCAGTATACCGGTGCGCCGGACAAGGAGCAGCTGGACAAGCTGGGCGAGACCTGCCGCAAGCTGAGCTGGCAGGGCGTGAAAATCCGCATGTTTAAGGGCCCGGGGCTGAAGAGCCAGATCAAAGGCACGGACGTCTATGCGGTCATTATCGCCAAGCGCGGCACGCCGATGGAGGTCGAAGGCTTCATGGGCGAAGCGCTCGTTCTGGAAGCGACGGCGATGGGGCTGGGAACCTGCTGGCTCGGCGCGGGCTTCTATCCGGACATCATCACGCGCAACGTCGATCTGCAAAGCGACGAGAGCGTGCATTGCGTGATTGCGCTGGGCAAGGCGAATCTGCCTGCGTTTGCGCCCAAGCGCAAAGAACTGGTCAAGGTCTGCGGCATGACGGAGGAGCAGCTCGGTCAGCTTGGCGCATGGCAGAAGGAAGCGGTGCTTGCGGCGCGGCTTGCGCCCAGCGCGATGAACCAGCAGCCGTGGCGCATTGCGGCGGACAAAACGAGCGTTTCCATTCTGGAACAGAGCGTACTATTCAAGAAGTATGCGCCGCTGGATCGCGGCATCTGCATGCTGCATGCGGCGGTCGGCGCGGCGAAAGCGGGCAGAAGCGCCGTTTGGAAAAAGGTTGACGGCGGCTACGCGATGAGGGCGTAAGGGGAGAGGGGAACGTTGAGGGCGCCGCCCTCAAACTCCCGCCAAGAACCTGAGGTTCTTGGATTTCCCACTTCTTGATTGCTCCGCAATCAAGTAAATATATAATGAACCCGACTTGTTTGCTTGAGCAAGTCGGGTTCATTGTATTCATATGGCTTTACTGCCATTTATCACGAAGTGATAAATGAAGAAAGGGTGCAGGGAACAAGGTTCCCTGCTGGGGTTTGGGGATTGGAGTCATGCGCCCGCTGTGCGGGATTCAGCATGACGGAAATCGGAAATCGCAAGGAGCGCTTGCGCGTTCGCGAAGCGGGCGCGTCTGCCGCAGGCAGAGGACAGCGCCCCTATGCGAGTTTCCCGGATCAAAGCCCCAATCGTTCCCCTCTTACTCCGCCAGCGTTCCCATCGGATCCCACGGCTCAAGGACGACCGGCTCCTGCGCAGTCAGCGCGGCGAGGTCGCCGAGGTATTCCTTCTCGACCGCCGCCTGGAAGACGTACTGGTCGAACCAGCTGTCCGAGCAGACATAGTAGCCCTTCTCGCCGCTCTTGTCGCCCCAGCTGTTCTCGATCTTCCAGCGGGTCGGTTTGCCTGCCGCGTCGAGATTGACGCCGGTCAAGACCATAGCGTGATTCATCGCCGCCAGACCGTAGTCAAGCGCATTCGCTTTGTCCATGCCAAGCTCCATGCCGGTCAGCAGGGAGAAGTTGAAGCTTCCGTCGTCCCAGATGCCTGCGGTGCGCTCGCCGAAATGCCCGACGTCGCTGCCGAACCAGACGACCTTGCCCGCCTTGAGCTGGGCGATGATTGCGGCTTTGAACTCGTCCATCGTCAGATTCAGATGGACGACGGGGCGGCCTTCCGCGACGTTGCCCAGCAGACGGATGGTGTAGGTCTTATGATAGGGCTTGTCGGCGGTCGGCGCGTTGATGATGCTGACGATCTGGTCGAGCAGGTCGCCGACATAGCGCTCGGCAAAGGTCATCGGCGTGAGGTTTTCCTCGATATGATAGACCTTATCCTTATCGACATATTCAAAATTAAACGCCTTGGGCGGCTCGCCGTAGCAGCTGCACAGGAAGCCGTATACGCTGTCCAGAACCTTGTTCTTCTCCGTTTGAATCGCGTCTTCGCCTGCGCCGGCGGCGACCATCCCGCGCAGTTTCTGCGCGGCGACCTTGAGCGCGCGGTTCAGCACGGCATTCATCTGGCGGGTGTTGCTGCTCTGATAGGTCTCGTCGTAAACATCCTTGGGAACGACGCCGTATTTGCGGACGATGTTGGCAAACATATCCCACTGACCGCCGTCGTGAACGCCGGTGGAGAGAATGTGCATCACGGTGCGGTCGCCGGTCGGCAGACTGGCGGTCTCCAAGATGCTCTCCAGGAAGTAGTTGCAGCGCTCGAACTTATCCCAGAACGCCAGATAGCTTTGAGAAAGCTCGAATTCTTCCAGATTGCGCGCCGCGGCGATGCGCTCACGCAGAACGTTCGTCGCCGCGAACAGCCAGCAGCGGCCGCTGGATTTCTGATTGGTGACATCCATCGTCGGCACTTCGACGGAGAACTTCTGACGCATGGCGTTTGCGCCGCTGGAAACGAAAGCGACGTTGTTCAATTCGCTCTTGGCGAGGGCGAGGGTCGCCAGCTGACGCTCGGCGCTGCCCTCATAATCCTTGTTGAAGGCGTCCAAATGAGAAAAGGTAACAGGTTTCATACCGTATTTCATCCTTTCCTAGAAGATATGTGGGAATGATAGGAATAGTGTACTCCGGATTTTTGCAAATGTCAATCTGGTTAGGTAGATAAAACAGGTTTCATATTATCACCTGCATATAGTATAATTCATTTGCAAAGCGGAACGCAACAGAAACTCATATGAACATGGAGAGTTTCAAAAGAAAAGCAGGAAATGCCATATGGAATATAGACAAATGCGGGTTGCCGTGCTATCATAAAAGCTAAGGGCTCGATTTCTTTTTTCGTGGACGCAAAGGTCTGTTTGCTTGAGGGAAGCGGTAAACGATAAAGATTTTGGAACCTCGTTTTTTTGGCGGGGGGGGG
>CAKTXP010000222.1 GCA_934631055.1 uncultured Clostridia bacterium | reverse complement strand
CGGGTTTGGGATTGAAGCCACGCGCCCGCTGTGCGGGATTTAGCGTGGCGGAAATCGGAAATCGTAAGAAACGCCTTGCGTTTCTATACGAGTTTCCCGGGTCGGCAGCCCAACGTAGCTTAAAAAGGGGGCATCTTTTTGAAAAAAGGACTTTCATGGGCGCTGTGCGTCGCGTGGATGGCGTTCATTTTCATCATGTCAGCGATGCCGGGGGATGTTTCCGGCGAGCAGAGCGGAACGATTACAAAAATCGTTCTGAGCGTCATTTCATTCTTTTTCGGCGAACAGACGGCAGGCGCCGTTCCTGCGGACACGCTCGAATTTTTAATCCGCAAAGCGGCGCACATGACGGAATATGCGATCCTGTTTTTGCTTTACTGCCACGCCTTACGCGTCAGCGGCGTGAAGCATGCCGCGCTGACCGCCTTATTGATGAGCGCGGCATATGCGGCGAGCGACGAATTCCATCAGAGCTTCACCAACGGGCGCGGTCCGAGTCCCATCGACGTCTGCATCGACACGGCAGGCGCGAGCATTGCGCTGCTCTTACGCGCGGCGGTTTTGAAGGTGCGAAAGGGGCATTAAGAAGGGGAACGTTGGGGCTTTGCACCAAACCCCAGCAGGGAACTAAGTTCCCTGCACCTCCCACTACGCTATCGCTTCGCGACATCTGAAAAATAAAAAGGCATATGCGTTCTTTTTCTCTAAGAGAAAGCGCCTATGCCTTTTCCTTATTTTTTATTTGTTTTTCAAAAACGCCGCAAACCACGGATATTTTTTCGCAAGTGTTTCATTGTCAATTTTACAACCGCTTTCCAGCAGTCTTTTTCCCTCACCTGTAATTCGGATATATCCTCTTTTTCTTGGCGTTTCAATCAATTCCGCTTTGCCCAGATATGTTCTTGCCCAGCCGACGCGATTCACAAAAGTCGCCTGCTTTCCGCTAGGCTGCATTTCGTTTAAATCTTCATCCGTCAATCCCACGTATTGTGCAATCCGGTCACGAATTTCTCGAACGGAATATTCGCTTCCATCCGCAATCACTTTAAGAAAGGGGACATATAATTCATCATACTTAGGTACCGCCATATTCTCACCCCTTCTTCGCCGGAGAAAGCAGGTAGCGGATCTCAAAGCCCTTGGAGAGGTTTCCGCCGACGCGGAGCTGACCGCTCAGGAAGAGCTTGTCTACCGTCACCAAACCGCGCGCCATCGCCAGCAGGTTGTCAAAGCTGCAATGGACGTAGGCTTCCGCGTCGTCCGCAGAGGTCGGCAGAACCTGCATGCCGCCATCCGAGAAGCGGATATGGAACGTACCCGCGCCGCGTCCGATGATCGTGACCTGCACGACGCGGTTATACGCATTGTCGTGACGGCTTCTGTTGCTGCGTTCATTCTCCATATAGCAATGACGGAGCTGGTCAAACGCATCTTCAAAGGCAATCGGCGCGCCCGCGCCTGCGCCGCCGCAGATATCCTCATACATGCGGTTATACTGCTGAGCGCTCTTGTCCCACGAAAAATCCTTCTTCATGCAGCGCTCGCGCAGCTTGTCGAACATCGGCTCGTTGCCGAAATACAGCTTGACCGCTTCCGCTATCGCCAGATACAGATCCTTCGCCTGATAATCCGAGAAGGCAAAGCCGTCGCCCACGCCGTCAAAATCCTTGTACGCACGCACGGAATCCTTCAAACCGCCCGTTTCATGGACAATCGGCACCGTTCCGTAACGCATCGCCATCATCTGCGAAAGCCCGCACGGCTCAAACCGCGACGGCATCAGATACATATCCGCGCCGGCAAAGACCGCGCTCGCCATCGGCTCGTTGTAGTCGCTGGAAAACCCAAGCTGACCGGGCCACTGTTCGCGCGCCCAGTTGAAATACTCGACATACTTCTTATCGCCTTGACCAAAGACGATGAGCTGCACGCCCATATCCATCAGCTGCGGCAGGATCTCGCGAATCAGTTCGATGCCCTTCTGCTCGACAAGGCGCGCAACGCTCGCCAGCAGGGGCCACTCGCTTTCCTGATTCAACCCAAACAGGCGCTGAATCTCCCGTTTGCAGCGCGCTTTGCCCGACATATCCTCGACCGTAAAATGGTAGGGGATGAGCGGGTCATGCTCCGGATCGTAATGCTCCGTGTCAATGCCGTTGAGGATACCGTACAGCTTGGGGTCAATGATATCCACCACACCCTGCAAACCATGCGCAAAGTACGGATAGTGAAGTTCGCGCGCATAGGTCGGCGATACGGTCGTCACCGCATCCGCCATCAGCATCGCGCCCTTCATCAGGTTGATATCCTGCCGCCCCTCGAATTCATAGCTCAGCCCGCCGTGATACCATCCCTCCGGCAGGGCGAACGTCGCTTCCATCTCGCTGCGCGCAAACTGCCCCTGATAGGCGATGTTGTGGATGGTATACACCGTCTTGATGTGCGAAAGCGCGCCGTTCAAAACGGAATCGTTCTTCAAATAGAGGATCGCAAGCGCGGTCTCCCAATCGTTGCAATGCAGGATGTCGGGCAGAGCGCCGAACTCCGGAAGCAGGTCGATGACCGCGCGGCAGAAAAAGGCAAAGCGCAGGGAATCGTCGCCGTAGCCATACAGCCGCGGACGATGGAACAGATGCTCGTTGCCGATGGCATAGACCGTCACGCCGTTCAATTCTCCCTTGTACAGAGAGCAGGCAAGATGACGCTGACCCAGCACGATGACGCAGGTCTTGAGCAGGGAAAATTCATCGCCGTAATTTTCCTGAGTCACACGATACATGGGGGTTACGATCGCCAGTTCGTCCCCCGTTTTTTGAAGCGCCGGCGGAAGGGAAAAAGCCACGTCCGCCAGACCGCCGGATTTGCTAAAAGGCGCACATTCGCTTGAAACAAACAGGATCTTCATAATCTTGCTTTCCTTTCGCATGCTGTAACTGACCATATTTTACAAAACATTTGAAAGCAAGTCAACGTTTTGAACAAATTTGACCCTTTTATTTAAAAATCCCGTTTAAACCGCTCCGTTTTGAAAATA
>CAKTXP010000221.1 GCA_934631055.1 uncultured Clostridia bacterium | reverse complement strand
TTTTTTCATTATATCAGATGCACTGACTGATTTCAACCGCGCAGGAAAAACGCGCTCAGACCAGCTCTTTTTTCTTGTGCGTTTCGCTCTGCGGACGCTGCCCGTAGTGTACGTCGCCGCCGCTTCCCAGCAACTCGTTCACCATGCTCTTCTTCTGCGCCTTGCGGACAGCCGCTTTCTTCGCGCGGCGCTGCATCGTCTGCCGCTTGCGCCAGACCGACGGCGCGCACAGATAACCGATGATGCACGCCAGCGGATAGGTCATCACCATCAGCGGGGAAAGCCGGTCGATCAGCTCGATCATCGTCTGCGGGTCGGGGAACAGGTTGATGTAGACCAGCTCCGTCAGCCGGACGACCAGGCGGATGACGTCCTTCGCGCCGACCGCCGTCGTCTGCGCATAGGCGGCAAGCGGCGCCATGATATCCTCTCGCGCGCCGTATGTCTCCGTCAGCCATGTCGGCAGATCCTGAAGCGTATAGGTGTAGGGCTGCGCCGTCGCGGAAAGATAGATCGCCAGCGCCAGCGGAACGCCAAATACGATAAGGCACGCGGCGACCGCCTTCATCGGCTGCCAGCATGCCGCTTCCTCCTGCCGTTCCAGCTTCCTGCCCTCTTTTTCGAGCTTGTCGGCGGCGTGGCTCGCGTCCGCGTCGTTTACGCCGCGCGTCAGCCCCTCGCTGTAACACATCAGCAGGATGCCCGACGCGATGGCGAGCGAAATGATGTCCCGCAGCACCACGGAGCTGATGGCTTGCAGCGCGCTGAACATCAGCCCCATCACAATGACTGCCGCGAGAATCGCCGCCAGCTTGCCCGCCATCGGCAGCACGCAGCCCATGCCCCAGTGTTTGGCTCGGCGAATGGGCTTGACCGTTTTTTTCTTATTCATCTCGTTTCCTCCTGCCTGAAAATCAAGGTCTCTTCCGGCGTAACGACGGCGTCCATCCGCGCGTCATGATCTTCTGTCGGAACGCGATCCATCAGCGCGAATTCGTGACATACGCCGACGCGAACCGCACGCGTTTTCTGGATGTATCGGTCGTAGTACCCGCCGCCCTGCCCGATGCGCCCGCCCGCGCGGTCAAACGCCGTGCCGGGGATGAGCATCAGGTCGATATCCTCCGGCGGCACAAGCGGACAGCTTTCATCCGGTTCCAATATGCCGTACGCGCCCTGCCTGAGCTGGCGCATATCCGTCACACGGTAAGCATCCATCGTGCCTTTCTCCCCGCACCGCGGAAGCGCAAGCGCCCGTCCGGAGTTCAGCACATCCTCCAACACTCTTTGCAGCAAGAGTTCTCCCTGCGCGGCAACGTATGCCATGACGATCTCAGCCGCGCGGTAGCCGCTTAGATTCATCACCCGCGCATAAACGCTGTCGGCGGCGCGCTGCTGTTCTTCCCCGCTCAACGCGCGGCGCATACGGCGCATTCGGGCGCGGAGTTCCGCCTTTTCCCCGCCGCTCATGCGTGGATATATACGCGCGGCACGCGGGCGGACGGCGAACAAAGCACCTCGTAGCTGATGGTATCCAGCCAGGACGCCATCTCGTCCGCGTCGATGCAGTCCTTCCCCTGACGACCGAGCAGGACGACTTCGTCGCCGACCTGCGCGTCGGGGATATCCGTCACATCGACCATCATCTGATCCATGCACACGCGTCCGAGGATCGGCGCGCGCTTTCCGTGGACGAGGACGCATCCCTTTCCGGAGATGCCCCGCCGATAGCCGTCCGCATAGCCGACCGGCACGGTCATTACGACCGTCGGGCGCTCAGCTTCAAACAGCCCGCCATAGCTCACCCGATCACCCGCCTGAATCGTCTTGACGAACACGCCGCGCGTCACCCAGCGCATCGCCGGTTTCAGCCCCGCCGCTTCCGCAACAGGCGGATAGCCGTAGAGCGCGATACCGCCGCGCACCATATCCGCATGCGCCTGCGGGTAGCGGAAGATACAGGCAGTATTGGCGGCATGACGGATGATTTTATCCGGATGCACGGACGCAATGGCTTTGCACAGCGTTTCAAACCGCGTGAGCTGCGCCAGCGTTCCGGTCTTGTCGTCCTCGTCGGCGGTCGCCATATGCGTAAAGCATCCGGTCAGCTCGATGCCCGGCAAACTGTCGATGAGCCGTACCAGCGTTTTGACCTCGTCCTCCGTGCGCACGCCGATACGGTTCATGCCCGTATCCAGCTTCACATGCACCTTTGCCGTCTTGCCGAGCGCCTGCCCCGCCTCCGCAAGCGCGCGGATGCGCGCTTCATCAAAGACGACCTGCGTCAGCTCATTCTCAACGACATCGCGCGCCGCCGCTTCTTCAATGCCGCCCAGCACGAGGATCGGCGCGTCAATACCCGCGTTGCGAAGCTCGATACCTTCTTCCGGAATCGCGACGGCAAGCATATCCGCCCCCGCCTGAAGCGCCGCCCTTGCAACGGGGACTGCGCCGTGTCCATAGGCGTTCGCCTTGACCACCGCGAGGAACTCTGCCCCGCCGACGATCCGTTCTTTCATCACGCCGACATTATGGCGTATTGCCGCAAGATCGATCTCGCAAACATTATACCGCTGCATAAACGCGCCTGCTTTCTTATTTTGTAGCTGGAGAACGTTGAGGGCTCTGACCCGGGAAGCTCGTATAGAAACGCAAAGCGTTTCTTACGATTTCCGATTTTCATCACGCTGTACCCCGCACAGCGGGCGCGTGATTCCAATCCCTCAAACTCCCGGCAGGGAACCTTGTTCCCTGCACCCTTACTACGCTATCGCTTTCGCGATAGCTGAGGGAAACGAAATCCGGACAGCAGACCAAAAGTCATTCTGCCCATCCGCAGCCCCTGCCCCCGGACGCGCCCCGCAGGGCGATTAGTCCGGGACGTAACCCCCGTTCCCGGGTGCAGGGTGTCCCTGCTCGTTTTAGTGGGGGTGATGGGGTTCTTAGGGGATTTAGGGGGAGAAATCGAAATCTCCCCCTAATCCCCTAAGCCCGCGGAGCGTACTCCCATTATACCGCGATTCATTCAAAAAAGAAAGTTTCTTCTTTTTTCCTCTGCCTGCTCATATGCCTTGACAGGAGTT
>CAKTXP010000220.1 GCA_934631055.1 uncultured Clostridia bacterium | reverse complement strand
CAAGCCGATTCCTCCGGCGGCTCTTCCGATGGCTCAGAGGACGGAAAAAACGCTTCCGGAAGCGATTCCGCGATGGAAGAAAGTGAGCCGGGTTATATCGTCCTGAGCGCGACCGCGCCGAGCTGTCTGCGTGCGTTGGGGCTTCTGAGCGCAACGACGCCGCGCACGGTCAATCTCTCCCAGCTGAGAGAGATCGTCCTCAGCCAGACTCTCGCCGAAACGGACGCAGCGTTGTCCATCCTCCGCGAGATTCACAGCATCTACCGCGCCAACGGTGAAGCAGTCGTCGTCGTCACGCCGCAAAACGCGGGCGATTTCATCCGCCGCCAGCATGCGATACTCGGTCTGCGTCTGTCCAAATACCTCGAAGTGCTGTTCGAGCATTTTCGAGCCATCGACATCATTCCGCCCTCGCCGAACCTTTCCGCCGTCATCGCCGCGATGGAATCCAAGACCATCGACGCTGCGGCGGTCTATGCCGCCGGAAATGATTTTGACAGCATGCTGGTCTTACAGGGGACGTCGGACACCGACCGCCTGCCCGGTCATCTGCCGCGAACCGCCCCGGCAAACAACGAATACATGGGGTCCGCGCTCTTCTCCGGTCCGCGGATGACAGGGGTATTGACGGGCAGCGAAACAGGACTTCTATGCTTGATGGCGGGTAAATCAGGCACGCGCATCTCCGTCATCGACGGCGCGCAATACAAAACGCGGCTGGCGACCCGAGCCCGCCGCAAGATCGAATCGGACGGCACGCTCAGCGTTTCGCTGACCCTGACGCTGACCCTGACCGCAGGCGAGCAGCAGCGGACGTCCGGAGAGATCGCCGCGGATATCGAGCGCTCCTGCGCGTCGGTCTTACAGAAATTACAGGCGGCTTCCTGCGATGCGGTCGGGTTCGGGCGCATTGCCGTCCGCGCTTATCCGGACATCCCCACATGGGAATCCGCCGACTGGGATACGCGCTATCCGCAGGCGCCGGTTCGGGTCGCAACCGATTTGAGAATTTTACAGTAAGGAAAGTGGGGGAACGATTGGGGCGTTGCCCCAAACCCCACAAGGGAACTGAGTTCCCTTGACCCTCCACTACGCTATCGCTGCGCGATAGCTGATGAATGAATAAGCGAACTTATATTTTCTATGGTGCTGTCGCGTAGCGATAGCAAACGTTAGTTGATTTAAACTGCCGCGAAGCGAAGAAGGGAGTCTGAGGGACAAGGTCCCTCAGTAGGGTTTGGGGCAAAGCCCCAAGCCGGTCTGGGCGGCAGCCCAGCGTAACCCCCCCCCCCGCGTTTTTCCGCCGTCAAGAGGATTTCCCCTGATAGACGGCGAAAAGGAAGAATGCGGTTAGACCGCCCTACATCTTTCTTGGAAAGCGTGAACGCTATGAATTTTATGGCTGAAGCCAAAGCATACGAAGGCGAGATGCGCGCATTTTTTGAAGACCTGCACCGCCATCCCGAACCCTCTCATTTTGAAAAGCGAACCAACGCGCGCATTCGCGAACAGCTTGCCGCGCACGGCATCGAGATGCTCTGTCCGGCGGATAATATCACCATCGCCGTCATCCATGGCGCAAGACCCGGTAAGACCATCGGTATGCGTTTTGATACCGACGCGCTGCAATTGCAGGAGCTTTGCGACGTGCCGTATAAATCCGAACAGGATGGTCTGATGCATGGCTGCGGACATGACGCGCATACCACCTGCGGCGTGTTCGTCTCCCGCCTGCTTCAGGCGCACCGCGAGGAGATCTGCGGCACTTATAAAGTCATCTTCCAGCCCGCCGAAGAGGGCGAACACGGCGCGGACGAGGTCATCGCCACCGGACTGGTCAACGACGTGGACGCGTTCTTCGGGCTGCACGTCTGGAGCCTGTATCCGACCGGCACGCTGCATGCCACGCCGGGCGGGATTTGGGCGGAACCGGATATGTTCAAAGTCACGATTCATGGCAAAGGCGGTCACGGCGCAACGCCGGAAGCCTGCGTAGACGCGATTACCGCGGGCGCGGCGGTCGTGCAGTCCCTGCAAACCATCGTTTCCCGCTTCATCTCCCCGATGGACAGCGTAGTCGTCACCGTCGGCTCGTTCCACGCAGGCACGCGCTGCAACATCATCGCGCAGGACGCCGTGCTGGAGGGAACGCTGCGCGCGTTTGATGACGACGTGCATAAGCGGCTCATCGAGCATTTCAAACGCATCATCACCGACGTCAGCGCCGCCTACGGCTGCACCGCCGAGATCGACATCAACGAAGTCACCGGCGTGGTCGTCAACGACGAATCGCTCTGCAGGATCGCCAATGAAACTGCCGCCGAACTCGTTCCGCCCGAAAAGATACAGCCGCAGGAACCCTGTATGCTCGGCGACGATTTCGCCGCCTACCGCGCCATCGCCCCCAGCTGCTTCGTGCAGGTCGGCATGCTCGCGCCGGAAAAAGGCTGCTGCTATGCCCATCATCACGGCATGTTCAAGGTCGATGAGGACGTCCTGCCGCTGTGCGTCGCGTGGATGACCGCCAACGCCGAGCGTGCCGCAAGAGCGTGACTTCTCCACAGTTATGTGGAAAAGCATCCGTCTTTCCCGACAGCACCGTCAGCCTGCGCGCATCGCCGATTAACGGTTTCTTAATGACAAAGAAAAAAGGGGTTTCCCCCTTTTGCGCGAATAATATAAGTGTGTCTGCGTCCGTTCGGGCGCGATCCTGTCGGGGAGGAACGTCGTTGTATGAATGAAAAATTATCCAAGCGGGAACGTTTTAAAGCGTTTATCCTCCAGCGAAAGCTCAATTCGCTGGGGCTGCTGGTCATCACGATGATGAGCGCGATCATCACGCTCGTCTGCGCGCTCAGGGGCTTTGTCCACACGGATGTGCTGATCATTGTGACCGCGCTACTGGTCGTGCTGTGCTTTATCCAATCCTTCAAGCTCAAAAAGAGCTTCCGCACCATCCACCATTTCAAAGGCTCGCGCCATCGTTCGCGCGGGCAGTCGTCTGCTTCCGGCGAAACCTCGGAAGGCTGATTTATCCACAGAAGCTCAGATTCAGGTGGATAAGTTTCTCGCAACTCCATATAAAAGGGTCGGGCTGGTGAAGCTCGACCTTTTTTCTTATAGGAAATTGCATAAAGCTTGCTCACGTGCGTAAAGCTTTGAATCTTTACGGACCGTGGCGGAAATGCAGGCGGGCTCAGCCCGCTT
>CAKTXP010000219.1 GCA_934631055.1 uncultured Clostridia bacterium | reverse complement strand
AAGCGTTTCTTACGATTTCCGATTTCCGTCACGCTGAATCCCGCACAGCGGGCGCGTGACTCCAATCCCCAAGCCCTGTCTCCGCTTCGCGGCTGTTTTAATCAACTTTACCGAACGACGCGCATGCGCGTCGTATGTTTAAGCCTATTCAAACCGCCGCGAAGCGAACCGGGAAGTCCAGGAACCTCAGGTTCCTGGTGGGGTTTGGGGCAAAGCCCCAATCGTCCCCATCCCCATTACTCGTCCCTCTCAGCGGGCTCGTCCTCCCAGACGGCGACCTCGCTGAGCGCCTGACTGTCCAAAATCATCTTTCCCGCTTCTACGTCCACCTTGCGGATGACGCGCTTGAGCGCCGGAATCATCAGCTCGCCGCGCGCGGTGTCGAATACATAAACGTCGCAGACGCTGTTCGGCTTGAGTACGTCGCGGAGCCTGCCGATCTTCTCGCCCTTCTCATCGACGGCTTCCAAGCCGATCAGCTCGCAGACAAAATTCTCGTCCTCACCAAGCTTGATGGCGTGCGCGCGGTCGATATAGACCTCCACGCCGCGGAGCGCTTCCGCCGCGTCGCGGTCGTCCACGCCTTCCAGCTGCAAAAACGCAAAGCCGTCATAGCTCCTGCCTTTTTTGACGCGGCGCGGAACGTACTGCCCGCCCTGCTTCAAAAATACGTTTTCCAGCCGCGCATATCGGCTCATATCCTCGGTCATCGCGCGCAGCTTCACCTCGCCGCGGATGCCCTGCGGGCGCACGATCTCGCCGATCTGCAAGTATTCCTGCTGCATGTCCGTTCATCCTCCTGTCACATTTGGGGCGAATATACAACATGCCGCGCATTGCTGCGCGGCATGCTTATGCGTTTTCCTTTGGCGTTGCCAAACGCGGCATGCCGCTTAGAGAATCTCGACAAAAACGGGCTTCTCACTGCGTGCGGTTGCCGCCTTGACGACGGAACGGATGGACTTGGCGATACGACCCTGTTTGCCGATGACCTTGCCCATATCGTCCGGACCGACGCTCAGCTCGATGATGGTGGATTCAGGACCGTCTACGGTCTTGACCTGCACCAGCTCGGGATGATCCACCAGCGTCGAGGCAATGTAGCGAACCAGTTCTTCCATTGTCACGCCTGCCTTTCCGGGCTTCGCCCGCTTGTAGGATAAAGGGCGGTCGTCCGCCTTTTACCGCAGTACCGATCAGGCGATCGCGCCGGTCTTCTTGAGCAGCGCGCGGACAGTGTCGGTCGGCTGAGCGCCGTTCTTGATCCACTGCTGAGCCTTCTCAGCGTCGATCTTCAGCTCGACGGGATTGGAGACCGGGTTGTAGTAGCCCAGCTCATCGATGAAGCGGCCGTCGCGGGACGCACGCTCGTCAGCAACAACAACACGATAGAACGGCTTCTTCTTCATGCCCATTCTCTTCAGACGAATCTTAACCATAGTGGTGTTCCTCCTTATAATAGAACAAAATAGAATAATTTATGACCTCAATCAAGTGATTGTCGGCATCGGCTCAGCGCATCGGCGGCAGGCGGAAACGCCCTTTCTTGCCGCGCGTCTGATTCATGACCATCTTCATCTGCTTCTTCATATCGTCGAATTGGCGGATGAGCTGGTTGACATCCTGAACGGTCGTTCCGCTGCCCGCTGCAATGCGGCGGCGGCGGCTGGCGTTGAGGATATCGGGGTAACGGCGCTCCTTAGGCGTCATGGAACGGATAATGGCTTCGGGCTTCTTCATCGCGTCGTCCGGGATGTCGATATCGCCCAGCGCGCTCATGCCCGGCAGCATCTTGAGGATGCCGGAGAGCGGGCCCATCTTTTTGATCTGCTGCATCTGCGTCAGGAAGTCGTCGAGCGTAAAGTCGGCGTTCTTCATGCGCTTGGCGAGGTCGCCCGCCTGTTCGGGGTCGATTTCGATATTCTCCTGCGCCTTTTCGATGAGCGTCATCACGTCGCCCATGCCCAAAATTCGGGACGCCATGCGTTCCGGATGGAACGGCTCCAAGTCGCTGAGCTTTTCGCCCGTACCGGCGAATTTGATCGGCTTGCCCGTCACCGCGCGGACGGAGAGCGCCGCGCCGCCGCGGGTATCGCCGTCCAGCTTAGTCAGGATGACGCCGGTGATCTCCAGCTTTTCGTTAAAGGTGTTGGCGACGTTGACCGCGTCCTGACCGGTCATCGCGTCGATGGTCAGCAGGATCTCGCTGGGATGAACGGCTTCGCAGATCCTGTGCAGCTCTTCCATCAGCGCTTCGTCGATGTGCAGGCGGCCGGCGGTATCGAGGATGACCACGTCGCGCTGATGCGCGCGGGCGTACTCGATGGCTTCCTGCGCGGTCTTGACAGGGTCCTGCGTGCCGTGTTCATAAACCGGAACGCCGACCTGACCGCCGACGACCTGCAACTGCTTGATCGCAGCCGGACGGTAGATATCGCAGCCGACCAGCAGCGGCTTCTTGCCGTCCTTCTTGAGCCAGTTTGCCAGCTTGGCGGACATCGTCGTCTTGCCTGCGCCCTGCAAGCCGCAGAGCATAAAGACCGAGATCGGCGATGAGCTGTATTGCAGGCGGGCGTTGCTTCCGCCCATCAGCTCGGTCAGCTCTTCGTTGACGATCTTGACGACCTGCTGCTGCGCGCTCAGACCGTTCTGCATTTCCAGCCCGACGCAGCGCTCAGTCGCCTTCTTCACAAAGTCCTTGACGACCTTATAGTTGACGTCCGCTTCCAGCAGCGCCATGCGCACTTCGCGCATGACCAGCTTGACGTCTTCCTCGGTCAGGCTGCCCTTGCCGCGAACTTTGCCGAACGCCTGCTGAAGCCGCTGGGTCAATCCTTCAAAGGCCATCTTACTCCTCCTCTTGTGAAAGCAGCCGCGCCAATATCTCTCTTGCGCGCCGCGCCTGCCCGCCTTCCGCGCCTTCCAGCACATGAAGGCTCTCTTCCAGTCCCTGCGTCATGCTCTGGTAGCGCGCCAGCAGACCCAGCTGCTTTTCATACGCTTCGAGCTGACGCTCCGCGCGGTGAACCGCGTCGTAAACCCCCTGTCGGGAGATGCCCTCACGCGCGGCAATCTCCGAAAGGGAAAAATCTTCATTGCAATACAGGGAGAGCAGCTTCTGTTGCCTTTCGGTGAGCAGCGGACCGTAAAAATCATACAGCCAACCGGTTTCAATTCGATCCGACACAGGCACCTCCCGCGTCAAGCCTTAAACCTTGACAGCTCGGA
>CAKTXP010000218.1 GCA_934631055.1 uncultured Clostridia bacterium | reverse complement strand
ATCGTTACCCGTCCCTGATCGACCTGCCAGAAGCGCATCAGCAGGCGGAGCAGCGTCGATTTTCCGCTTCCGCTCTTTCCGACGATACCGGTAATGCCCGTTTTCGCGATGTTCAGCGAGAAATCCCGCAGAACCGTTTCCCCGCCGTAAGCGAAGGTCACGTTCTCCGCCGCCGCGCCGTCAAAGACGGCTTCCGGCTTTCCGGCGATATCCGGCGTCTGCGGCGTCTCTTCCAGAATATCCAGCACGCGGTTGCCCGCCGCCAATGTGCTTTGCAGCGTCGTACCCAAGGCGGACAGCGCGACGACCGGTCCGAACGAGCTGAGCTGCGCCAGCGTTGCCAGCAGCAGACCGTCAAACCCGATCTTGCCATTCATATACAGCGCGCCCGCCGCGCAGAGCATCAGCACGTCAAACAGCAGCACGACTGCGTTGGTGACCGCGCTCGACGTTCCCGCCGTGTCCTTCATCCGCTCTTCCACGGAGGAAAGCTCGTCCGTGCGCCGGTTCATCTCGTCAAGGCGCTTTCTCCCCGCGCCATACTGCAAGATCTCATTCAGTCCGCGCAGGCTTTCCAGAACAAAGCTGCTCATCTCGCCCGATCTGCCGCGCAGCTTTGCGCCGTCGTTTCCGCTCCTTCTGGACGCCGCCAGCGGCAGCACGACGCCGACCGTCGCATATGCCGCCAGTGCCAGCAGACCCAGCAGCGGATGAAAGCTGCCGATATAGAAGCACATCGCCGCGGAAAACAGCACGGCAATCGCAATCGGGGAAATCGTATGCGCGTAAAAGACCTCCAGCAGCTCGATATCCGACGTGATAACGGAAATCAGGTCGCCTCGGCCGCGCCCTTCCAGCTTCGCCGGACAGAGCTTGCGCAGCGCGCCAAAAACCTTGTCGCGGATATGCGCCAGCAGCTTGAAGGCGATAAAGTGGTTGCAGGATTGTTCGCCGTAGCGCAGTCCGCCGCGCGCCAGTGCGCAAACGACCGCCAGCGCGAGCGCCGCGCCCATGCTGAGCGTACCGATGCCCAGCGCGGAAAGCACGGCATAGCCGCCGAATATCGTGACGAACGCCGCGCAGAGATGCCCCGCCAGACCCATCGCAATCGCCAGCGCCATATAGCCCGCCAGCGGGCGCGCCAGTCCGGCAAGCTTCATCATGACCGCGCCGTTGCTCCTCTTCTTCATGCCTTCGCCCCTTTCGCTTCGCTCTCCAGCTCGCGCTGCATGGTGAACATCTGCGCGTATACGCCATTTTTCGCCATCAGCTCTTCATGCGTGCCGCTCTCCGCCACGCGCCCGTCTTTCAGCACATGGATGCAGTCCGCGCCGACGACGTTCATCAGCCTGTGCGCGATAACCATCACTGCCTTCTCCTTCGCCAGCTCGGCGGTCTGCTCCATGATATCCTGTTCGCTCTCCACGTCTACGCCGGAGGTCGCTTCATCAAAGATATACATCGGGCTGTCCGTCAGCAGCGCGCGGGCAAACGCCAGCCTCTGCCGCTGTCCGCCGGAGAGATTCGCGCCGCGCTCGCTCAGGCGCATATCCAGCCCGCCATTTGCGCGCACGAAATCCGCCAGCTTCGTCTTTTCCAGCGCCGACCAGAGTTCAGCGTCCTTCGCCTGCGGGTCGCCCATCAGCAGGTTATCGCGCACCGTTCCCTTGAACAGATACGCCGCGCTGCCGACATACGTCACGTTTTGGAGCAGGGACGTTTCGTCGATCTCGCTGAGTTCCGTTCCGCCGAGCGTGATGCTGCCCTGATAGCCGCGGATTCGGCCGGTCAGCAGCGACGCGATGGTGGATTTGCCGCTTCCGCTCGTGCCGACCAGCGCAGTCAAGCCCTTCTCGCCGCTTTCAAAACTCACGCCGCGCAGGATCTCCCTCTCCGGCTCATAGGCAAAGCGCACATCCTTCATCCGCACGGAAACGCCGGTCACGCGCTTATCCCCGCCCTTTTCCTCCGGCAGATCCAGCAGTTTAAAAATCTTGTCGCTCGCTGCCATGCCGTTCATGGCGATATGGAAGAAGCTCCCCAATTGGCGCATCGGCAGGAAGAAATCCGCCGACAGCAGCACGATCGTCAGGCATCCCGCCAAGCTGACGCGCCCACCAGCCAGCTGCGTCACCGCCATCACCATGCCCAGCGCCGCGCCGCCATAGGCGATAATATCCATGATGGTGATGGAATTGAGCTGCATCGTCAGCACTTTCATCGTGATCTTCCGGAAATCCTCAGCAGCGGCGTTCATCTCCTGATGGCGCTTTTCATCCGCCTGATAGATCTTCAGCGTCGTCAAGCCTTGCAGATTCTCAAGGAACGTATCGCCCAGCGCGGTATACTTGCCCCAATAGCGGGAGAGCAGTTTCTTTGCCCACGTCTGCACCGCCGCGATGGCGACCGGAATCAGCGGCACGCAGACAAGCAGCACGACCGCCGCGCTCAGGCTGATAGGCGCAAGCGCCGCAAAGAGCGTCACCGGCGCGAGCATCGCATAAAAAAACTGCGGCAGGTATGCGCCGAAGTAAGTTTCCAGCTGATCGACGCCTTCCACAGCGACCTGAACGACCTCAGAAGTCTGCACCTGGCTGTCGTAAGACGCGCCCAGCGCAAGCAGCTTTTCGTAAATGCGGTTCCTCAGCGTCTTTTTGACCGTTTTGGACGCGAGGAAGCTCATACGGCTCATCGCTTTCGCGCAGACGAAACGTATCACCAGCGCCGCCAGCAGGATGAGCGCCGTAACGAGCAGACGCGTCGGCGTCATATTCCGCGCATACAGCGCGCCCAGCGCCTGCGCGACCGCGCTCATCGCGGCGATATTGACCAGCAGCCCCGCCCACTGAATGCCGACGCTGGCGGCAACATATCTGCGGCTCTCCGGCACCATGCCGATGAGCCGTTTATTCATCATCATATCTTACATACTCCTGTCTTTCAAACTAGAGGGTACGGTTGGGGCTCTGCCCCAAGCCCCGGCAGGGAACCTTGTTCCCTGCACCCTTTCCTCGCTTCGCGCCGGTTTTAATTATCTTCATCGAACGATGCGCATGCGCATCGTATGTCTATGTATATTAAAGCCGCCGCGAAGCGGAGAAGGGAGTCTGAGGGACTTGTCCCTCAGGCAGGTCTGGGCGGCAGCCCAGCGTATCCCCTCACTTCCGTCCCCAGATCAGACCCATCTGCCCCAGAATCAGCGGCGTGTTCAGAAACTTCGGCGCGTAATCCGGCTTG
>CAKTXP010000217.1 GCA_934631055.1 uncultured Clostridia bacterium | reverse complement strand
ACAGTTCCCTCACCGGCCAGTGAGCAATCTGTTACTTCATCCCCTTTGCAGACATCTGCCACATTATATTCTATTTTTCGGATAATTGCAACCCCTTTTTTGAAATTTTTTTCGATTTTTTTGAGTTTTTTCTCCTTCTCCCTTTTTTCCTCCACTTCTCAAAAATTCAATCCACGCTTGCCTTTTTCGGCTGCCATCTTTTTCCTCGTTTTAGCGCTTTAATATCCACGCGTCCGCGCGTATCATTTCGCTGGTCAATGTCAACGCATCCGTGTGTTTCACTCGCCTTATACGCAAACCTTTCACAAACTTTTCGACCTCTAGCGCATTTATTTTTGTGTATTTCACACAACTCAATCTTTCGTTTCTCCGTCAACCTTTCCGATTTTCGCTTTTCCCGTCCCGCGCTTTCACACTTTAGCACGATTCAGTGCATCTTATCAGACGTCTGATGTTTCGCCTGTTTTTCGCTTCACGGCATTTTTGCGCCAGCATGAAAAAAGATGCCCTTCTCCGCTTTTGAGAAGAACATCTTTCATCTTTGTTTTTTCTTTCGCCCTCAGCGCCGCTGGCTCCTCATCCTCCGTACTGCGCATGAAAGCGTGAAGTTGATGGCGAAGTACACCAGGAATGCAAACCCGAACAGGACGAATACGTCCGTCACATGAATCGTTCCCCTGTTAAACCGGTCTACCCATGTCCCGTTGTAGGCGTTCGCCTTGCTGATGATGAGCTTTGTGCATGCCATCAGCTCCACCGTCACCAGGCTCGCCATGTAGCTGCTGTCCTTGATGGTCGTAATCATCTGCGAGAGCAGCGTCGGCACGATGCTCTTCACCGCCTGCGGCAGTACGATGAGCGTCATCGTCTTGAGTGTGCCGAATCCCTGCGAGTATGCCGCTTCAAACTGTCCTTTCGGCACGGCGTTCAGTCCGCCGCGTATGATCTCCGCCATGATGGCTGACGTGAACAGCGTCAGCGCAACAATGGCTTTGAACAGCGTCTTTACCGCGACCGTCGAACTCATGCCCAGCAGTTCCGCAAATTTCTTGCTCACTGCCGGCGCCGGACAAAGCACAAAGCAGACGAACATCCACAGCATCAGCGGCGTGTTGCGGAACAGCTCGATATATATAGAAGCGATCCTCCGCAGGACGCGCGCCGCGCCGCGCGTGCAGTAGTTTCTCGCCAGCGCAAGCGCCACGCCGATGACCAGGCTGAACACGATAGCGATGACCGAGATGATGAGCGTGAACATCAGCCCGCGCATCAGGTAGCTGATAACGTCCGGATTAGCGAGGATACCGAAGCTCCCCTTCAGCTCTTCCAGGAAGCCGTTCATACCGTCGCCTCCTTCTCCTCGATTGCCTCGACCTGCGCCTTGTCGCGCTCTTTAAGCCTGTTCTCCCATCTGCCCGCCATCAGCGACAGCGGATAGCAGACGATGAAAAACATCAGCCCGCCGACCAGATACGCCGGACCATAGGCGCCGCCCGTGCTTTCGCCCGTGACGAAGTTATACGTCGTCGCAATCAGATCCGCGCCGCCGATAATGAATAGACAGGATGTATTCTTGATGAGCGCCACCACCTGGTTGACCATCGGCGGCAAAATGATTTTAACTGTCTGCGGCAGGATGATGTGTTTCATCGTCTCCCCGTAGCCGAACCCCTGCGCCCATGCCGCGTCGAATTGTCCGTAAGGCACAGCCTGTATGCCCGCGCGAACGACCTCCGCGACATACGCCCCGTGATAAAAGCCCAGCGCGATGAATCCGACGACCACCACCGATATCTTCACGCCCGAATAAGCGAGCGCGTAGTACAGGAAGCAGACCTGCAAGATGAGCGGTGTGTTCTGGAAGAACTCGACGTAGATTCGGGCGACGACGCGCAGCGCGCGTTTCCCGCTCGTCGCCATCAAGCCCAATGCGAACCCGATGATCAGCGCGATGCACAGTCCGACCGCGGCGCTTTCCAGCGTATTGAGCAGTCCATTCAAAAACGTTGCGCGATAGCGCCAGACGGTCGCCCACGCCTTCCCGCTGAATATCGTTTCCACACCCATCACGTCCTTGCTTTAGGTTACGACCGGGGCTTGCCCCGAACCCCACCAGAAACCTGAGGTTTCTGGACTTCCCGCTTCGCTTCGCGGCAGCTTAAATCATCCTTGCCGAACGACGCGCATGCGCGTCGTATGTTTAAGTTTATTCATACCGGCGCGAAGCGAAGAACGGGTGCAGGGAACACTGTCCCCTGCCGGGGCTTGGGGCAGCGCCCCAACCGTTCCCTTTCGTTCCTTACTCCAAGCCCCACTCTTTGATCATGCCGTCGATCGTGCCGTCAGCCAGCCACTCCGTAATCAGCGCCTCAACCTTGCCGCTCAGCTCAGAGCCCTTCTTCGTCGCCACGCCGTATTCCTGCGGAGAGAAGGAGTCCTCAATGAAGCTGCGCCCGTCCGTCTTGTAGTTCGCCAGAATGGACTTGTCTACGCAGAACGCATCAACGTCGCCCGCGTCCAGCGCCATAGAGATTGCCGGATAGTCGTCGAAAATCTTGAAGCTTACGCCGCCGCTGAACGTCGCCGCGTCAAACGTATCCTCATCAAACGCGTCGATGACGCCTGCATCCGCCATCGCCTTGGAAAGCGCTTTTGCGGACGTCGAACCGGAAGATACGCCGACCGTCTTGCCCTTCAGCCCTGCCAGATCCGTGATGCCGGATGCGTCCTCGACCAGCACAGTCACCGCGTCCACATAGTACGGCGTGCTGAAATCCCAGCTCTCCCTGCGCTCAGGCTTGATGGTAAACGTCGCGATAACGCAGTCCAGCTCATCGTTATCGAGCATCTGTCCGCGCGTCGCCGCTGTGACCGCGGTATATTCAACCTCGTCATAGCCCAGCGCTTCGGCAAGCTTTTCGCCCAGATCAATCTCCATGCCAGAGAACTCGCCTGTCGTCTCGTCATAATAGCCGAAGCCGTAAACGTCCTGCTTAACGCCCACGCGGAACGTGCCTTCAGCGAAAGCCGTCGCGCCCATCGTCATACACAGAGCCAGTGCCGCCGCAAGAATCTTTTTCATCGTCGTGTCCTCCTTATAATTGCAATATTATCAACGGGAACGCTTGGGACTCCGTCCCAAACCCTGCCAAGAACCTGAGGTTCTTGGATTTCCCACTTCATTTATCGCTTTGCGATAAATGGATGATAAGCTGATTTAAGCCGCCGCGAAGCGAAGAAAG
>CAKTXP010000216.1 GCA_934631055.1 uncultured Clostridia bacterium | reverse complement strand
GCAATCGCGCCCTCGTGTCCCAGCGCACTGAATACGTCGATCATCGCCTGCTGGACGGGCGCTTTTCCCGCGACAAATATCTTCGGTAAGAGGATCGTGCGCATCTCCTCGACCGCCGGCGGAACGCCAAGCGCCGCGCCGACCCCCAAGGATTGAAAGACCGTGCCTGTCGGAAGCGGGACTTCCTCCGGCTCATCCGGCAGGAACGCCTCCATCGCCTGTACATCCAGCGCCAGCGACGCGCCCAGCAGATAACTCTGTATCTCCCCGCGGCTGCGCCCGCCCAGCGTCCGCAGAATGCGTCCGGAGAACGCCGCGCGCCCAAGCCCGCTCTGCGAACATGCCCATGCGCCCTCCATCGCCATCTCCGCAACGTAAGTCTCCGGCGTCACAAACGCGCTTCCAACCGCATCGGCAAGGATAGTGTGATGGGTCATCGCGTCCAGCAGTTCGCCGGAAATGGACGTCATGCAGCTGAGTATCTTTCCGTCGTCGCTCATCGCGACGAATTTGTTGTGCGACCCCGGCAGGACGAACATCGCGCCCTCCTTCAGCCCCAGCAGATCATATAGACCTACGGCTTCCGTTTCCTCGCCGCGCATCATGTCCATCATGCCGAAATTCTCCATATCCACTGGCGCGGCAAAGTTGCGCACGCCGGGAATAAACGCGATGGGGAACGGCGCAATCTCCGGAAAGACCTGTTCGCGCATCGCGTTTTTCAGCGTCTGCACCGACACGGGCGCGGATACATGCGGGATCTCAAGCAGCCCCATGTCGCTGGTAATCATGCCGTATGCGATGCAGCGGCGCACATCGCCCGCGTCAAGCCCATTCCTGCCGAGCAGTTGACGGATGCACTCGGCGAGCGTCGTTTTCAGGTAGCCGTTGTTTCCGTCCACAGCGGTATGGCGGACGCCGCCGTCCCGCGTGACGCTGTCCAGCGCCTTGCGCTCGTCGCTCAGCAGCGTCACGCGCAGGTTGGTTGTCCCGCCGTCAATGATGAGGATCATTTTGCCGCCTCCCAATCTGCGATTGCCTGCGTGAACGCCTTCGCCCGCGCTTCAACCGCCGCATAGTCGCCCGCGCGCACAGCGTCCGCCGGCACGAGCTGACCGCCCACGCCAAAGCCGCATACACCCGCGTTCAGGAATTCGCTCACGTTTTCCGGCTTCACGCCGCCGACCGCCGTCATCGGGATATGCGCCAGCGGCGCGCGAACCGCCTTGATGTAGCTCACGCCGAGATTCCCCGCCGGAAACAGCTTGACGATATCCGCGCCCGCATTGTGCGCCGCGACGATCTCCGTCGGCGTGAGCGCGCCGGGCATGGACACCATGCCGAGCTGACGTGTCCGGCGGATAACGCCGTAATCCACGTTCGGCGAGATGACTAGACACGCGCCCGCGTCGCAGGCGGCTTCGACCTCCGGAACGGTCAAAGCCGTGCCGCAGCCGACGAGCATGCGGTCGCCGTATTTTTGAGTCGTATGACGAATCTTCGCCGCGTTGTCGCGGATGCAGTCCTCGCCGTCGTGGTCAAACGTAAATTCCAGAATGCGCACGCCGCCGGATGCCAGCGCATCGACCACACCGTCGAGCCTGTCCATCGGCACGCCGCGCAGGATCGCAATCAGCTTTTCCTTTCGGATCGCCGTCAAAACCTCATGATGAGAAAGCATGTCTTTCCCTCTCTTTCTGCGAGGAAGGGGAAGGACGATGGGCTGCCGCCCAAACCCGCCTGAAGGATTTCATTCCTCAGACTCCCTTCTTCGCTTCGCGCAGTTTTAATATATCGAGCATCCATTTATCGCAAAGCGATAAATGCAAGTGGAAGGTGCAGGGAACTCAGTTCCCTGCCGGAGTTTGAGGCAGAGCCTCAATCGTTCCCCTCCTCTCCTTACGCGCAGAGCGCGAGGATGGCGTAGGCGTAGATGCGCGCCGCCTTGACGAAGTTCGCGACGTCGATGCTCTCGTCCGCCTGATGCTCAAGCTCCAGCTCGCCCGGGAAGAGCATGCCGTAAGCCACGCCTTCCTTCAGATGGCGCGCATAGGTGCCGCCGCCGATGGCGAACGGCTTGGAATCCGTACCCGTGATGGCGTTGTATACGTCCATCAGCTTGACGACCAGTTCGCTGCTTTCCGGAACATGGTGCGGCTGGCTCGCGTGCGTCGGCTCAAGCGCAAAGCCCGCGGGCGCAAGGCGCTTGGCAACCGTTTCGCTGATCGTGCGGTCGTTGAAGAACACCGGGAAACGGCAGTCAAACGTCACATCCAGCTTGCCGTCCTTCGCAAAGAGCAGACCCAGGTTGAGCGTCAGCTTACCGGAAACGGCGTCGCTGCCCGCAATGCCGAGGTTCGCGCCCTCCGAGCCTTCGCCCGCCGCTTCATCCAGCAGCGCGACCGGCGCGCCGCCGATATCCAGCTTGTGCAGCACGGCGATAAGCATCTTCGCGGCGTTCTTGCCCTTCTCCGGGAAGGACGCATGCGCGGCAACGCCGGTCACCGTCAGGCGGGTATTGCCATCCACCAACTCAGTCTCCAACTGGCAATCCTCATCCTCCACGTCAAACGCATCGGCAGCCGCTTCGCGCCAGTCGCCCGCCAGCATCGCCGTCGCCAGATTCGGAACAACGTTGCAGCGCGTGCCAGACGCGATCTCAAGCAGGCGCGCGTCGTTCATCGGCGCATGGAGCTTGAGCTGCATGATGCCCTTTTCGGTGTTAATGAGCGGGAAATTGGCGTCCGGAGAGAAGCCCATGTCCGGCAGACCGATCTTCTTCTCGTAGTATTCAAGATCCTCCATGCCGCATTCCTCGTCGCAGCCCAGGATCAGGCGGCAGCGGCGGCGCAGCGGGATACCCGCGTCCACAATGGCTTTCATGCCGAAGAGCGCGGCAACGCCGGGGCCCTTGTCGTCGCTCGTTCCGCGGCCGATCATGCGTCCGTCGATGATCTCCGCGCCGTAAGGCTCATGATGCCAGCCGTCGCCTTCCGGCACGACATCCAGATGCGCAAGCACCGCAACAACGTCGTCGCCAGAGCCGATCTCTGCGTCGCAGCAATAGCCGTCCACGTCGCGCGGGTCGAATCCCAAACGCTTTAAATCAGCCATCGCGGTATCCAGCGCGCGGCGCACATTCGCGCCGAACGGCGCATTCTCCGCGCTCTTTTCCGCGCGCACGCTCGGCACGCGCACCCAGCGCTGAAGCGTCTCCACCATATCGCCTTCCAGCGCGGCAAGCGCCGCATCCAGCTTCTCATTATACTGCATAAAAAAGTTCTCCTTTCTAACACTTAGAGAGCATTAAAAGTTACGTTGGGCTGCCGCCCAAACCCGCCTGAGGGATTTCA
>CAKTXP010000215.1 GCA_934631055.1 uncultured Clostridia bacterium | reverse complement strand
TGGTGGAGCATAGGAGATTCGAACTCCTGACCCCAACACTGCCAGTGTTGTGCGCTACCAACTGCGCTAATGCCCCGTCAACGGAAGTTATTATAGCGTGAAAGCAGGCGTACGTCAAGCCCTTTTTTGCAATTTTTGCTGAGTCTGGTGAAAAAAGGGGAATGACCCGATTCCGAAAGGCTTGCAATCGGCGGAAGCGTTGGTTATAATGGGCATAGAAAAAAGCGTGTCGCGAAAAGCGGAACGGAGGAACGGCATGGCTCAGAAATATACCCGGAATATGATTCGGAGCGTGTTTATCGAGATGCTCGATGAACGCCCTTTTGACGAGATTACGGTGACGGATCTGGTGACGCGGTGCGAGATCAACCGTAAGACGTTTTATTACTATTATCAGGATTTGTACGCCGTGTTGACGGAAATCTTTGAATCTGAACTGGAATCGGTTCTCGGCGGAATTGAGGGACATGTCACATGGGAAGAGGGCATCGCGCGGGCGGTGAGCATTGCGCTTGAGCATAAGCGTGCAGTGTATCACGTTTACCACTCCATGCAGCGGGAAACGCTGGAAAAATACCTGTACAATGTGGCGGGCGAGGTCATGAGCCGCTATGTGGAGCGGGAGAGCGAGGGAATACACGCCAGCCAGGAGGACAAGAACATCATTGCACAGTTTTATCAAAGCGCGCTGACGGAAATGGTACTCAACTGGATCGGGCAGGGCATGAAGGAAGACGGCTTGGAGATGATTACCCGTATCGGGCAGCTTTTTGACGGGAATATTCGGGCGTCGCTCAAGCGCAGCGAAAGCCTGCCGATCCGCCCATGGAAAGGCGGAAGGGAAGTTTAAGAGGAAAGCGCGGCGCCAACCAGTTCGGTGGAAAAACTGCGCTTGAGCGTATCCGGAAAGAGCTGACGGGCAAGGGTCTGCGTTTGCGACGATCTCGCAGGCGATTATCGACGCGCAGAGCGCGCAGGTCGATGCTTGCAGCGGCTGCACGCTGTCCTCTAACGCCATTATAAACGCTGTGCAGGATGCGCTGAATCAGGCGAAGTAATCGAATACCCCAAAAAGGCTGTCAAGCTGATAAACCTGATATTTCAAGAAAAATCTAAGTGTTGTGCCTGAAAGTATACGCGGGCGCCGGGGCAAAGCCCCAGTCCTGAATGGCTTAGATAATTGCTTCTTGAAATATTCGGTTTAAGCTTGACAGTCTTTCTGTTTCTGCCTGTTTAATTTGTTATCAGCAGGTGAGCAAATCCCGAAAACTGCACAAATTCATGCAGGAGAACCTCATCCGTTTTCGCTGCGCTCAGCCACCTTCTCCTTTTTGAACCGCAAGCAACACATCATAAATAGAAGAAGCAAAAGAAGAATAGGATAAATACAAATCATAATATCATGCTTATCATAGGGTTTGTTCCTTTATTTAGATATATTAGCAACGGCTAACGTTTGTTCAAATCATATGACTGCGGCGCGTATGCGTGTCGTATGCCCAAGCTGATTAAAACCGCCGCGAAGCGAAGATGGGGTTTGGGGATGAAATCCCCAAGCGGGGGCTGGGGCGGCAGCACCAGTGTTTCCCCAATCGTTCTCCAACGTCCTTAAATCACATAGTCAAACCCCGCGTCTTCGGCGCGCATCAGGTCGGCAATCGTGTAGCTTTCCAGATAGTCGGAGATGAGCTTGTTCAGCCCCGACCACATCGGATAGGTGCGGCAGTTTGCCATGCGGGAACAGGGCGCGTGCGGCTCGGCGAGACAGGCGACGGGCGCAAGCGAACCCTCCGTGATCTCCAGAATGCGGCGGACGGTGAATTCATCCGGTGCGCCGTTCAGACGGTAGCCGCCGCCCTTGCCGCGGACGCCTGAAAGAATATGCTCGTGGACAAGCAGCTTGACGATGCTTTCCAGATATTTTTCGGATATCTCCTGTCGGGCGGCGATTTCCTTGAGCGGAACATAGCTGTCGCCCGTCTGGTGTTCCGCCATATCGACCAGCATGCGGAGCGCATAGCGCCCCTTCGTGGAAATCATCATCGAGAGTTTCCCCTTCTATAATAAGAAATGTGAAAAAACAAAATACGAATAAAGCGCTTTAACTTGCTTATAAACCTATTATATCGCAGGGTAATTGGAAATTCAAGAAAATTTTTGCTGAAACCGCTTGACAGATGGCGTAAACGAGTTTATAATTCCATCAACCGACCGGAAAAGTAGGTTTATTAAAACCGATACATCCCAGAATCATGGAAACGGATGAACCGGCCGCATGGACGCACAGGACGCGTCCGGAAATCACGCAGTTTTGATAAAGCAGGAACATAAAATCGAACTGAATAAAATGAGGAGGAACCCGCTATGAGCAAGATCTACACCGCTGCCGACCAGCTGATTGGACATACCCCGCTGCTGGAGCTGACGCACATCGAAAAGAAGGAAAACCTGAACGCGCATATCATCGCGAAGCTGGAGTATTTCAACCCAGCCGGTTCGGTCAAGGATCGTATCGCCAAGGGCATGATCGACGACGCGGAAGCGAAGGGCTTGCTCAAAGAGGGCAGCGTCATTATTGAGCCGACCTCCGGCAACACGGGCATCGGTCTGGCGTCCGTCGCGGCGGCGCGCGGCTACCGCATCATCATCGTCATGCCGGAAACCATGAGTGTCGAGCGCCGTCAGTTGATGAAGGCATATGGCGCGGAGCTTGTACTCAGCGAGGGCGCGAAGGGCATGAAGGGCGCGATCGCCAAGGCGAACGAGCTGGCGGCGGAGATCCCGAACAGCTTTATTCCGGGGCAGTTCGTCAATCCGGCGAACCCCGCCGTGCATAAGGCAAGCACCGGCCCTGAGATTTGGGAGGATACCGACGGCAAGGTGGATATCTTTGTCGCGGGCGTCGGCACGGGCGGAACGATCACCGGCGTCGGCGAGTATCTGAAAGCGCAGAATCCGGATGTGAAGGTGGTCGCGGTCGAGCCGGCGACCTCTCCGGTTCTGAGCAAGGGCGCTGCGGGCGCGCACAAGATTCAGGGCATCGGCGCGGGCTTTGTGCCGGATGTACTGAATACGAAGGTCTACGACGAGATCATTGCGGTCGAGAACGAGGATGCGTTTGCGGTCGGGCGCGAGATCGGGCGCAGCGAGGGCGTGCTGGTAGGCATTTCTTCCGGCGCGGCGGTCTATGCGGCGATCCAGCTGGCGAAGCGTCCGGAGAACGCGGGCAAGAACATTGTCGTTCTGCTTCCGGACACGGGCGACCGTTATCTCTCCACGCCGCTGTTTGCGGAGTGACGGGGGAGAGGGACGAAAAACGCAGCTTTCGGTTCTGAATAGGGTTCACCTTTTTGAAAAAAGGAAATCACATTAAAAAATCT
>CAKTXP010000214.1 GCA_934631055.1 uncultured Clostridia bacterium | reverse complement strand
AATAAAGGAGAAAATTCATGAGATTACAGAAATACATGGCGATGTGCGGCGTGGCTGCACGGCGCAAATGCGAAGAGATCATCGCCAGCGGACGCGTGGCGGTCAACGGACAGATCATCACCGAGATGGGAACGCAGGTCGAGGACGGCGACGAGGTGACGCTCGACGGGCAGGTCATCACGCCCGAGGAGGAAAAGCGCTATGTCCTGTACCACAAGCCCGCGGGCGAGGTGACGACCGTCAGCGACGACAAGGGACGCGAGACGGTCATGGATAGATTCAAGGATTTCCCCGTGCGGCTGTATCCGGTCGGCAGGCTGGATTACGACAGCGAAGGACTGCTCCTGCTGACCAACGACGGCGAGCTGGCGCAGAGACTGACCCATCCCTCCTGCGAGGTGGATAAGGTCTATCTGGCGCGCGTGACGGGCAACCCGAGCAACGAAGCGCTCGATAAGCTGCGCCGCGGCGTCTATATGGAGGGCGACGAGCGGCGGACCTATCCGGCGCAGGTGCGCGTCGTCCGCGACGAGAGCCTGTTTTCCGATATTCTGGTGACAATCCACGAGGGACGCAATCGTCAGGTCCGCCGGATGTTCGATTCGGTCGGGCATAAGGTGCTGCTCCTGCGGCGCGTCCGGTTTGGCCCTCTGGATCTGGGCGACCTCAGGCGCGGCGAATGGCGCGAATTGAGCGCGGAGGAAGTCGCCAGGCTCAAGGCGCTGTAAGCGACGATAGAAACACACAACGAGGTTTTGAAACATGAAGAGCGATTTAACCTGTCCGGTTGAGGTCGTCAGCGTGGCGATCCAGCGGGAAAACGAAGATACCAATGAAAACGGGCAGATTCTCTGCTATATCGAGTTTTTCAACCTTTCGGATAAGGTGATCGACAGCATTCAGATGAACATCATCTGTTTCGACGCGGAAGATACGCGGCTGGGCGGCAGGCTCGTCCGCGCGGGCGCGCACGGCGAACCCCGCGAGCGCTTTAACGGCGCGTTTGCTCCGGAGCATGTCGATGGCGTGGCGCGCGTTGAAGCATTGGTCGAGAAGGTCTGGTATCAGGACGGCGTCATCTGGCGCAGGGAAGAGCGGAACGTTCGCGAGTATACGCCCAACGCCCTGCAGCCGGGACGCGAGCTGGACAGGCTCCGCTCTGTCGCGGGCGCGGACGCCGTCGGTTATGCGCGGGAGGACGACACGGTCTGGCTGTGCGTCTGCGGACGGGCGAACCGGACGAGCGACGACAAGTGCCTGCGCTGCGGACGGGAACGCGCGCAAACGCTCAAGGCGTATTCTTTTGCTGCCATTGATTCGACTGTGGGGCGCAAGGAACGCCTGCTCGAAGAGCAGACGCGCGAGAATCTGCGTCGTTCCAGCGAGCAGACCGTTCAGGAGATGAAAACAGAGCAGAAGAAGCGCAAAAAGCAGACCAGAAGGTTCAAAGTGGTCATCGGTCTGCTCAGCACGGCGGCGATTGTGCTGGCGATGGCGCGCTGGGGCGTGCCATATGGCGCGAGTCTGTACGCCAAGGACAAGCTGGACAGGGGGCTGGCGGCGGACGCAAAGGATATCTACGCGTTCATCGACCGATACTGGACAGACGAGTTCGGCGCGAAGGAAGGCATGGACGCCGCGGAACGCAAGATCATCGACGGGCTGATGAATGTCGGCACGGACAGCGCTTATGAACAGGCGGCGGAACGTGCCGAGGCGCTCGGCGACGAGCAGAGGCAGCAGAACGCTATCATCGCGCGGGCGCGTCTGGCGATGGACAGCGGCGACAACGACAAGGCGGAAACGCTGCTCACGCCGCTTGCGGACAGCGAGGAAGCGCTTGCGCTTCTGCATGAGCTGATTTATAAGATCGCCGCGGCGGCGAAAGAACAGCTGGATTATCCGACCGCCATCGAGCGCTTTGCTTCACTGGGCGATTACAGCGACGCGGCGGCGCAGCGCGAGGACAGCATCTACCTCTACGGGCGTCAGCTGATGCGCGCGGGGGAATATCAGGCGGCGTGCGACCAGTTCATGCTGGTCTCGGACGTCGGCGACGCGGTGGCGCTCATCCGCCAATGCCGCTATGCGCTGGCGGCGGAGCAGCAGAAAGCGGGCGAGTATGAAGCCGCCGCAGAGCTGTACGAAAGCCTTGGCGTATACGAAGAAGCGGAGACGCGCGCGAAATACTGCCGCTATATGGCGGGCGTGTACGCGCTCGGCGCGGGCGAGCTGGAAAAAGCCGCCGACCAGCTGAAGCTCGCCGGAGATTACGAGGATGCGGCGGACAGATTCGGCGACGCGGCGCTGACGCTTGGCAGTGCCGCCATGGAAGCGGGCGACTATCAGACCGCGATCCACTGGCTTGAGCAGCTCCCGCGCGACGCGGAGACCGCAAAGGCGCTGGACGGCGCCATCTATGCCTATGCCGACCAGCTGGAGCAGGAAGGGCAGCGGGAGACCGCCGCGACGGAGTTCTATTCGCTGGGCAGCTATCAGGATGCGCAGGCGCGCGGAAACGCGCTGGAATACGCCCTTGCGATGGAAGAAAAGGCGGCGGATGTGGAATCCGCGCTCGACCGGTTTGAGCTGCTGGGCGATTATCAGGACGCCAGAGCGCAGGCGGAAGCCTGCCGGTATGCCATCGCGCAGAAAGCGTATGAACAAGGGCAGTACGAAGAAGCGATGGAGGGCTTTGAAGCGCTGGGCGATTTTTCGGATGCCGCGGCGCAGGCACAGCGCTGCCGCTACGCGCTGGCGCAGGCGGCGTATGACGGGGGCGAGTACGATACGGCGGCGGCACTTTATGAGGCGTGCGGCGCGTATCTGGATGCGGAAGACGGCGTTCTGCGCGCAAGGTATGCCGCGGCGGACGCGCTTTTTGAAGCGGGCGAATATGAGCTTGCGGCGAAGGGCTTTTCTGAGCTGGGCAGTTACGAGGACGCCAAACAGCGCGTGGCCGCCAGCGAGGATGCGTGGCTGGGCAGGACGTACAACAGCGCGAAGCTCGACATGGAGCTGGGCGATTATACCGCCGTTGTGGATGAGCTTGAAGCGTATCAGCAGAGCGACCTGCCAGAGCGTTACGCCGATATGCGCGATATGTACGAGCAGGCATGCCTGAGCCGAGCGCAGGAGCTGATCGCGCAGAACAGACCGCTCGACGCCCTGCCGCTGCTGGAAAAGATACCAAGCAGCAAGACGGCGCAGAAGCTGATGGACGCCTATGTCTATCAGCTCATCGGCAGATGGAAGGATACGCGCGGGACGGAATACATCTTCCGCAGAGACGGCTCCTGCTGCATCGACGGCAAAGAGGGCTATTTCGGCGGAAAGAATTATGAGATCACTGTCGGCGAGGAACCCTATCCGACGACGGGCGAATACAGC
>CAKTXP010000213.1 GCA_934631055.1 uncultured Clostridia bacterium | reverse complement strand
GGGTTTGGGGCGGTAGCCCCAATCGTTCCCCTTTACAAAATATCCCTCAGCGTCAGCGCGCAGAGCGTTTCCTTGGGAAAGGCGCTCAGCGTCCGCAGGGCCAGCGGGGAGAACGACCCTTCACGCAGGAGCAGATGATACAGGCAGGAGATGACCAGCTTGCGGTCGATCTGCGGCTTGGCAAAGAGTACGCCGACCCGCCCGCCCAAAAGCGAGCCGAGCATGGATTCCGATTTGACCAGCGGCAGGCGCGCATGCAGTTCGTCGCGCAGGGCGGCAAACGTCAGCACCTGCGCCGGATCGACCTCCGCGATCTGCGCGCAAAGCTCACAGCCCCGCAGGAAATAGTCGATGACGTCCGGCTTTTCCGGCAGATCCTCTTCCAGCAGGGAGAAGAACGGTGCGGCGCTTTCCCGCGTGCGGGTCAGCGCGTTGGAGTGCGCGAGGATAGTTTCGATCTGCGTCAGGCGGATGACATAATCCTGCGCGCGGGCATATAATCCCTGCGCATCGACAGCTTCAAACGCGTATCGCACGCCGCGCACGCGCCCGAAAGCGCGCATCGTGTCGTTATAGCCCAGCGTCCGGTTGCGCGCAGTCAGCGCGTTATCCAGCGTCAGCAGACCGCCCAGCGGATGCGACGCGCGAATATAGGTGATATTCGGCCGCCGGTCATACTGCGCGTGGGAACGGTGCTTGCCGATGTCGATGGCGATGATATCCCGCGCGCCGCCGCGCACAGCCATTTCGACCGGCGTGTTGTCGCAGAATCCGCCGTCGATATAGCGGTCTCCGCCGACCTGCTTCATCGGAAAGATGGGGAAGCAGGAGGCGCTCGCCATCAGCCAGTCATGCAGCGTACCCGACTCCATCTCGTCAAGGCGCTTCTCGACCATCGCCAGCGACGGAAATTTCGTCGTCACCAGACCGAACTTGACGCCCCCGCGGCGGATTTTATCCTCGTTGACGATCTTCCTGAGGATATCCGTCAGCGGGGTGACGTCCATGCCCTTCTTCTGCGCATAGCGGGTGATGAATTCCAGCAGCTTTTCCGGATGGTCGAATATGTTTTCCGCGTCGTCCGCGATGGCAAGGCTTTCCTCGCTGACCACGTCGCTCAGGCGGATGGAGGCCCAGAGCGCTTCGGCGGTCGTCATATCGTCCTGCGCATACATGGCGGCGTTCAGCGCGCCGACGGATGTGCCGTAAACGCTGCCTGCCCGAATGCCCAGGTCATTCAGCGCGGCGATTGCGCCGATTTCATACGCGCCTTTCGCACCGCCGCCGCCCAGTACGAGCGCCGTTTCGGAAGGGATCAGCGTCCGCATCAGCCGCGCGCCTCGATCTTCGCCATATCCGCCAGTATCTCAGCCGTCTTTTCGACGCCCATCAGCGCGGAATTGATGGAGATATCATAGTTCTGCGCTTTGCCCCACTTCTGATCGGTGTAGCGGAAGTAATGGTTTCCGCGCTCCTTGTCGGAATTGGTGATGGTCTTGAGCGCGTCCGCTTCGTTCAGGTGGTGCAGCTCCATGATGCGCTTGACGCGCGCTTCTTCCGGCGCGTAGATATAGACGTTGATGGTGTTTTCACGTCCGGCGAGGATATAGTCCGCGCAGCGACCGACGATGACGGCGCTCTCCTTGGCGGCGATATCGCGGATGACCTGCGCTTCGGAAATGAAGATGGATTCCGACAGCGGCAGATACTGACCGGAGAAGAAGCCGTTGGAGTATGCCGCGGACGCGGCGAGATTCTGCATCCAGCCGCTGCGCACGCGCTGCTCGTTATTGGCGATAAATTCATCGGACAGACCGCTCTTCTGCGCGGCAAGGGTGATCAGATTCTTATCGTAGAAATTGATGCCGAGGGTCTTGGCAACCAGCTCGCCGATCTGGCGTCCGCCGCTGCCGTATTCACGACCAATGGTAATGATAAGGGGATTGCTCATGATGATGACCTCCTTTTCCTTTGGGTCTGATGATATTATAACACATTTCGGCGGCTTTGCGAGTATGAAAATTGGAGGGGAGCGCGCGTTTGAGTTTTTCAACCGGTTGTGATAAAATGGAGCAAAATCACAAGGGAGATGGAACGGATGACCCTCAGATTATATCAGCAGAATGTAGATCAACTGGATTTTTCCGCGGTCGTCGTCAGCTGCGAAAAGAAAGGAGACGGCTACGCCGTCGTGCTGGATCAGACCGCGTTTTTTCCAGAAGGCGGCGGGCAGGGCGCGGACCATGGCACGCTGGATGAAGCGCGGGTTTTGGATGCGCACGACGTGCAGGGCGAGGTCGAGCATCTGACCAATATTCCGCTTGAAGTCGGGCGCGAGGTACATGGACATGTGGATGGCGTGCGGCGGCTGGACATGATGCAGCAGCACAGCGGCGAGCATATGTTCTCCGGTCTTGTACACGGCATTTTCGGCTATGACAACGTGGGCTTTCATATCGGTACGGAAGCGGTGACGATGGATTTCAACGGATCGCTGACCGAGGAGGATGTGCGCCGCGTCGAGCTGCTGGCGAATCAGGCGGTCTGGCGCGACCTGCCGGTGGAGGCGTTCGTACCGTCCCGCGAAGAGCTGGCGAATATCGAATACCGAAGCAAGAAGGAGATCGACGGAGATGTGCGCATCGTCCGCATTGAAGGCGTGGATACCTGCGCCTGCTGCGGCACCCATGTCCATACGACCGGAAGTGTCGGTCAGATTAAGGTCATCGGTGTGCAGAAATATAAGAGCGGTGTGCGCGTATCCATCCTCTGCGGCAGGCGTGCGCTGGAGGAAGAAAACGCCGTACAGGATCAGGCGAAGAGGGCGGGCAATGCGCTCTCCGTTCCGACGGCGGAGCTTTCCGGCGCGGTCGAGCGTCTGCTCGGCGAACGCGACAGCCTGCGCGCGCAGAACGATGCGCTCGGCATGCGTATTTTTGCGCTGCTGGCTCAGAACGAGATGGAAAAGACCGTCCGCGTCGTTGCCTGCGACGCTCTGCCTGCCGCTCAGGCGCGCAAAGCCGCGGGCATGCTTGCCGACGGAGCGAAAGCGGCGCTTGTGCTGATCCCGCGCGAAGAGGGATGGAGCTTTGCGCTCTCTTCCGCGACTGAGGATATCCGCCCCGCCACCCGCGCGCTCTGCGAAGCGTTCGGCGGACGCGGCGGCGGCCCGAAGGATATGACGCAGGGCGTCCTGAGCGGCGGAAAAGCGGAAGAGGTGCGGGAAAAACTGGAAAGCCTGATGGGTTGAATGGAAACCGCTGGTCGGATGGATTGACCGGCGGTTTTCTTGACGTATAGGAAATTGCATAAAGCTTGCTCGCGTGCGTAAAGCTTTGAACTATAAATGAGCAAATCCCGAAAAGTGCACAAATGCCCCTATTTACATCGAGAGAGCATTTTGAGCAAAAATCTCTTGTAAAACACAATTTCTGAAATAATTGTACCCTTCATCGAATGAGCCTA
>CAKTXP010000212.1 GCA_934631055.1 uncultured Clostridia bacterium | reverse complement strand
TCCGACTGAAAATTCCTTGAAAAAGAAAGAAGAGAAGTCGATTTGTTCAACTTCTCTTCTTTTGATGACAACCAGCCAAACTTACTTATCGGCAGGCGCTTTCGCGGCAGCAGCCGGAGCTTTCTTCACCTTGTCAAGCTTGTTACGCGGAGCGCGGCGGTCACGCATGGTAATCGCCTTCTTCGGGCATTTCGCCGCGCACAGACCGCAGCCCGTGCAGGCGCCAAGCACCTTATGCGGCTGCTTGAGCGCGCCTTCGATGGCATCGAACTTACACTGCTTGGTGCAGAGTGTGCATCCAACACACTTGTTCGGATCGATATAGGCTTCCTTGCGGCTCTCGAAATCTGCCTGCATCGCGCCGGTCGGACAAGCGTCCGCACAAGCCATGCAGCCCACGCACTTCTCGTAGTCGATCTTCGGCACGCCATTTTCCATTTCAATCGCACCAAAGTTGCAAGCCTTTACGCAAGCCTCACAGCCGATACATGCGCGGTCGCACTTTTCTTTGAGCGCGATACCCTTTTCAGGATTATGGCAGCCGACATTGACCTTGCGTCCCGCCGGACGCATGCTCAGCACATGCTGCGGACAGGCGGCGACGCACTTCTTGCACGCCTGACACTTTTCCTCATCGACAACCGCGATCTGCTTGATCGGGTCGATGTGGATCGCGTCAAACGGGCAGGCGCGTTCGCAGGTTCCCAGACCCAGGCAGGCATAAGAGCAAGCCTTGGTTCCGCTGTTGACCAGCGACGCAGCGACGCAATCGGTCATACCTTCATAGATACCCTTGGGCTTGCAGTGGTCGCCATAGCCCTGACAGGCGACAGACGCAACCATGCGGACGGACTCGTTGACCGTCACGCCCATGATCTCCGCCATCTTCGCGGCGCATGCAGGACCGCCGACGGCGCAGGCGCCAACCTCAGCCTTGCCCTCGCCGACGGCGGCAGCATAGCCGTCGCAGCCCGGGAAGCCGCAGGCGCCGCAGTTCGCGCCCGGCAGACAGGCACGCAGCGCTTCAACCTTTTCATTGGTGGGGACTTTAAAAACGCGGCCGGTGACGCCCAGCAGCGCGCCAAAAATCAGACCCAGAACGCTCATCACAAGCGCGGCGATTAGAATTGCACTAACACTCACGTTGGTTTCCTCCCTCGCTTTGCGATTAGATCAGACCGCTGAAGCCGTTAAAGGCAACAGCCATCAGACCAGCGGTGATCATCGCGCCGGTGAAACCCTCCATCCACTTGGGCATGTTGTTCAATGCCAGACGCTCGCGGATACCCGCAAACAGGCAGATAGACAACGTATAGCCCAGCGCGGAAGCCACGCCATTGACGACAGAGAGAATCAGGTTATAGCCTTCGGTGACGTTCAGCTGAGCCACGCCCAGAACAGCGCAGTTCGTCGTGATCAGCGGCAGGTAGACGCCCAGCGCCTGATACAGACCCGGAGACATCTTCTTGATCGCCATTTCAACGATCTGCACCAGAACAGCGATGACCAGAATGAACGCGATGGTCTGCAAATACTCAAGTCCCAGCGGGATAAGCAGAAATGCGTTGACCAGATAGGTCACCAGCGACGCCACAGCCATAACGAACGTAACCGCCATGCCCATGCCGAACGCCGTCTCCAGCTTCTTAGAAACGCCCAGGAACGGGCAGATGCCATAGAAGCGGGACATAGCAAAGTTGTTGACGAAGATAGACCCAATCAGGATCGTAAGAATTTGATTCATATTCCTTCCTCCTTACGCCTTCTTGGGCAGCAGCTTGTTCATCAGCGCAAGCGTCAGACCCAGTACGATGAAGCCGCCGGCAGGCTTGACCAGAATGCCCATCGGCAGGTAACTCTCCGGCATCACCTGAATGCCGAAGAAAGTGCCCGCGCCGAGGATCTCGCGGATGGAAGAGATCAGCGTGATCGCTAGCGTGAAGCCCAGACCCATGCCCAGACCGTCCACCGCAGAAGCAAGCGGCTTATTCTTGAAAGCAAACGCTTCCGCACGGCCGAAGATGATACAGTTGACGACAATCAGCGGAATGAACACGCCCAGGGACGCATCCAGCGCAGGCAGGAACGCCTTAATCATCAGCTGCACGATTGTAACGAACGTTGCAATAACCACGATGAACGCCGGAATACGAATCTCATCGGGAATCGCCTTGCGCAGAAGAGAGATAACCAGATTGGAGAAGATCAGAACGAAAGTAACCGCCAGACCCATGCCAATACCGTTGCTTGCCGCCGTCGTGATGGCAAGCGTCGGGCACATGCCCAGCACCATACGGAACGTGGGGTTCTCGTCGATGATGCCGTTCATGAAGATCTTTCCATATTTCTTCATTTACTGCACCTCCTTAGCAGCCTGAGAGAGCGCATCGTTGATCGCCGTGCTGGTCAGCGTCACGCCGGACTTGATATCAATCTGAGCCGTCGCAATGTCCTGACCTACCAGCGCGTCAAACACGCTGGTATCCGCAATCAGATCCGCGCCGAAACCGGCAGTTTCGTTGTTCTCCGGAATGACGACAGATACGATCTTGCCGTCGCCGTCCACAGTAATCTCCACGGTGAACTTCTGGAAGCCGGTCACGTCGCAGGAAACAGTCTTTGTTTCGCTGCTCTCTCCTGCGCCAGCCTTCGCGGCAGCCGCCTGAGAAAGCGCATCATTGATCGCCGTGCTGGTCAGCGTCACGCCGCTCTTCACGTCGATCTGCGCCGTCGCAATGTCCTGACCTACCAGCGCGTCAAAGATGCTCTGGTCGGCAATCAGGTCAGCGCCGAAGCCCGGCGTTTCGTTGCTTTCCGGAACGGTCACGGACACGATCTTGCCATTGCCATCCACGACGATTTCCACCTTGATCGGGTACATACCCGTCACGTCGTAGATGCCAACCATCAGGTCGCTAGTCGCGCTTTCCGCTTCCGCGTCCGTCGCAGCGTTTCCATAATTCGCAGCAGCCTGAGAGAGCGCATCGTTGATCGCGTTGCTCGTCAGCGTCACGCCGCTCTTCACGTCGATCTGCGCCGTCGTGATGTCCTGACCCACCAGCGCATCAAAGATGCTCTGGTCGGCAATCAAATCTGCACCGAAGCCCGGCGTTTCATTGCTTTCCGGAACGGTCACGGACTGAATCTTGCCGTTTTCGTCAACCGCAATCGCAACCTTGAGCGGGTACATACCCGTCACTTCATACACCGTCGCTTCAACAGCAGACTCGGCAGTCGGCTCAACGGTTTCAGTCTCATTCGCGGCAGCAGCCTGCTTGAGCGCGTCATTGATAGCGTTGCTCGTCAGCGTCACGCCGCTCTTCACGTCGATCTGCGCCGTCGCGATGTCCTGACCTACCAGCGCGTCAAACACGCTGGTGTCTGCAATCAGATCCGCGCCGAAACCAGCCGTTTCGTTGTTCTCCGGAATAGATACGGACACGATTTTGCCATCCTCGTCAACCGCAATTCCAACCTTGAACGGAGCAAAGCCCGTCACGTCATACATGGTCAGCTCGGTAGCA
>CAKTXP010000211.1 GCA_934631055.1 uncultured Clostridia bacterium | reverse complement strand
CGGTAGCCCAGCGTCCCCAATCGTCCCTTCCCCGCTTACGCGCTGAAACCGCACTCGATTCTTACCACATACTCCGGCTGTAACATCTTTACGCCAAAACCGTCCATCTTCCAGCCAACCGTGCTGATCTGGTCGAGTGGATCCGCCGTGCCCGCGCTGCCCGCCGGCTTGACGATGACGCGCGGCTTCGCGCCCTTCAAACTCGTGATGCCGTAAGCATACTGCCCCAGCACGATGACGCTCGCCACATCCGCCTTGTCCGCGCCCGCGCCGCCAAAGATTTTGGCTTCCGTTGTCTCGACCAGCCGCACGCCGAACAGTCTGCCGACCTCGCCCGTGTAGATGTTCTCCTTGTCCTGATACTGGCTGACCTTGATGAAGGCGTCGTCCTCCTGTAAGTCGTACATCACGTCCGGGCCGACGATGGCGATGTAGTAGCCGCCAAAGGTCTGCGCATGGTTCTTCTTGAGCATCTTCACCGCTCGGCGCAGTTCCCTGCTGGTCAGCTTGTCCTCCGGGGTCAGCGCCGCGCGGCTCGTCTTGCCGCCTGCATAAATGACGTTGGCGCACTTGGCAAGCTCTTCTCGCACAACCGCGTCAATGCTTCTCGCGCCCGCGTCGCCAAAAATCTTCGTCCTGCGCATGATGTCCATGTCCAGATGCGTCAGGTCGAGCTTGTCCGTGCATCGGGCATACTCGCCGTATTGCTGAAGCTGCACCGTGACCTCCGTCTCCGCCAGCATCACGCTGTCGCCGGGGTCGCCCTCGCTGAGCGCCTTGGTATTCGTTTCCAGCGGGATGATCTTGCGCATGTTCATCACCAGACCGCTGTGCGGCGGCATGCGATGTTCGTCGCCGAATTGCAGGTGAACCAGATTCGGTTCAAACGTGCGCAGCAGCTCTCGGTTGTAATAGGTCTGCATGCCGGCGCTGAGACCGGCGCTCGTCGTCATATTGGTATCCGCATTCGTATAAGCCATCTTTCTTCCTCCTTGTTTTCAGTCCAATAGATTACGTTGGGGTTACGTTAGGGCTCTGCCCTAAAACCCGCCAGAAAACTGAGTTTTCTGGACTTTCCACTTGGATGGATTGCTTTGCAATCCATCTGTTCTTTCTTATTTCAAACCGCAGCGAATCAAAGTTGGGAGTCTGAGGAACAAGCGTCCCTGCCGGAGACACCCCCATCCTCCCCTCGATGGATTGCATCGCAATCCATCCCTCTCCCACCTTCTTCAAACCGCCGCGAAGCGAAGAAAGGGTGCAGGGAACAATGTTCCCTGCTGGGGTATGGGGCAAAGCCCCATCGTTCCCCACCGTTCCCCCGTCCCTATCGCCCCCCGTCACTCGATGCGTACCTTCCGCCCCTCCATCATCGCCGCGCGCGCTCTGCGCGAAAACGCGTCAAACTGCCGGTCCGTCATGTGTTCGATCCGGTTGTCCGGCTTGATGGAGCCTGCCGCCGTCGTTCTCGCCGTCGGTACGCTGTAACGGCGCGGCGCGGCCGTTCCTCTGCGCAGATATGCGCATGCCGCGCGCACCACGCTGTGACCCATGGCAACCTCTTCGCGAACCAGCTCGTCCTGTGTGAACGCCGCCATCTCCGCCGTCGTCCATCCGTCCTCGAAAAGCTCGGCAAGCCCCGCTCGGATTTCCGCAATCAGCTCATCCGTCTCGCGGCTCTCTTCCTGAATCTGCGCTTCTTCCGCCTCTCCGGTCAGGCTTTCCTCCAGATCGTCCACGGTCACTTCGTTCTCCAAAATCCTTTCCTCCATCCCGATTTCTCCTTTCTCCTTGTCCATTTTTCTCTCCATCCGCCGTCAGCCGCAGCCTGACTGAGAGATCGTCACCCCTGATTCTCCCTCACCGCCCTCAGCACGCTGTCCTTCGTCCGGTACCCCTCCATCAGCCGAATGACGACCTCCGGCGACAGCGGTCTGCCCGCGTCCGCGCAGATCTTGACCGCCTGCATCAAAAATTCGTTGTCCGCCTGAATCTGGCTCGGGTTGTTCTTCTGAACCTGTACCCGCACCGTGTACGCCGGGCGCGGCAGCGCGCCCCCGTTCCGGCTGGGCGCAATCAGTTCGATGATTCTCTCCCGCATCCCGCCGCTTGAGTTCCATCCGCCGATAATGCGCATCTTCCGCCCCGGCTCCATGTATTCGCTGAGTACCCAGAGGATCTGTTCGATCATCCTTCTGAACGCGTCCTTGAATCTCTCCGTGTGCCAGCGCGTGATCTTGCCGCCCGCTTCCTGTAAGTAGTGGATGGCTGTTCCCGCCGTGACGTTCAATCCGCCCTCGCCGCGCGTGAACTGGTTCTGACCGCAGTCCTGCTTCATCGCGTCCGCCATGTAGCACATCATTTCGTAGACCTGCCCGTTGAGCGGCGCCGCCTGTACCGTCTGCATCACCTCTCGGATGTCGTTGCCCTCCCATTCGACGATGGTCTTTCGCATGTCCGCCACATCGTCGGGGCTGACGCCGCTTCCTCTCCGGATGAAATGCCGCTGAACGCTCGATTCCCGCGCATTGTCGTCGATGTATTTGGCGTATCGGTCAATAGCTTCCTGTGTCCGGCTGTAATCGTGGATAAGCCCCTTGCCAAAAGGCTTCCGCCATGAATCGCGGTATTTATACAGCGTGAAGGGATATTCCCCGTGCGCATACACGCCTTCGGGATACGCCCCTCCTTCCGCGCCGTATCCGGTCTCCGTGCTGAACAGCAGGGCATGCCCCGCAAACTGCGCCATGTGTACAAACGTTCTTCGGCTTCCCGCGTCATATCGCTTGTACCAGAACTCAATCAGCAGCGCCCTTTCGTCGCCCTCCGGCGTTTCAAATTCTCCGGCTTCCCGTTCCTCGTATTCCTCGCCCGAAACGTATCCTCTGGCATGCGGGTAATGCTCCTCGATCCATGCGACCGTCGTGTGCGTGACCTTGAAGCATCCCCGCCCATCCTGGATATCCTCGTACATCGGGTCAGGATAAAAGTCCTCCGGATGCCACGCCAGCACAGAAACCATGCCCTCGCCGTTTTCGAGATCCTCGTCCCAAAATACCTGCGCCACGCCTGTGCCGGTCACGATGGCGTCCTCCATCATCGTCTGGTATTTTCCCGGCCATCCCGCGTGATAGAGTACAAAGCTCACCACGTCCTCCATCTCTTCCGCGCTGTTCGCCGTCTCCTCCCTTTCGGGCAGCATCACCGCCTCCGGCATATTGTCGATCTGGTCGGCGATCATGTTGTCCACGCAGCTTCCCAGCGTGTTGCTTGCCGGCGCGGTCACGCTCTTCTCTCCCGTGTGGTCGCGTACCCTGCGCGCTTTTTTCATCTCTTCGTGGTCTTCCCGCAGCTGGTCATAGAAAAAGTCGAACAGGGTGTATCCCCGCTCGACCAGTTCCTTTTCCCGCGCCGTCAGCGGCTGGTTCTCCGCCGCGTCCCATTTTTTCCGGCTCTGCCGTACGTCGCCCATGCCGTATTTCTCCATTTTCACGCTCCTTTCTTTCTCCCGCCCTCTCCGCTTCCCTCGTCTCCCCCTGTTGACCGCCGCCCGCTTTCCCGATATAATCAGCTTAT
>CAKTXP010000210.1 GCA_934631055.1 uncultured Clostridia bacterium | reverse complement strand
TCCGCTCAGGGGGAGCAGAGGGGGAGAAAGAACGAAAAAAATTAGTTTTTCAGGAACGTGCGCAGCAGCTTGACGCTTTGCTCGGCGGCCATGCCCACGAAGGTCGGATAATCCATGTGGGAAGAGCCGTCTGCGCTGTCGGAAATGGCGCGCAGTACACAGAACGGCACGCGGTTGACATAGCAGACCTGACCGATGGCAGCGCCCTCCATCTCGCAAGCGATTGCGCCGAAGGTCTTGACGATGGCGTCCTTCTTTTCGGAAGAAGAGATGAACTGGTCGCCGGAAGCGATGACGCCGGTCTCCGTGCGGATGCCCAGAACGGTTGCGCAGGCGCTCAGCTGATCGCAGAGATCCCCGCTCGCCGGAAGCAGCACTTTGTTGATGCCGGAGATCATGCCGACCGGATCGCCCAGTGCGCTGGTGTCCATGTCGTGCTGAACGACGGCGGAAGAGACGGCGATGGAGCCGATGGTCAGTTTATCCGTCAGCGTACCGGCGACGCCCGTATTGACGATGCAGTCCGGCTTGTAGCGCAGGATCATCGTCTGGGCGCACATGGCGGCAAAGACTTTGCCGATGCCGCATACGGCGGTCACGACCTCTTTGCCCTCCAGCATGCCGCTGACGAAGGTGATGCCGCTGACAGTTTCGGTCACGGGATTCTCGATATAGGAACGCAGGGACTCCATCTCCACGTTCATGGCTGCAATAATGCCGATCATATGTTTTTTACTCCTCGTAGATAAAGGTCACAGGGCGCGCGTCCAGCTCGGCGAGATAGCGTCGGGCTTCCGTTTTGGCGGCGTCCAGGCTCAGATTGCGATAATTGCCGCATTCCCGGCTGCTCGCGCCAAAGACAGCGCCCTCGTGGGCGATGATCTTGCACAGCGTCAGACGGATCTGCCGCAGAACCTCGTCGTTGTCCGCGCCGCGGACCAGCAGATAAAAGCCGGTCTGACAGCCCATCGGTCCGAAATAGATGATGGAATCCTTCAGGCTGCCGTTGCGGATATAGGTCGCGAACATGTGTTCCAGCGAGTGCATGGTGCTGTTGTCCATCAAGTCGCCGGTGTTCGGGCGGCGGGTGCGCATGTCATATGTGGTCACGTCTCCGTCCACACGGCTGACGTACAGACCGGGCAGCAGCTTATCATGGTTGATGGAAAAGCTGGTGATGCGCGTAACTTCCTGATCGTTCATAACGTTTCCCTCCTGGCAGGTCGATGCAGACGCATGTCAGGTCATTATAGCGTATTGCGCCGAGAAAAGCAAGTGCGCGTGAGGCGCTTTGCAATTCCGGTCAGGATATGCACATTTTCGCTTTACGGCAGGAGAAAGCGGAAAGCGAACCGAACGATGCAAAAAGATAATGGGAAACGATTGGGACTCCGTCCCAAACCCTGCCAAGAACCTGAGGTTCTTGGATTTCCCACTTCATTTATCGCTTCGCGATAAATGGATGGTAACTTGATTTAAACCGCCGCGAAGCGAAGAAGGGGTCTGGGGACTGGTCCCCAGATGGGGTTTGGGGCGATAGCCCCAACGTCTCCCCTGACTACGAAGAGGAGGAAGAGAGTATGCCTGAAAAACACCGCGGACGCGTCACCATCCCCACCGATGTGGACGTCGTTCCCGAAACGCTGGAACTGTGTGAGCGATGGGGCGCGGACGCTATCCGCGACTGCGATGGAACCGACTTCCCGCAGGAACTCCGTGATACCGGTGCAAAGGTCTACGCGACATACTATACCACCCGGAAGGATAACGCATGGGCGAAGGCGAATCCCGACGAGGTGCAGCAGTGTTACATCATGACAGGGTTCAAGACGGCAGGCGAGGGCGCGCTGTCAATCCGCCTGATGGAGAACCTCTCGACCGAGCTGCTGGAGGTTAATACCCGCGACGATATCCGCCGCTGGTGGGAAGTCGTCGACCGGACGACCGGCGAGCCGCTGTTTCCGGATGAATGGCATTATGCCGATGGGTGCGTCGTCATCGACCAGCCTGCGCCGTATCATGAATATACGGTGTCCTTCCTGTGCTACCTCATCTGGGATCCGGTGCATATGTATAACGCCGTCGTCAACGACTGGAAGGATGTCGAGCATCAGATCACATTCGATGTCCGCCAGCCCAAGACCCGTCAGTTTACGATGGAGCGCCTGCGCCGGTTTATCAAAGAGCATCCCTATGTGGATGTCATCCGCTATACGACGTTCTTCCATCAGTTCACACTGGTGTTCGACGCGCTCAGGCGGGAAAAGTACGTCGATTGGTATGGCTATTCGGCGTCCGTTTCGCCCTATATTCTGGAAAAATTCGAGAAGGAAGTCGGCTATCGCTTCCGTCCGGAATATATCATCGACCAGGGCTATTTCAACAATCAATACCGCGTGCCGAGCAGAGAGTTTCGGGATTTTCAGGCGTTTCAGCGCCGCGAAGTCGCCGCGCTGGCGCGGGAGATGGTCGATATCACTCATGAATGCGGCAAAGAAGCGATGATGTTCCTCGGCGACCACTGGATCGGTACGGAACCGTTCATGCCGGAGTTTAAGACCATCGGTCTGGACGCCGTCGTCGGCAGCGTGGGAAACGGCTCGACCCTGCGGCTCATCAGCGATATCTCCGGCGTGAAGTATACGGAAGGGCGTCTGCTCCCATATTTCTTTCCGGATACGTTCCATGAGGGCGGCGACCCCGTCCGCGAAGCGAAGGAGAACTGGGTGACGGCGCGCCGCGCCATTCTGCGCAAGCCGATCGACCGCATCGGGTACGGCGGCTATCTCAAGCTGGCTTGCCAGTTCCCGGAGTTCCTCGATTATGTGCAGAGCGTGTGCGACGAGTTTCGCGAGCTGTATGAAAATATCCGCGGGACGACGCCGTACTGCGTCAAGACCGTCGCCGTACTCAACTGCTGGGGAAAGATGCGCGCGTGGGGATGTCATATGGTGCATCATGCGCTGTACTACAAGCAGAATTACAGCTATGCGGGCGTCATCGAAGCGCTTTCCGGCGCGCCGTTTGATGTGCGGTTCATCAGCTTTGAGGATATCCTCGCCGATGCGCATGTGCTGGACGATGTGGATGTGCTTTTGAACATCGGCGACAGCGATACCGCGCATACCGGCGGCGCGTATTGGGAGGATCCTGTCATCAGCGCGGCGGTTCGCGGGTTTATCGCCCGCGGCGGCGGATTCATCGGCGTAGGCGAGCCGAGCGGGCATGCCTATCAGGGGCATCTGTTCCAGCTGGCGACTGCGCTGGGCGTGGAGAAAGAAAACGGCTTCACGCTGGGATATGACAAGTATAATTGGGAGGAAGCGCCGACCCATTTCATCACGGCGGACTGCGCCGAACCCATCGACTTCGGCGAGGGGAAGAAGGGGATATACGCTCTGCCCGGCACGACGATCCTCTGCCAGCGGGATAAAGAAGTTCAGCTTGCGGCGAACGATTTTGGGAAAGGACGCGCGGTGTATATTTCCGGTCTGCCGTACAGCTTTGCCAACAGCAGACTCCTGTATCGCGCCATACTCTGGAGCGCACACGCCGAAGACGAGCTGCATCGCTGGTTCTCCACGAACCCGAATGTTGAAGTTCACGCCTATGTGAAGAACGGCAAATACTGCGTCGTCAACAACACCTATACGCCGCAGGCGACGGTCGTCTACCGCGGCGACGGAACGGCGTTTGACTTACAGCTGGCGTCGAACGAGATCAAGTGGTACGCGATTTAAGG
>CAKTXP010000209.1 GCA_934631055.1 uncultured Clostridia bacterium | reverse complement strand
AAGGGACTGAGAGGGTTCATTTAGCACGAGTGCTTTCCGCTTCCGCAGGAACCCGAACCGCAGCCCGGGCAGCCGGAGCAGCCGCCGCTCTTCTTCTGCCGAAGCAGGCTGCGTCCGAGGAAGAACAGCACTGCCGCCAAAACCACAAGCACGATGACAGTTGCCATAGATTCCATCCTTTCTTTGGAATATCATGGGGCTCAGCCCCATCGCCCCGCCAAAGGGCTTTCCTCTCGCCCTTTGAAAATCTTCGGGTACGATTATTCTCTGCGTTTTTACTTCATTCTATATATGGGAATGTTCCCTTCCTCAGTTTGGAGAAAGGGAACACACCCTATACGATTGGAGATTACTTGCCGTTGTACTCGACTTCCATGTCGCTGCTCTCCTTATACGGACGGACGAGCAGGTAGATCAGCACGCCGAGGACGACGACCGCCGCCACAGTGCCGAGACCGAAAGTCGTATCGCCGGTGAACAGGCCGCCGATCTGGTAGACGATCAGAGCGGAAGCGTAAGCGAAGCCGCACTCCCAGCCGATTGCAGCCCAAGTCCACTTGGCGTTGTTCATCTCGCGCTTGATCGCGCCGATAGCCGCGAAGCACGGAGCGCACAGCAGGTTGAAGATCAGGAAGCTGTAAGCCGCCAGCTGGCTGTAATGGAATGCAGCCGCAATGTTGGACAGACCAGCGAACTCGCCTTCCTCGACCATCTCCAGCGCATCGCCCGCAACTGCGAACAGGGTGCCGAAGGTGCCGACGACCTCTTCCTTAGCGACCAGACCGAGAACGGTCGCGACCGTCGCCTGCCAATCGCCAAAGCCCAGAGGCGCGAAGATGAAGCAGATCGCATTGCCGATGGTCGCAAGGATGGACTGGTCGATCTCCTCGACCATGCCGAACGCGCCGTCAACAAAGCCGAAGGAGCTGGTGAACCAGACGAATACAGAGGACAGGGTGATAATCGTGCCAGCCTTCTTGATGAAGCTCCAGCCACGCTCCCAAGTGCCGCGCAGAACGTTCTTGACGGTCGGGACGTGGTAAGCCGGCAGCTCCATGACGAACGGAGCCGGCTCGCCGGCAAACGGCTTGGTCTTCTTCAGGATGATACCGGAGATGATGATTGCCGCAATGCCGACGAAGTAAGCGCTCGGGGCGACCCACCATGCGCCGCCGAAGATCGCGCCAGCCATCAAGCCAACGATTGGCATCTTCGCGCCGCAGGGGATGAAGGTGGTGGTCATGATCGTCATGCGGCGGTCACGCTCCTGCTCGATGGTACGGGAAGCCATAACGCCCGGAACGCCGCAGCCCGTGCCGACCAGCATCGGGATGAAGCTCTTGCCGGAGAGACCGAAACGGCGGAAGATACGGTCCATGATGAACGCAATACGCGCCATGTAGCCGCAGTCCTCAAGGATGCACAGTTCAAGGAACAGAACGAGCATCTGCGGGACGAAGCCAAGAACAGCGCCGACGCCGCTCAGGATACCATCAACCAGCAAGCCGGTCAGCCAGTCTGCGCAGCCGATGCCTTCAAAGAAGCTCTGAGCCGCCGGAAGGATCCACTCGCCGACGAAGACGTCGTTCGTCCAGTCGGTCATCGCGGTACCAACGGTGGAAATAGCAATGTAGTAAACCAGGGTCATGATGGCAGCGAAGATCGGCAGACCCAGGATACGGTTGGTCAGGATGCGGTCGATCTTATCGCTGGTGCTCATGCCGCGGCTGCTCTTCTTAATGCAGCCGTCGATAATGGAAGTGATGTAGCTGTAACGCGCGGCGGTGATGATGGACTGGCTGTCGTCGTCCATTTCCTTCTCGCACGCCTTGATGTCCTGCTCGACATGAGCGATCTTATCCTTCGGGATGTTCAACTTTTCGATCAGCTGCTCGTCACGTTCGAAGATCTTGACGGCGAACCAGCGCTGCTGTTCTTCCGGCATGTCGTGGAGAACGACTTCCTCGATGTGCGCCAACGCATGCTCGATGCTGCCCGCGAAGCGATGCTGCGGAATGGTCTTCTTGCCGCTGCGCGCCATCTGTACGGCACGCTGAGCCGCTTCCATCACGCCGTCGCCCTTCAGCGCGGAGATCTCGATGACCGGCACGCCCAGATGGTTGGAAAGCTTCGCCGCGTCAATGCGGTCGCCGTTCTTGCGGACGACGTCCATCATGTTCAGCGCGACGACCATCGGGATGCCCAGCTCAGCCAGCTGCGTGGTCAGGTAGAGGTTGCGCTCCAGGTTGGTCGCGTCGATGATGTTGAGCAGCGCGTCCGGGCGCTGATCGATCAGCACGTTACGGGCGACAACTTCCTCCATCGTGTACGGGCTCAGGGAGTAGATGCCCGGAAGGTCGGTGATGATGACATCCTTCTCGCCCTTAAGGCGTCCTTCCTTCTTTTCTACCGTAACGCCCGGCCAGTTGCCGACGAACTGATTGGCGCCCGTCAGCGCGTTAAAAAGCGTTGTCTTGCCGCAGTTCGGGTTGCCGGCAAGCGCGATCTTAATCTCCATGATCTTTCCTCCTCGGTTAGAATTTGCTAACCTTTATCCTGAAATAAAAGCGGGGGATATTCCCCGCGGGATCACTTGACTTCGATCAGAGCAGCATCCGCCTTGCGCAGGCTCAGCTCATAGCCGCGAACAGTGACCTCCACCGGATCGCCCAGCGGCGCTACCTTGCGAACGTAAATCTCCACGCCCTTGGTGATGCCCATGTCCATGATGCGGCGCTTGAGCGCGCCCTCGCCGCCGACCTTCGTGACCGTAACGGTCGAGCCGATCTTGGCTTCCTTCAGCGTCATTGTCTTTATCCTCCTTGTATACTTTCCCGCCGCCGAAAAATCGGTCAGACGAGGATTTTCATAGCCAGTTCCCTGCTGATGGCGACGCGCGCGTCCTTGACCTGAACGATCAGGTTGCCCGATATATCGGAGACCACGCGAACCGTTTCGCCCTCAACAAAGCCGAGGTTTTCCAGATGCGCGCGAACCTGCGTGCTTCCGCCGATGCGCACGATCGGTCTGCTTTCGCCGACGCCCACCATGGTAAGCGGCATATCCATCCTCCCTTTCCCATGTGCATACTTTTATTTGCATGCGCAAATTAGCTTTCTCTAACGGCAATATATTAGCATCCACTAACGTTTTTGTCAACGCATTGACTCAAGAAAAAAAAGCCAAATTTTTTTTACGCTGGTTGTCTGTTTTTTTAAATTATGGTATAATGGGGTCAGTGTAAACGCGCGTAAGCGCATGGGTGCGATACAAGAGTTAGATAAGGCAAACTCAAAGAGGCCGGGCATTCCTCTTTTTTCCTCTCTGCGGCGCGAGCCTTTCCCGCCGCGTTCCAGCCCGTTTCATCACTCCTCCGCCTCGGCGGACAGACTTGGAGGCGATCTTATGGCAGTATCCGAAGCCATCGAAAACTATTTGGAAACCATCTATATCCTCTCTCAGCAGCAGAATGAAGTCCATGCCATCGATATCTGTTCCTACCTCTCCTATTCCCGCCCGACGGTCTCTATCGTCCTGCGGCAGATGCGCGAGAACGGGCTGGTCACCGTCGATGAGGATAACCATATCCACCTGACCGAAGAGGGGAAGCATATCGCTACCCATATCTATGAGCGCCATACCATTCTCAGTCAGCTTCTCATGAGTTTGGGCGTCAGCAAAGAAGTCGCCCTGCACGATGCCTGTAAGATCGAGCATGACCTGAGCGACGAGACCTTCGACGCCATCAAAAAGCACTATCAGACGCATCAGGACT
>CAKTXP010000208.1 GCA_934631055.1 uncultured Clostridia bacterium | reverse complement strand
AAGCGGAGAAGGGAGTCTGAGGGGATTGGAATCACGCGCCCGCTGTGCGGGATTCAGCGTGATGGAAATCGGAAATCACAAGAAACGCTTGCGTTTCTATGCGAGCTTCCCGGGTCGGCAGCCCAACGTTATCCATTGTACAGTTCATAATGAACGATGAGTCAGGCGGCGAAGCGTTACCTGACTTTGAACAGTACGGGTTAACAAGTGTCATAGAAGCCAATAATTAGTTAGCTCAAACTAATTCTATCAGACTTTATCCCGCCTTGTCAGTATCAAATGAGATGGTTGAATCAAAAATCAGGGCTTGACCGCAACGGGGGTCATCCTGTATAATCTGGTTATGTTAGCGATAGCTAACGCTAGAAAGGCAGAGTATGCGGGAAGAACAGACCGAAAGCCCGGAAGCGGCGTTCCTCGCCCGATTGCCCGCGGGCATCTCTTCGCGGCAGGTGCGCTTCCACGCCGGACAGATGCTCAGCGACAACGCGCGCGGCGTGTCCTGCGTCGGCGTGGTGGAACGCGGCAGGGTGGATGTTTACGCGGTCGCGCTCGACGGGCGGGAAGTACAGCTCAATACGCTCGGCGCGGGGGATTGCTTCGGCATATGCAATCTGTTGGCGGCGAGTACGATGCAGACCGTTTTACAGTGCGCGGAGGATACGACCGTGCGGTTCATCGAAAAGAATGAACTCATCGAGGCAATGAACCGCGACGCAGGGCTGGCGACGGCGTATGCGTCGCTGTGCAACACGAAGATACAATTCCTTCTCTCTCGAATCGAAATGCTGACGATGCAGAGCTGTCGGGGAAAAGTGCTTGCGTTCCTGCTGACGGAGAAGGACGAGAACGGCAGGGTCTGCCTGCATGGCACGCGGGAAGAGCTGGCGAGCCGGTTAGGTGTGAGCCGCGCGGCGCTGTTCCGCGAGCTGGGCGCTCTGCAAAGCAAAGGCTGCCTGACGAGCGGAGAGGGCGCGTTCTTCATACGCGACATTCCCGCGCTGGAAAAGCTGCTATACGGCGCATGAGTCTTGCGTTTCCTGCTGCTGTGAGATAGAATAAGGAGAAGGGGGGACGGCTTGGGGCTTTGATCCGGGAAACTCGCATAGTCGCGCTCTTCTCTGCCTGCGGCAGACGCGCTCCTTGCGATTTCCGATTTCCGCCACGCTGAATCCCGCACAGCGGGCGCGTGGCTCCAATCCCCAAACCCCACCAGGAACCTGAGGTTCCTGGACTTCCCGATTCGCTTCGCGGCGGTTTCAATATACTTATCAGAAGCTGTCGCTTTGCGACAGCGTAGTGAAGGGTCAAGGGAACTCAGTTCCCTTGTGGGGTGTGGGGCAAAGCCCCACTCGTTCCCCGACGTATCCGTTTTACCATGTATCCCGCGGCGAAAGCCGATGTTGTATAAAAAGAAAGGATGCTTGCTTTTATGAAACTCAAAAAACTTGCCGCCATGCTTTGCGCGGCGGTGATGACCCTCGGCGCGGCTGCGCTGGCTGAGAACGATGTGAACGTGACCGCCCTCAAGGGACCGACCGCAATGGGCATGGTCAAGCTCATGGATGAAGCGGAGAGCGGCGCCGTCGATGGCAATGCGTATACCTTTGATATCGCCGCGGCGGTCGATGAAGTGACCCCGAAGCTCGTCAAGGGCGAAACGGATATCACGGCTGTGCCGGCGAATCTGGCTTCTGTGCTGTATAATAACACGCAGGGCGAAGTGCAGGTGCTGGCGGTCAATACCCTCGGCGTGTTGTATATCGTCGAGAGCGGCGACAGCGTGAACTCCGTTGAAGACCTGCGCGGCAAGACCATCTACGCCAGCGGCAAGGGCGCGACGCCGGAATACGCGCTCAACTATATCCTCTCCGAAAACGGCATCGATCCGGAAAAGGACGTGACGATCGAGTGGAAGAGCGAACACGCGGAGTGCCTGGCGGCGCTGCTGGCGGAAGATAACGCCATCGCGATGCTTCCGCAGCCGTTCGTGACGACCGCGCAGACCAAGAGCGATAAGATTCAGGTGCGCCTTGACCTGACCGCCGAGTGGGACGCGATTCAGACGAATTCCGAAGCGCCGTCTCAGCTCATCACCGGCGTGGTCATTGTGCGCAAGCAGTACGCACAGGAAAATCCGGAAGCCGTCGAAGCGTTCCTGAAGAGCTATGCGGAATCCGTCGAGTATGTCAACGCGAACGTGGAGGACGCCGCTCAGCTCGTCGGCAAGTATGAGATCGTGCCTGCCGCTGTCGCGCAGAAGGCGATTCCCGCCTGCAACATCACCTGCATCACCGGCGCGGATATGCAGCAGAAACTCTCCGGCTATCTGAACGTCCTCTTTGAGCAGAACCCGAAGGCAGTGGGCGGCGCGCTCCCGGCGGATGACTTCTACTACAACGCGAAGTAATGAAGAAGGAAAAATCCATTGCGCTTTGGGCTGTGCTGTTCTGGCTGCTGGTTTGGCAGCTGGGCAGCATGGCCCTTCATCGTGATATCCTGCTCGTCTCGCCGGTACGCGTCGCGCAAACGCTGTTTGAACTGGCGGGAACAAAGCGCTTCTGGCTGTCCATCGGCGGTTCATTCGTGCGTATCGTCGGCGGCTTTATGCTGGCGGCAGTCTGCGGAACGCTGCTGGCGGCGCTGGCGGCGCGCTTTCGCAGGGTCGAGGAGCTGCTTGCGCCGCTCGTTCTGGCGATGAAAACGATACCGGTCGCGTCGTTCATCATTTTGGCGCTCATCTGGATCGGCTCGACGAACCTGGCGGTGTTCATCGCGTTCGTGATGGTCTTTCCCATCCTGTATACGAACGTGATTTCCGGCATTCGGGCGACGGATGGGGAGCTGCTGGAGATGGCGCGTGTCTTTCGCCTGCCGCCGATGCGCCGGATCCGCTATGTCTATCTGCCGCAGGTCATGCCGTATTTCCGCGCGGGCTGTACGGTCGGATTGGGGCTTTGCTGGAAGGCGGGCGTCGCGGCGGAGGTCATCGGCATGCCGGTCGGCTCCATCGGCGAGCGGCTTCAGCAGGCGAAGGTCTATCTGGATACGCCCGATTTGCTTGCATGGACGGTGGTCATCGTGTGCCTCAGCGTCGGCGTGGAGAAGCTGTTCGGCTTCCTGCTGGCGCGGCTGGAAAGGAGGCTGACCCGGCTGTGACGGATATCGTCATCTCGCATTTGTATAAAGCCTTTGACGGCAAGCCGGTTCTCAGCGATTTTTCGGTCGTCTTTCCAGCGGGAAAAACGACGGCGGTCATGGGGCAATCCGGCGTGGGCAAGACGACGCTGCTGCGCATCCTGATGGGCTTGGAGAGCGCGGACAGCGGGACCGTCTCCGGCATGCAGGGGGCAAAGCTCGCGGTCGTCTTTCAGGAAGACAGGCTGCTGGAATTCATGCCGCCTGTGGGCAATATCCGCCTGACCGCGCCGAGCCTTTCGGAAGAGGTCATCCAACGGGAACTCGAAGCGATGGAGCTGGGCGGCTGCATGGCTCAGCCCGTGCGTGAGCTTTCCGGCGGCATGCGTCGGCGTGTCGCCATCCTGCGCGCGCTGCTCGCGGAGGGCGATGTGCTGCTGCTGGATGAGCCGTTTAAAGGGCTGGATGAGGAAACAAAATCGTGCGTCATCGAGCGCACACGCGCGCTTTCGCAGGGAAAGACCATTGTCCTCGTTACGCATGACGAACGGGAAGCAAAAGCGATGGGCGCAGGGATCATCGAGGTTTAATCAGCAAAAAGAAGTCAGACAGCAAGCGCTGTCTCAAACTGTAGACAAAAAGCTATTCTCCCCCGAAGGGGG
>CAKTXP010000207.1 GCA_934631055.1 uncultured Clostridia bacterium | reverse complement strand
ATAAATCGGCGCACAGCCCAGTCCGCAGACGACCAGTCCCAGTCCGGAAAGCGTGCTTCCCGCCGGAATCATCATCACACAGCCGACAGCAAGCAGCGCTTCGCCCAGCCAAACCATCTGCTTGGGCAGAAGCTTCATCGCCACAAAGCCGGATATCGCGCGCCCAATGGTGATGCCCATGTAGAACATCGCGCCGAACGACGCGGCGGCTGCTTCATCCACGCCCCGCACCTGCGAGATATATGTCGCGCCCCAAAGCCCCAGCGTCGATTCCAGCGCACAGTAGCAGAAGAACGTCGTCATGCCCGCTTTTGCGCCCGGAAGCCGCAGAACCTCCGACACGGACAGCGTTTTCGCTTCATTCTCTTCCTGCTGGATGTCGCCGCGCTTCCACAGGCTCAGCGTCAGGAACAACAGCAGGCTCACGCCGCATTGAATCGCGCCGACAGCCCGATAGCCAGAAACCCACGTTCTGCCCGATTTGAGCAGTGCCGAGAGGATCATCGGACCGATGATCGTTCCAACGCCCCAGAAACAATGCAGCCAGCTCATGTGCTTCGCTTCACAGTGCAGCGCCACATAGTTGTTCAGACCCGCGTCCACAGCGCCCGCGCCTAAGCCAAGCGGAATCGCCATCATCAGCAGAAAGACATAGTTCGGCGCAAGTGAAAAGCCCAGCAGCGCCAAAGCCGTCGTCGCGACAGAGATTGCCGTCAGCCTGCCCGTTCCGAATTTTCGGATGAGCTTTGCGCTGTTCAGGCTGGAAATGATGGTGCAGAAAGAGATGAGCATCTGCACCAGTCCCGCTCCCCACAACGGCGCATTCAGCGCCGCGCTCATTGCCGGCCACGCGCTGCCGAGCATGGAATCTGGTAAGCCCAGACTGATAAAGGATAAGTAGATGAGCGCCAGTAAAGCCGTTGAGACCATTTTACGTTTCCTCTCTCCCCGATTTAGTTCCTAAAGCATTTTAAAGCCGCCGCGAAGCGAAGATGGGGTTTGAGCGGCAGCCCAACGTTTACTAAAAATCAATCATAAAACCTAGTTTCAGAGTAGAATGCAAAGCATTCTACACAGCTTGTTGACATAAGCAAACTTGGCTTGAATAGCAATATTAAGAAATTCAGCTATTCTTTCATTTGTGGAAAGGGCTATTCTCCCCCTTCGGGGGGGGGAGAATAGCTTTTTGTCTACAGGCTGAGCAGAATGCAAAGCATTCTACAATTGAAACGGCTTTATCCCCGAAAAGTATATTTTAAAGGACAGAACAAACAATATATGAGCAAATTCAAAAGCATACACAAAAACCCCCGGCACAGACCGGGGGTTAAAGAAGCAGTTCTTACTTCTCGGAAGCGGTTTCGGCTTCCATGTTGATGACCTGCTTGCCATCGTAGTAACCGCAGTGCTTGCAGATACGGTGGGCGAGCTTCATCTGCTGGCAGCGCGGGCACTTAACGATTCCGGGCGCGGACAGCTTCCAGTTCGCGCGACGCATACGGCCGCGGGACTTCGAGATTTTTCCCTTGGGAAGAGCCATTGTTTACACCTCCTCATCCTCGTTCAGCAAAGATGCTAATGCCGAAAAAGGATTTCTGCTGGTCAGATCCTTCTGGCATGAACACGCATTGACGTTCAGGTTTGCGCCACACTGGGCGCACAGCCCGCGGCAGTCCTCCTTGCAGAGGATGCGTGAGGGCAATTCAAGCAGGATGGCAGTTCGTACTGCGTCATCCAGCTCAAGCACATGGCCCGTGTATGTGTACTGATCCTCGTCCGCCTCGGCTTCGCCGTCGCCCTTGTCGCGGATAAAAGCCTCGTCCACCTCAGCGGTGACCGCGGTTTCTGTCGGCGTCAGGCATCTGGCGCAGGGGGACTGGATCACAGCGCGGGCCTCGCCGCGCACAAGTACGGTCTCATCGGCGAGCATATATGTGCCGGAAAAGGAAACCGGCTGGACATACTCAATGGTATCTCCATTCCAATGATCCTCTCCCCAGACATCGGTCAGAGAAAACGGGACGTCAACGCCCTTTCTCTGAATGCCCTTGGTAATATCCAGCTTCATCGTTCCACCTCAAAGTTGACCGTTCCATATTATACGCAGTTTCTCCGTGCTTGTCAAGCAGAATGTTGTTTTCGGCGATTTTTCCCGAAAACGTCCCGCTCATCCGCTTTTTCTTTTGTTTTCTCGCTCTGCTCCGGTCCGGTCTGCCTTCCTGACCATGAGGGGCTTACAGCTTGGAAACGATCTCCAGCGTATCGCGCGCGATCGGAAGCTCCTCGTTGGTCGGGATGCGCAGCACCTTGATGCTGGAATCGTCCGTGCTGATGATGCCCACGGTATCGCGGGTATTCTTCGCCGGATCGATCTTCACGCCCATGAAGCCCAGACCGTCGATGACATGCGCGCAGGATTCGCAGTCGTTCTCGCCGATGCCCGCCGTAAAGACGATAGCGTCCGCGCCGCCGACAGCTACATTGTATGCGCCGATGTACTTCTGAATGCGGTACGTCCAAACGTCCAGCGCAGCCTGAGCCTGCTCGTCGCCCTTCGCCGCAGCCGCCTTCACGTCGCGCATGTCGCTCGAGCAGGACAGACCGACGAAGCCGCTCTTCTTGTTCAGGCAGTTGAGCATCTGATGGATGTCCATACCGGTGTGATCCATGATGTACTCCAGCACAGCCGGATCCACATCGCCCGAACGGCTGCCCATCAGCACGCCCTCCAGCGGCGTCAGACCCATGGACGTATCGACGACCTTGCCGCCGACGATGGCGCTCAGGGAAGAGCCGTTGCCCAGATGGCAGATGATGAACTTGCAGTCCTCCGGCTTTTTGCCCAGGTACTTCGGCGTCTCGCCCGCGATGAAGCGATGGCTGGTGCCGTGGAAGCCGTAGCGGCGAACCTTCAGATCGGTGTAATACTCATACGGCACGCCGTAGAGGAACGCCTTCTTGGGCATCGTCTGATGGAACGCGGTATCGAAAACGGCAACGTTCGGCTTGGTCGGCATGACCGCCTGGCATGCCTTGATGCCCGCGATGTTCGCCGGCTGATGCAGCGGTCCGAGCGGTACGAGCTCTTCGATGCCCTTCATCGTCTCTTCCGTCACCAGCACAGACTCCTTGAACGTCTCGCCGCCGTGCAGCACGCGGTGACCGCAGGCGCCGATCTCGTCCAAAGAAGCGATAGCGCCGTTGTCCTTGTCCGTCAGCGCGGAAAGGACGGCGGAGATGGCTTCGGTGTGGTCCTTCATGTTGCGGGTGAACTCGATGACCTTGTCCGTGCCAAGCACGGTCTGCTTGAAGTGCGTGCCCTCGATGCCGATGCGTTCGACCAGACCCTTCGCCTTGACGGACTCGTCGTCCATGTCGATGAGCTGGAACTTCAGGGACGAAGAGCCAGCGTTGATGACCAGAATCTTCATGGGAGTATTCTCCTTGCTTTTTGATAATAAAAGGGGGTGCCGCGCAGCCTTGCCCTCTCAGTCACTTTGTGACAGCTCCCCCTCAAAAAAGGAGGGAAGCCAAGATCAGCAGACTTTCGTCTCCCGTCTTGTCTCTCCCTCCGGGGAGAGGTGACCGAAGGTCGGAGAGGGCTTGCGCGACAGCCCCTTCAAGAGTCTGAATTAAGCCTGCGCCTTGACCGCAGCGATCGCCACGACGTCCACGATATCCTCGACGGAGCAGCCGCGGGACAGGTCGTTGACCGGCTTGGCAAGACCCTGAATGACCGGGCCGATCGCCTTCGCGTTGCCCAGACGCTGCACCAGCTTGTAGCCGATGTTGCCCGCCTGCAGATCCGGGAAGACCAGCACGTT
>CAKTXP010000206.1 GCA_934631055.1 uncultured Clostridia bacterium | reverse complement strand
ATCACGCTGAACCCCGCACAGCGGGCGCGTGATTCCAATCCCCTCAGACTTCCATCTTCGCTTCGCGGCGGCTTTAACAAGCTTTTTTAAAAGTATAAAAAAAGGGCTTTACAGCCCCAGACTGTATACAAAAAGCTATTCTCAAGCGTAATGATACGCCTTTCGTTTTGCATACATGAACGCGAAGGAGACCAGGCATGCCATCGCTTCCGCGGCGAGGGTCGCCGACCAGATGCCGTCTACGCCGGCCAGCTCCGGCAGGATGAGGACGCATGCCGACTGAAAGACCAGCGTTCGCGCAAAAGAGATGACGGCGGAGATGAGCCCGTTATTCAGCGCGGTGAAGAAGCTGGAAGCAAAGATATTCAGCCCAGCCAGCAGGAAGGAGAACGAGAAGATGGAGAACGCGTGACGGGTCAGCGCGAAAAGCTCGGCGTCATAGCCGACGAAGATATTCGCCAGCGTCGAGGAGAGCCCCAGCGCCAGAGCGGTGAGGACGACGCCAGAGATGAGCATCAGCGTCAGGCTCTTGCGCAGCATGTTTTTCAGCTCGTCGTGGTTGCCTGCGCCGTAATGGAAGCTGATGATGGGCGCGCTGCCGATGCTGTAACCGATGGCGGTTCCGATAAAGATAAGCTGGACATACATCAGCACGCCGTAAGCGGAAACGCCGTTTTCGCCAAGCAGGCGCAGGAGCTGGATGTTGTAAAGCATGGACACGAACGACGTGGAGATGTTGCTCATGAATTCGGACGAGCCGTTCGCGCAGGTCTTGAGGATGGGACGGAAATCAAAGCGGAAACGGGTGAATTTGAGCGGCAGGTTCTTGGTACGCAGAATATAGAAAAGCGGGATAAAACCGCCAAGGCACTGACCAATGCCCGACGCCAGCGCCGCGCCCGCCAGCCCCCAATGGAATACCGCGATGAACAGCGCGTCGAGCACCATGTTTGTTACGCCCGCCGCGATGACGATAGCAAGCCCGATGCGCGGGCGTTCGGCGACGATCAGAAAGCTCTGGAATACGTTTTGCAGCATGAAGGCGGTCGTAAAGGCGATGATGACACGTCCGTAAAGTACGCAGTCCTCGAGCATTGTTTCGCTTGCGCCCATGAGCTGCGCGATGGGGCGGATGAAGACGATGCCCAGAACGGACAGCGCAATGCCCGTGATGATGACGAAAGCGATCAGCATGGAGAAGATGCGGTTTGCCCTTTCCTTCTGTCCGCATCCCAGCTCCTTGGCGACGAGCGCGCTGCCGCCCGTGCCGACCATGAAGCCCATGCCGCCGAGGATCATGATGAACGGCATGATAAAATTCAGCGCGGCGAAAGGCGTTTTGCCGACATAGTTTGAGACGAAAAAGCCATCCACAACGTAATAAATCGAAGTAAAAATCATCATCAGGATGGACGGCGTTACGAATCTGAGCAGGCGGGGATAGGTAAAGTGGTCGGAAAGCTGGATGGGATGCTTACTCATGGATATCCTCCTGCGCAAAGAGAATGTCGTGCATGCGCGTATTCAGCATGGCGTTGTAGCGGCGCATGGCATCAAGCAGATGTTTCTGCTCATCGGGCGAGAGATCGAGCAGTGCTTGCTGTTCGGACTCGATGACCCGATCGACGGTTTTGGCGGCGAGTTCCAGCCCGCGCGGCGTCAGGCTGACGGGCTTGCCGCGCCGCCCGCCCTCGCCGGAAAGGGTAAGCAGACCTTCACGCTCCAGCTTTTTGAGCGACGAATTGACAGTCTGGCGGGGTTGGAAGAGCGTGATGCAGATATCGCTCTGCGTAATGGGCGGCTCTTCCGCGCGCAGGGTGTAAAGGATCCAGAATGTGCTGTCGGAAAGCCCGAAGCGGCTGCAGACGTCGTGGTAGATCGCGTTGTTTTCCTTATAGAGGCGGTTATACTCGGTAAGCTGTGTGCCGATACACGAATTTTTCAAAAAAGGAACCTCCTTCAAAACGGAATCGGGGAACGGATGGACGGAAAATCGCCTTTCCGATAACATGTAAACATCCGAAATCGGACATAAATTGAGTAAAGAACAGTGTAATCCGATTTCGGATGTTTGTCAAGGAAAATCCGATCCAATGCATAAAACACTAAGAAAAAACAAAAAAGCCATTTTCCCCATTTGGGGGAGAATGGCTCAACCTGTTGACAAAGCGGGAAGGATTCAAAGTTCAGACGACAAGCTCCGCGCATGCGCCGACGACCAGCATGCGCAAAGCGGGAAAGAAGCTCAAACCAATCTGGTCGATATGCAGAATGGAGAGATAGAGAATCTGGATGCAGGCCAGAACGGTTTCATCCGGCGCGGAGAAGTGAATCTGCGATTGATGGAGCATATCGAAGATGCCGTGCGCGGAGGAGAGATAGTGTATTTTGGCATCGGATTCGGGGATCAGCTTGACCAGATCGGACAGGTCTTCGCTTAGAAAACGGCAGATGCCCAGATGATGGATGGTTTCAAAGGCAGAGCAGACCATGGCGGCCGCCCGCTCTTTGTCGCTTTGCCCGGCGGCGTTTTCCAGTGCTTTCTGTACGCAGGAGATGACCTGTGCCTCCCATTCGGCGGCGATGATCAAAAAGAGCTGTTCCTTGCTGTCGTAGAATTTATAGAACGATGATTTGGAAATGCCCGCGTCGGAGGTCAGCATATCCAGCGACGTTTTTTTGACGCCGTCGGAAACGATGTGTTGACGTGCGCTTTCCAAAAGGCGGGAGCGTATGGCATCCCGCTGCTCAGGGGAAAAGGGCTGCGCCAAAGATAAGCACCTCCTTTGTCGTTAAATGAAATGGGCAGAATGACTTATTTGCCGAGGGTGACCGTTCCGTTCATGCCGGGCAGGAGCGTCTTTCCGGTCGGCAGGGTGACGCGGACGTCGAAATAGGTCGCGTTCTGTTTTGCCGTGCCGATGGAGTAGATCTTCGTGACCGTGCCGGAGAAGGTTTCATCGCCGTAGGCATCCAGCGTATAGGTCAGCGTATCGCCGACGCTGACGCTGGTGAGGTCCAGCTCATCGAGTTCGACGCTCAGCTCCAGCGTACTCAGATCGGCAACCTCGCAGAGCAGCTGTCCGCGGTAGACCTGTGCGCCGGACGAAGCTGCCAGCCTGCTGACAACGCCGTTGGAGGAAGAGGCAATATTCATAGACGCGCCGCGCGCGCTCTGCGCGTCGATGACCTCAAAGAGCAGGTCGCCGACTTCCACCTTATCGCCTGCCTTGACATGCACGGCGGCGATGCGTCCGGAAGAAGCGTTGACCCGTACATCGTCATAGCGCGTGACCTTGCCGCGCCCGACCTCGCTGTCGCTGGGCATGCTGCTCTCGCGGAAGCAGCGGATGGTATCGTTCACATCAAAATCGCCGGTCAGGATCTCAACGATGTAATTGCTGCCGGAAACGCTGGTGACGATGCCCGTTCCCTTGTCGCTGCTGCGCTTGAGGTAGAGCGTTTCGCCGGCATGGATATAGCGGTTATCGGCGTCGTCATATGCCTGCTGGGTGGAAGCGGCGACATACAGCGCGTTTTTCGGCTCGATGACGGCGAGGGAGCCATAGTGCGCCGCGACGCCGGAAGCGTCGTCGCCGACCTGCGCGAATACGGCGGAGACGGTGCCTGCCTGCGTCGCATAAACGGGCGTGGTATCCATGGTGAAGAGCGTTTCGCCCGCGGAGACGCTGTCGCCCTGCTGGAGGTCAAAGGCGAGCAGCGTTCCGGCAAACGGTGCGGTGATTTTTTCGGTATTCGGGGCGACGATGGTCGCGTTGGCGGTGGCGGCAAAGGCGGCGGAAGCCGTCAGCGTGAGCGCCGCGAAAGCGGCGGT
>CAKTXP010000205.1 GCA_934631055.1 uncultured Clostridia bacterium | reverse complement strand
ATCGGGTTGGTGAACATCAGCAGGATGTTCGTGAACTCCGGCACGTTCGCCAGCGGCTTGACCGCGCCGCTCATCATCTCCATGCCCGTCATCAGCACGGCAAAGCCGACCATGATGCTGCCCGCGTCATGCTTCTTGTCGCTCTTGGTGAACAGCAGGAAGACGACGCCGATCATCGCCAGAATCGGCGTGAACGTCGCCGGTTTGCACAGCGTCAGGAGCAGGTTGTCGCCCTGAATGCCCGTCAGCGATAAAATCCAGCTGGTGATGGTCGTACCGATGTTGGCGCCCATGATGACGCCCGCCGCCTGAGACAGGCGCATGATGCCGGAGTTGACGAATCCGACCACCATGACCGTCGTCGCCGACGAGGACTGGATGACCGCCGTCACGCCCGCGCCCAGAAGCACAGCCTTCAGCTTGCTCTTCGTCAGCTTTTCAAGAATGCTTTCCAGCTTGCCGCCGGAAGCGCGGGTCAGACCTTCACCCATGACATGCATGCCGTACAGGAATAACGCCAGTCCGCACAGCATATTCAGCACGTTTGTCATACCCATCTGTTCATTTCTCCCTTAAATCACCGATTTTTTGCCCGCGCCCTTCTCCGCCTTCGGAAGAAGCGCCGCGCGGGAAACCGTTCGATTCCATCTTAACAAGCCTTTGTAAAGCAGTTAAGAATATAATGTAAAATTTAAGTTAAGACAGATGAGCTTTCTTTTCCGTTCAACCGAGCGTGTGCTTCCCCGTGATGGCGAAGATCGCCCATTCCGCGATATTGGTCGCGTGGTCGCCGATACGCTCAAAGTATTTCGCCGCCATCAGCAGGTCGGTCGCCTGCTCGCCGTTGGCGGGGTCTTTGTGGATGGCGTCGATGAGGTCGTTCTTGACCGTATCGAAAAGATCGTCCACCACGTCGTCCCGGTCGATGACCCACTGCGCCTTTTTCTCGTCCCTCTCGGCAAAGGACTCGATGCTCTTCATCAGCATGACGCTCGTCTCCGTCGCCATCTGGCGCAGATGATCGTTGTAAAGCGGCGTCAGCTTTTCCAGCATCAGCTCGATTTCCGAGATATCCGCCGCGTGGTCGCCGATGCGTTCCATATCCGTCGTCATCTTCTGCGCGGCGGAAACCATACGCAGGTCGCCCGCCACAGGCTGCTGGGAGAGCAGCAGCCTGTAGCAGAGCTGCTCGATGGTCTGATTCTGGCGGTCAATCTCATCATCGAAGGCGATAATCTCCCGCGCCTTTTCGTTGTTGCGTTCCAGCAGCGCGCTGATCGCCCCGCTGATCGCCTGGCAGATCATCTCGCCCATTCGCGTCAGCTCTTCATTCAGGGTTTGCAGCTCCATATTGTAATATTTGCGCGTCGTCATGTTTATGCCCTCCTCAGCCGAATCGACCGGTGATGTAATCCTCCGTGCGTTTATCTCTGGGCATGGAGAACATCTGCTCCGTCTCGCCGCTCTCGATGATCTCGCCCAGCAGGAAGAAGACCGTCTTGTCCGATACACGCGCCGCCTGCTGCATGTTGTGGGTCACCATGATGATGGTGTAATCCTTCTTGATATCCATGACCAGATCTTCGATTTTGGATGTGGAGATCGGGTCAAGGGCGCTCGTCGGCTCGTCCATCAGGATGACCTCCGGATGAACGGCGAGCGCACGGGCGATGCACAGGCGCTGCTGCTGCCCGCCGGAGAGACCGAGGGCGCTCTTTTTGAGCCTGTCTTTCAGCTCATCCCAAATGGCGGCGTCCTTCAGGCTCCTTTCGACGATTTCATCCAGTTCCGCCTTTCTGGTAATGCCGTGCGTCCGCGGACCATAGGCGATGTTGTCGTATATGCTCATCGGGAATGGATTCGGCTTCTGAAAGACCATGCCGACCCGACGGCGCAGCACGCTGACATCCATGTCCTTCGCATAGATATCCTCGCCATCCAGCCGAATGTCGCCAGTGATTTTGCAGCCTTCAACTAAATCGTTCATCCGGTTCAGGCTCTTGAGGAAGGTCGATTTGCCGCAGCCCGAAGGCCCGATGAACGCCGTGATCTCATGAGCCGCCATATCGAGTTTGATATCCTTGAGTGCGTGAAAATTGCCATAATATAGGTTCATGTCCCTGACAGTGAATTTATTGCTCATGGACGTGTTTACCTGCCTTTCGTGATCTGCCTGGCGATTCTGCCGGAAATGAAGTTGATGATGAACACCAGCAGCAGCAAAATGACGCTCGTCGCGTATGCCTGCTCGGTGTAAAGCCCTTCGGACGCCTGCTTATACATGTGCAGCGCCAGCGTGCTACCGGAATCAAACAGCCCCGCAACCTTGGCGACCGTTCCCGAGGTATACATCAGCGCGGCAGTCTCGCCGACGATGCGCCCAATGGCGAGGATGATGCCCGACAGGATGCCCGGAACAGCCGTCGGCAGCACGATGCACATCACCGTCCTCAGCCTGCCCGCGCCCAAGCCAAAGCTTCCCTCCCGATACAGATCCGGAACGGAGAGGAGCGCTTCTTCCGTCGTGCGCATAATCAGCGGCAGGATCATGATCGCCAGCGTCAGCGCGCCGGAGAGCATCGAAAAACCGAGATGCAGCTTGCCGGAGAAGAACAGCATGCCGAACAAGCCATAGACGATGGACGGGATGCCCGAAAGCGTTTCCGTCGTCACCCGAACCAGATTCACAATCTTGCTGCCCTTTTTCGCGTATTCCACCAGATAGATAGCGCTTCCAATGCCGAACGGTATCGCCGCCAGCAGGGAAAGCAGCGTCATCGTGCAGGTATTGATGATGGCGGGGAGCATGGACTGGTTTTCCGACGTATAGGTCAGGGAAAACATCTCCGGACGCAGATTCGGAATGCCGCGTCCCAAAATATACGCGACCAGAAACCCAAGCACCAGCACGGTGATGAGCGCCGCCAGATGCGTCAGCAGCGAAAGCAGGAACGAGCCAAAATGACCGCGATAACGCCTCATGCCTTTTTCCTCCTCTTCAGCGCGGAGAACGACAGATTGATGAGCAGGATGAACACGAACAGCACAACGCCCGTCGCGATGAGCGCCTCTCTGTGCAGTCCAGCGGCGTAGCCCATTTCAATCACGATATTGCCCGTCAGCGTGCGGACGCCTTGCAGGATGCCCTTGGGCATGCGCGGCTGATTGCCCGCCACCATGATGACCGCCATCGTTTCGCCCATCGCGCGGCCGATGCCCAGCACAATGCCCGCCAGAATGCCGCTCGACGCAGCGGGCACGACGGCGGTATAGACGCTCCGCTCATGCGTTGCGCCCAGCGCCAGCGCGCCTTCATAATAGCTTTGCGGAACGGCGCGCAGGGCAGGCTCGACCACGCCGATGATGGTCGGCAGAATCATGATTGCCAGCAGGATGGACGCCGTAAGCATCGAGTTGCCGCTTCCATCCCACGGTTCGCCCAGCGCACGCACCACCGGCACCAGCACCACGATGCCGAAAAAGCCGTAGACGACCGACGGGATGCCCGCCAGCAGCTCGACCGCAGGTTTGACGATTCGATACAGATTTTTCGGGCAGAAAAACGCCAAATAAATCGCCGTCAGCAGCGCGACCGGCACGCCCAGCACCAGCGCGCCCGCCGTCACATAGATGCTGCCCAGAATCATCGGGAAGATGCCGTAGATATCCGCGCCGGGCTTCCATCTCGTTCCGCTCAGGAATTTGAATACGCCAATCTCGCCCATGGCGGGCAATCCGTTGGCAAACAGAAACACACAGATGAGCGCAACGCACAAGATGGACATGCACGCCGCCGCCAGAAAGACGTATTCCATGACCTTTTCCCGACGGGCGCGCTTTTTGTAGCTTTGCTCCATGCTTTTCTCCCTAAAAAGCCCTCTCCAGCCCGCTGGCTCGTTCTCTCCCAATGGGAGAAGCAGGGAG
>CAKTXP010000204.1 GCA_934631055.1 uncultured Clostridia bacterium | reverse complement strand
GGCGTACCGGCGGCAGATATTCGACCGGAGGAAAGACGGAAGCTCTTTGGCTATGTTGAGCAGTCGTTCCACATGGTTCCGGGAACGGTAAGGGACCAGATTACGCTGTACGGCGACGCCATCAGCGAGAAGAGCGTCCGCAATGTCGCGGAGCTGACCGGACTGAGGGAAGCCATCGAAAGCATGGAAAAGGGATACGACACGCCCTGCACGCCGGAGATCTTCTCTCAGGGTCAGTGGCAGCTTCTTTCCATCGCCAGAGCGGCGGCGGCTGAGCCGAAGATGCTGCTGTTTGATGAGATCACGGCGAACCTTGACGCGGAGACGGAAAAAGCCGTGCTTGCGGCGCTCAAGCGCGTCGCGCAAGACAGGACGGTCATCTCCATTTCCCACAGGACGTCGGCAGAACTGGGACGCGTCATCACGATCAGCTGAAAACCCGAACATTTTTATGGAACGTGAAAAAGAAGGTACGGCGTTCAATAAAGTCTGTCATTCTCAAAAACCTTTCAAATTCTCAAAAAACAGGTTGTTTTGCCCGCTTGAGCGTGCTATAATCATGAGGCTTATTGACCGGATTTTGTCCGGCATCCGGAGGGAAGCCCCATCCCTCCTCTTTTGCGTGAGGGGAATATACGAGAGAAGGGAATGAAACCTGTGTTTGAGAAGATCTTTAAGCTGAGCAAACACAAAACCAATGTCAAGACGGAAGTCATGGCGGGTATCACCACTTTTATGACCATGGCGTACATCCTGGCTGTCAACCCGAGCATCCTGGGCGCTGCGGGCATGGATTCCACCGCCGTTCTGCTGGCGACCGCGCTTGCGTCCTTTATCGGCACGGCGTGCATGGGACTGATGGCGAACCTGCCGTTCGCGCTGTCCGCCGGCATGGGTCTGAACGCGTTCCTCGCCTACACGGTTGTGCTGGGCATGGGCTACACCTGGCAGGTCGCACTGCTGGCGGTTTTCGTTGAAGGCATCATCTTCATCGTGCTGAGCCTGACGAACGTCCGCGAGGCGATCTTCAACGCCATCCCGCTGACGCTCAAGCGCGGTGTATCCGTCGGCATCGGTCTGTTCATCTGCTTCATCGGCTTGCAGAACGCGGGTCTGGCGGTCGATTCCTCCACGCTGGTGACGATCACGAGCTTCACCGAGAACTTCAATACCCACGGCATCTGCGCGCTGCTGGCGCTGGTCGGTCTGTTCATCATGGCGGCGCTGTACATCCACCATGTGAAGGGCGCGATCCTGTTGGGCATTCTGGCGACGTGGATCATCGGCATGCTCTGCCAGGTCGCGGGCATCTACACGCCCGATCCGGCGAACGGCTTCTACACGCTCTTCCCGACGATGGCGCTGACGGATTTCTCCAAGCTGGGCATGACCTTCGGTCAGTGCTTCAACGTGGATTTCAGCAACGTTGGCATCATCAACTTCATCATCGTTGTGTTCTCCTTCCTGTTCGTGGATATCTTTGATACCCTCGGCACGCTCATCGGCGTGGCGACCAAGGCGGATATGCTCGACGAAGAAGGCCGCCTGCCGGGCATCAAGCCCGCTCTGATGGCGGACGCCATCGGTACCACCGTAGGCGCTGTTCTGGGTACTTCTACGGTCACGACGTTTGTCGAGTCCGCTTCCGGCGTGGCTGTCGGCGGACGCACCGGTCTGACGGCGCTGACCACCGGTCTGCTGTTCCTGGCGTCCATGTTCTTTGCGCCGATCTTTACCGCGATCCCGTCCTTTGCGACGGCTCCGGCGCTGATGATGGTTGGCTACCTGATGGTCTCCACCGTCACCGAGATCCGCTTCGACGAGGACAACATGGCGGAAGCGATTCCGGCGTATCTGGCGATCGTCGCCATGCCGCTGTTTTACAGCATCTCCGAAGGCATCTCCATGGGCATCATCTCCTATGTGGTGCTGCATGTCGTCTCCGGCAAGGGCAAGCAGGTCAAGCCGCTGATGTATGTGCTGGCGCTGCTGTTCGTCCTCAAGTACATCTTCCTGTAAGAAGATTCGGGGAGAATAACAAAAGGCGATCGGACTGGATTCCGGTCGCTTTTTATTTATTGAATTTTGACAGACGGGCAATCCTATGGTAAGGTATAAGCAGAAATCCATTTGGAAAGGCGGCGCGGCATGAGCGCAGGGAAAAAGAAAAAAAGCCGGTTCGTCGGCATCTTGACGGCGCTGCTGGGCGCGCTTTGCGCGCTGGTGCTGTGCGTCGTATTCTATGGAACGATGGTCTATCAGCTTGCGGGAGAAGAGCGGGCGTCGGCGCAGCAGCCGCAGAACGCCGCCGCGGCGGACGGCTATCCGGCGAAAACGCTGAGCATAGAGGGCGGCGTGCTGTTGGATGAAAGAAGAGAGACTGTTCGGATGGGCGGCGCGGACTGCCATGTCGTGACGCGGGTATACGCCTTTGCGGACGGCTCGCAGGCGACGGCGGTCAGCGCGGTGCCTGCCGCCTATATCGAGCGGCTGTCCGAAGAAAACTGGCAGGCGCAGCTCATCACGGGTTTTGTATTGGGCGAAGAGGAAGCCGTCTGTGCGCGGCGGGGGAACGAGGGCATGCTCGCTGCCCGAAACGGCGGCGCAGTCTATATGCTTATTTCCGCGGCAGAGGAGCAGGAGCTTTACGCGCTGGGCGCGCAGGCAAAGATCGAATAAGAATCAAAAAAAGAAAAAAGGGCTGGATGCACGCTCAATCCCTTCGGGACAGCTCTCCCAGAGGGAGAGCCAAGATATCTGCAAACCTTTTGATTTGTTTGCGTATCTTGCCTCCCGCTTTGGGGGGAGGCGTCTGTCGAAGACAGACGGAGAGGGCGCATCCGGCCCTTTATGATTTACGCTCTAAGCGGTCTGAAAACCGACGATAACAGACGAAAACACACAGAAAAACAAAGATTTTTACACAAATTCGCCGGAAACGCTTGACAGGGCTTTAAAAAAAGAATACAATACTATATTGCATCAGTATGCACAATAGGCAAAGATGTGCCCGACACTGGGCATGTGCCTGATATCATTGTACAACGCTTTGGGCTGTTTGGCAATGGGCAGTTTTAAAGCGGATTGCCTGTTGCAGCATATATCCTTTGCAGGTAGACAAGTTAGGGGTGATGGCATTCATGGGTATCGTCCGCGACGAGCGCGAAGAAGCTGAGATCATGAAGTACGTCGGGGTACACGACGTCAATATGGGCAAGGGACGTGTCCGCAAGAGCTTTGCCACCATTGACGAAGTGGTGGAAATGCCCGATCTGATCGAGGTTCAGAAGAATTCTTACGATCGTTTTCTGAAAGAGGATCTTCGTGAGGTCTTGAACGACGTTTCTCCGATTTATGATTTCAACGGCAATCTGAAGCTGGAATTTGTCGATTATTCGCTTGATAAGACGCCGAAGTATTCGCTTGAGGAATGCCGCGAGCGCGACATGACGTATGCCACAGCGCTCAAGGTTCTCGTCCGCCTGACCAACAACGAAACGGGCGAGGTCAAGGAATCCGAAGTGTTCATGGGCGATTTCCCGCTGATGACCGAACACGGCACGTTCATCATCAACGGCGGCGAGCGCGTCATCGTCAGCCAGCTCGTGCGCAGCCCCGGCGTATATTATCGCGAGAGCATCGACAAGGCCGGCAAGCACCTGTTCGATACGCAGGTGATTCCGAGCCGCGGCGCGTGGCTGGAGTACGAAATCGACTCCAACGACGTGATCTGGGTGCGCGTTGACCGCGCCCGCAAGCTGCCGGTGACCAGCCTGCTGCGCGCGCTGGGCTATGGCAGTGACGAGCAGATCCGTCAGCTTTTGGGCAACGACGAGAAGCTGGAAGCGACCATGCAGCGCGACGGCGGCGACGACGGCACCCGCCGCACCCGCGGCGGCAACGAGGTCAAGAGCAAGGAAAGCGGCCTGATGGA
>CAKTXP010000203.1 GCA_934631055.1 uncultured Clostridia bacterium | reverse complement strand
GTCAATTCCAGGTCGCTGCCGCCGTAGATATCTACATCCAGCGTGCCTTCGCCCGGAAACAGCGCAACCGTGAACGGATCTGCCGTCGGCTGAGGCGTCGGCTGGGGCGTCGGCGCTTCCGTCGGCACGGGAGTGATGACCTCCGGCGTCGGCGCGGGCGTCACGACTTCCACAGGCGCAGTCTCGGTCGGGACAGGCGTCGGCTGCTCGGTGCTTTCCGGCGCGGCAACCTTCAGGTTTTCAACAAACGCCGCGCCTCTGCCGGTGTAGCCGCCGATCGCTTCATCATAATACTGAACGTCCGCGGCGTATGTACCCGCGGGGATGCCGGTAAACTGAACGCTTCCGCTGCCGCCCTCCAGCGTGACCGTCTGGCTGCTCAGCTCCGTTTCGTCCATGGTGTAGAGCGTGATCTTGACCTTTTTGCCCGCCGTACCCGTGACGCTGAGCGTCAATGCACCGACGCTTCCGGACGCGCCCTGAATCGTCATCTGAGCCAGCTCAGGCTGCGCGTCGGGCGGCGTCGCCGCCTGCACCTGAACGGCATCCTCTGCCAGTGCGGCAGGCATCGCCGACGCGCAGAGGATACACACGCAAAGCGCCATCGCCAGTTTGCGTTTTATGTTTCTGAGTTCCATCCTGATTCCCTCCGTGAAGAAATTCCCTTCGATTCATTTCATCCTTTATACGGCAACCATCTTATCACGTTTCCCGACTTTATGCAACAGACGGCGCCTTCATGCGGCCTTTGCTTACATGACGAATAGAGAAAGCCGTTTCTTCCCATCCGAGTAAATTTTTTATTGATTTTGCCTGCTTTCCCATGTATCATGAAAAAAAGAAGGCTGCACTGCGCCGCTTTGGTTTCCCCGTTTTTTGCCAAGTATTCCCAACCCGTTTCCAAGGAGGAAGATCCATGCCGAATGCTTTCCGCGCCATCGGCGCGACGACTTTTCTTGCGCCCATCCCCGCCGTCATGCTCTCCTGCCGCGGCACAGAGCCGGGCTTTGACCGGAACAATCTCATCACCGTCGCCTGGGCGGGCGTCGTCAACAGCGACCCGCCAATGATCAGCGTATCCATCCGCCCCTCGCGCCACTCGTATACGCAGATCGTGCAGTCCGGCGTATTCTGTCTGAATCTCATCAACAAAAAGCTCTGCCGCGCGGCGGATTTCTGCGGCGTAAAGAGCGGACGGGATGTCGATAAATTTGCCGAGATGGGGCTGCACGTCCGCGAAGTTCCGGATTTTGACGCGCCCGCGCTGGATGAAGCTCCGGCGTTCCTCTGCTGTCGGGTCAAGCAGCGCATCCCGCTCGGCTCGCACGACCTGTTCCTCTGCATGGTCGAGCAGGTCTACGTCAACGACGCGCTCTTTGACGAGGGCGGCAGTCTGCACATGGGCAAAGCGGAGCTGGTCGCCTATGCGCACGGCGAATATTTCCCGCTTCGCGACCGTCCAGAGGGGTTCTTCGGTTACTCTGTCGCGCGGGAGGACGTCCTGCGCCGCAGGCTGGGCGCGCCTCGGACAGCCAGACGCCGCCCGCCGAAGGGAGGCAGCCGCAAATGACTCTGCCCCTGAACCGGCGGCTGGTCGGCAATCCGCCCAGCGGCATCCGGCGCATCGGTCAGCTCGCCGCGCAGCTCCCCGGCTGCATCGCCCTGACCATCGGCGAACCGGATTTTGACGCGCCGATCGCCGTGCGCCAGCATATCGCCGAATCCATCCTCGGCGGAGAAACGCATTACCCGCCCAACGCGGGTTATCCCGAGCTGCGTCGGCAGGTCGCCGCGCATATCAACGCGCGCTTTGGCAGCGATTACGCGCCGGAGGAGACCGTCTTCACAGTCGGCTCCACGCAGGCGCTCATCAGCGGTCTGATGGCGATCCTGAACCCCGGCGACGAGGTCATCGTTCCCGTGCCGACCTTCGGGCTGTACAAGCCGCAGATCGAGATGGCGGGCGGCGTCTATGTGCCGCTCGATACGGAGAAAGACGGCTTTCAAATCGCAGCTGAGCGTCTGAACGCCGTCCTGACGGAAAGGACACGCGCCATCCTCTTTACTTCGCCCAACAACCCCAACGGCGTCGTGCTGAATGATGCTTCTCTGCTCGCGCTGAAAAACGCCGCGCTCAGCCATGACCTCTATCTTATCTCCGACAGCGTATATGATCGGCTGGTCTATGACGCGCCCGCGCCGACGCTCGTCGGCGACAGCGATGTTCGCGACCGGCTCATCTACGTCGGCGCGCTTTCCAAATCCTATGCGATGACCGGCGTCCGCGTAGGCTACGCCGCGGCGGACAAGCGCGTCATGGAACAGATGCTCAAGGCGCACAGCTTCCTGGTCGTTTCCGTTCCGGGCTGCATCCAACGCGGATGCGAGGGCATTTTTAAGGAGGATATCTCCCCCATGCTCAACGCCTATAAGCAGCGCAGAGATTTTGTTTACGCGCGCCTGAAAGCGATGGGCATGGACGTCCAGCTGCCCGGCGGCGCGTTCTATATTTATCCCTCCATTGCAAAATTCGGCATGGATGACGACACATTCTGCGAGCGGCTGATGCGCGAGGGCGGGCTGGCTCTCATTCCTTCCTCCTGCTTCGGCGGGAAAGACCATGTGCGTATCTCCTACTGTTACAACGACGACACGCTCAGGGAAGGCATGGACAGGCTGGAGCGATTCATCAAAACGCTGTAAATCGAGGGAGTTTTCGCCATGACGACAAGAGAGCTGCTTTACATCAAGACCATTGCGGACGAAAAGAGCATGACCCGCGCCGCGCAGAAGCTTTTCGTCACCCAGCCGTCGCTGAGCCATTGCGTGACGAACATCGAAGAGCAGCTCGGCGTGCGCCTGTTCACGCGCACATCCAGCGGACTGCTCCTGACATACGCAGGCGAAAAATACTACCGGATGGCATGCGAAGTTCTGCGCGTTTACGCATCGTTTGAATCCGAGATCAGCGAAGAACGAACGCTGTCGCAGGGACGCGTGACCGTAGGCATCACCAACTATCTGGCGACGGCGCATCTGCCCCGCGTCCTGCCCGCATTCCACAAAGAGCATCCCGGCATCGAGGTGCGCATCTGCGAAGAAACGACCGACCAGGTCAAGCGCAGTCTGCTCAGCGGCAAACTGGATTTCGCCATCATGCACACCGGACCGGACGACGGCGTTTCGGATAATCCGTCGCTGGTGCGCGATGTACTGAATCGCGATCCATTTTATATCGCGACGCCGCCCGACGCGCGCTTTGCGGCGATGGCTCAGACCGTTTCGGAAGAAGAGCTTCCCCTGCTCGACCCTTCCATGCTCGCAGGCGAACCGTTTTTGATGGTTTCGCACGGACAGCGCATCCGGCAGATCACCGACCGCATTTTAGCGGAAGCGGGCGTCAAGCCCACCGTCGTGCTGACCAGCCGCAACTATGAGCTTCTGCGGCGGCTGACTGCCGAAGGCATGGGCTGCATGATGCTTCCGCGGCGCTACATCGGCTTGCTCGGCGGAGAGGATTACCGACCGACGTATTACGGCATTCCTGCGCGCTACCGCGCCTGGTGGGAGCTAAGCGCGGTGACGCTGGAAGGCGCATACCTTTCGCGCGCAGCACAGGCGTTTCTGGAAAGCTTCAAGCGGAACATTGGGGAGACGATTAGAGCTTTGCCCCAAACCCCAGCAGGGAACTGAGTTCCCTGCACCTTCCACTTCATTTATCGCTTTGCGATAAATGGAAGGACGAGCTGATTTAAACCGCCGCGAAGCGAAGAAGGGAGTCTGAGGGGATTGGAATCACGCGCCCGCTGTGCGGGGTTCAGCGTGATGGAAATCGGAAATCGTAAGAAACGCTTGCGTTTCTATACGAGTTTCCCGGACTGAAATCCCTCAGGCAGGTTTGGGATTGAAGCCACGCGCCCGCTGTGCGGGATTTAGCGTGGCG
>CAKTXP010000202.1 GCA_934631055.1 uncultured Clostridia bacterium | reverse complement strand
GCGGAACGCCTTTTCGCTGTCCAGCTCGCAGTTCGTGCCGGGGAAGGACGGAATGAACACGCGCGGCTTGGCGATTTTAACCGCCGGGCGTGCGGTGCTGCGCTGTTCATACGGGATAAACGGCGCGGTCGTGTGCTTGGCGCTGGAATCGGTGGGGAATACGGATTCAAGCGGCTCGTTCCACGCGTTCTTCGCCTCCGCAAGGCTCAAGCTCATGCCCTGCACGGAAATCGACGAGTTTTCGGTCGTCATGCCGATGATGCGCAGACCGGAAGGAACGGATGCGCCGTCCTTCAGCTCGACGATGATGTTGCCGTAACGCGGCAGGAAGAGCGCATCTTCCTGCACATCCGTCAGGTTCACGCCGACACGGCTGCCCAGCGCCATCATTGTGACCGCCGCCGCAATGCCGCCGCGCCCAACCGTATGCGCACTCAGCACATCGCCGCGCAGAATCGCCTGATGCAGCGCTTCGTAGAGCATCAGCGCCTTGTCGTATTCCGGAACGAGGTCGGCGTCAACCGGAAGCTCCAGCAGCGCCAGACGATGCCCCGCGCCTTTGAGGTCGGTGGAAACGACGTCGCCCGCATCGACCATGCCGACGGCAAAGGAGACGAGCGTCGGCGGAACATGGATATCCTCAAACGTGCCGCTCATGGAGTCCTTGCCGCCGATGGACGCCGTACCGAAGCCCAGCTGCGCGCTCAAGCCGCCCAGCAGCGCCGCCGCAGGCTTGCCCCAGCTGAGCGGCGCCTTGTTCAGCCGCTCAAAATACTCCTGGAAGGTCAGGCGCGCGCGGGATACGTCGCCGCCCGCCGCGCAGATTTTGGCGAGGGACTCCGTGACGGCGTAAACCGCGCCGTGGAACGGGCTCCATTCGCTCAGATACGGGTCATAGCCGTGGCTCATCAGGGTCGCGGTCGTCGTTTCGCCCTCGGTCGGGATGAGCGCCGCCATCGCTTCATTAGGGCTGTCGCGGTAGACGCCGCCATACGGCGCAAGGATGGTCGATGCACCGATGGTTCCGTCAAAGCGCTCGACAAGCCCCTTCTGAGAGCAGATGTTCAGATCAGCGAGCATCGCCAGCCACGCTTCGCGCACGGTGCGCCCCTTGGCAAAATCGGGCTGAGCCGTCAGGTACGGCGTACGCTCATCCGGCGCGGCAACCTCCGCCCTGGCATGCTGGGTCACGCCGTTGGTATCCAGGAATGCGCGGGAAAGATCGACGATGGTCTTGCCGCGCCAGTGCATGACCAGACGCGCTTCCTCGGTGACGACAGCCACCTGCGTCGCCTCCAGGTTCTCTTCATACGCCATCTGCTTGAAGCGCTCGAGCATGTCCGGCTCGATGACACACGCCATGCGCTCCTGAGATTCGGAAATCGCCAGCTCTGTTCCGTCCAGACCCTCGTACTTTTTGGGCACGGCGTCCAGATTGATGACAAGACCCGGCGCAAGCTCGCCGACGGCGACGCATACGCCGCCCGCGCCGAAATCGTTGCAGCGCTTAATCATCTGCGCGAACTCCGCGTGGCGGAACAGGCGCTGGATGCAGCGTTCGGTCGGCGCGTTGCCCTTCTGCACCTCCGCGCCGCAGGTCGTCAGCGACTGCGCATTGTGCGCCTTGGATGAGCCGGTCGCGCCGCCGCAGCCGTCACGACCCGTGCGTCCGCCGAGGAGCATCACGATATCGCCGGGTTCGGGCTGAGCGCGGCGGACATGGTCACGCGGGGTCGCGGCGATGACCGCGCCCAGTTCCATGCGCTTGGCGACGAAGCCCGGATGATAGTATTCCTGAACCTTGCCCGCCGCCAGACCGATCTGGTTGCCATAGCTGGAATAACCCTGCGCGGCAGTCGTGGTGATGCGGCGCTGGGGCAGCTTGCCCGCGCGGGTGCGGCTGTACGGCATGCGCGGATCACCCGAGCCGGTGATGCGCATCGCCTGATAGACATAGCTTCTGCCGGAAAGCGGATCGCGGATGGCGCCGCCCAGACAGGTCGCCGCGCCGCCGAAGCCTTCGATCTCAGTTGGGTGATTGTGCGTCTCGTTTTTGAACATGATGAGCCACGGCTCGTCTTTGCCGTTCACGTTCGCGGTGACGACAATCGAGCAGGCGTTAATCTCGTCGGAAGCGTCGAGGTCGTCGAGCTTGCCCATCTTGCGCAGGGCTTTTGCGCCGAGCGTCGCCATATCCATCAGGGAGATATCCTTTTTGCGCTCGCCGTAAACGTCCCTGCGCGTATCGATGTACAGTTCATACGCCGCCTTGACCGGCGCGGTAAACCTGCCGTCGTCAAAGGCAATCTCGTCGATGGCAGTGAGGAACGTCGTATGGCGGCAGTGATCGGACCAGTAGGTGTCGATGGCGCGCAGCTCGGTGACGCTCGGATCACGCTTCTCGGTATCGCGGAAATAATCGCGGCAGAAGCAGAGATCCTCCGAGCTCATCGCCATGCCCATGTTCGCGACCATCGCGGCGAGCGCCTTGTCGTCCATCTGCGTAAAGCCTTCGACGACGGCGACATCGGCAGGCACGTCTGCGGTCATCGCGAGGGTCTCTGGTTTATCCATGCTGGCGCGGCGCGCCTCAACGGGGTTGATGAGGTGATGCGCGATGGCGTCCATCATCTCGCCGGTCACGCCCTCGCCCTCGATGGCATAGACCTTCGCGCAGGCGACCTTCGGGCGCGCCTGCCCCGGGCTGAGCAGCTGCAAGCACTGGCTGGCGCTGTCGGCGCGCTGGTCATACTGACCGGGCAGATACTCCACGGCGAGCAGACGCGCGTCCATCGGCGGAAGCGTTTCATCATAAAGCACGTCGGCGTTCGGTTCCGAAAAGATGATGCCGCGCGCGCTGGCAAACGCCGCGTCGGAAAGCCCCTCGACGTCATAGCGCTGGAAAATGCGCACGCGCGAGATGGCGTCCGTTCCAAGGGCTTCGCGCAGTTCGCCGCAGAGCTGGCGGGCGGCAACGTCATATCCGGGCCGCTTTTCCGCATAGATTCTTCTGACCTGGCTCACGATGATTTTCCTCCTTGTATTTGCAGCACGCATAAATGTAAACAGCAGTTGCATTATAGCATTAAACGTTCGTTTTTGCAATGTGCTTTGCGGCTTTTTCGGGTTTTAAACGTGCGTTTTTCAAACTCATGGAGTTTAAAAGCCGAACATTGACACTTTTATCGGGTTGCTGTATGATATTTTCGCTATAAAGTTCCGGCGCACGTTCCCTGCCGCGCGTTCAAGGGAGGAATCTCACTCTGTCGTCTTTTGCTTTGCGTCTGCTCGCGCTGCTCTCCATGTTCATCGACCATGCGGGTCTGGCGCTCTTTCCGTCCGTCGGCGTATTTCGCTGCATCGGGCGGCTGGCGTTCCCGCTGTACTGCTTTTTGATTGCGCAGGGCTTCAATCATACCCGCGATATACGCGCGTATGCGCGGCGGCTCCTGCTTTTGGCGCTCGTTTCGGAGGTTCCGTTCGACCTGCTCATCTTCGGTCGGATATCCAGCGCCATGGAGCAGAATGTCGTGTTCGCGCTGCTGCTGGGGCTGCTCGCGCTGTGCGCCGTCCGCACACTGAAGGGAAAACCGCTGCTCAGCGCGATGGCGGTTTTTGCGCTCATGCTGACCGCGATGGCGGCGCGGGTCAGCTTTGGCTGGCTGGGCGTCGCGCTCTGTCTGGCGTTTGACTGCGCGCGCAACGACCGGATGAAGCAGGCGCTGTCCGCCGTGCTGCTGCCGGGGCTGTACGCGCTGACGCTGCTGCTCTCCGGCGTCTCGCACAGCTGGGTCATGGTCTCGCTCTGCGCATGCCTGTCGGCTCTGCCGATCTTCCTATATAACGGCAGGGCGGGTCTGCACAATCGCGCTTTGACGTTCGCGTTTTACGCGGCGTACCCGCTGCATCTCTGTCTCCTGCTCGTCATCCGCGCGATGCGGATCAT
>CAKTXP010000201.1 GCA_934631055.1 uncultured Clostridia bacterium | reverse complement strand
AGATGAGCGAGCGCGTCGGCTACTGGGCCGACATGGAGCATCCGTACATCACCTACGAGGATAACTACATCGAATCCGAATGGTGGAGCCTGAAGAAGATCTACGAAAAGGGTCTGCTCTACAAGGGTCACAAGATCGTTCCGTACTGCCCGCGCTGCGGCACCGCGCTCTCCAGCCACGAGGTTGCGCAGGGCTATAAGACTGTCAAGGAGACGTCTGCGGTCGTTCGCTTCAAGGTGAAGGGCGCGGAGAACACCTATCTCGTCGCGTGGACGACGACCCCGTGGACGCTGCCGAGCAACGTCGCGCTGTGCGTCAACCCGGATGACGAGTATGTGAAGCTGACCTTCGAGGGCGACACCTACTATATGGCGGGTGCGCTGGTCGAATCCATCTTCGGCGGCAAGGAAGAAAAGCCGGTCATCGTGGAAACGATGAAGGGCAAGGCGCTCGAGTACATCGAGTATGAGCCGCTCTACGCCGTGGAGCGCGAGGGCGCGAAGTTCCACTATGTCGTCTGCGATTCCTACGTCACCATGAGCGACGGCACCGGTATCGTTCACATTGCACCTGCGTTCGGTGAGGACGACGCCCGCGTGGGGCGCCAGTATAACCTGCCGTTCGTTCAGCTGGTGGATGCGCAGGGCTGCCTGACCGAGGAGACCAAGTGGCCCGGCGTGTTCGTCAAGGACGCGGACAAGCTCGTTCTGGAAGACCTGAAGGAGCGCGGACTGCTGGTTAAGGCGCCGAAGTTTGAGCATGACTATCCGTTCTGCTGGCGCTGCGATACGCCGCTGATTTACTATGCCCGCCAGAGCTGGTTCATCAAGATGACCGCCGTGCGCGACGAGCTGATGCGCAACAACCGCGCCGTCAACTGGATGCCGGACAACATCAAGGAAGGCCGCATGGGCAACTTCCTGGAGAACGTCATCGACTGGGGTCTGTCCCGCGAGCGTTACTGGGGCACGCCGCTGCCGGTATGGACCTGCAAATGCGGTCACGTCCACGTCATCGGCAGCCGCGAGGAGCTGGTTCGCCTCGGTCACGACGTTGACCCGAACATCGAGCTGCACCGCCCGTATATCGACAGCGTTGTGCTGACCTGCCCGAAGTGCGGCGGCGAGATGCACCGCGAAAAAGAGGTTATCGACTGCTGGTATGATTCCGGCTCGATGCCGTTCGCGCAGTGGCACTATCCGTTTGAGAACAAGGAGCAGTTTGAGCGCCGTTTCCCGGCGGACTTCATCTCCGAAGCCATCGACCAGACCCGCGGCTGGTTCTACACGCTGCTGGCGATTTCGACCTGCATGTTCGACACCAACCCGTTCAAAAACTGCATCGTCATGGGACATGTGCAGGATAAGGACGGCAAGAAGATGAGCAAGCACATCGGCAACACCGTCGATCCGTGGTCTGTGCTGAACACGCAGGGCGCGGACGCCGTGCGCTGGTTCTTCTATAACAACGCCGCGCCGTGGATGCCGAACCGCTTCCATGCCAAGGCGATTGACGAAACGACCCGCAAGTACATGGGCACGCTGTGGAATACCTACGCGTTCTTCATCCTCTATGCGGAAATCGACCAGTTTGATCCGAAGGCGCATCCGCTTGACAAGGTTGAGCTGACGCTGATGGATAAGTGGGCGCTCTCCCGCCTGAACTCTCTCGTCCGCGAGGTGGACGGCGACCTGAACGAATATAAGATCTTCGAGGCTTCCCGTGCGATGACGGACTTTGTGGACGACCTGTCCAACTGGTATGTCCGCCGCAGCCGCGAGCGCTTCTGGGGCAAGGGCATGGCAGGCGATAAGGAAGCGGCGTTCGCGACGCTGTATCACATCCTGGAGACCATGAGCCGCCTGACCGCGCCGTTCACGCCGTTTATGGCGGAGAGCATGTACCGCAACCTGGTCTGCTCCGTCGATCCGACCGCGCCGATCTCTGTCCATATGACGGATTTCCCGGTCTGCGACGAAAAGTATATCAACACCGAGCTGGAGCAGCATATGCGCGACCTGCTGGAGGTTGTCGTTCTCGGACGCAGCTGCCGCAATGAATCCGGTCTGAAGGTTCGCCAGCCGCTGTCCCGCATGATCGTCAGCGGCGCGACCCTGCCGCAGGATCTGTGCGCACTGGCTGAGGACGAGCTGAATGTGAAGGACGCCGTCTTTACGGACGACGCCTCCGAGTTCATGACCTATCAGCTCAAGCCGCAGATGCGCACGCTGGGCAAGAAGTACGGCAAGCTGCTCAAGGCGATTGGCGAAAAGCTCGCCACGCTGGACGGCAACGAGGTCGTCGCGGGCTTTGAAAAGGGCGAACTGCTCCGTTTCGAGCTGGACGGCACGGCTGTCGAGCTGGAAAAGGACGACGTGCTGACCGCGCCGATGCAGAAGCCGGGCTATGTTGTGGCGACCGACCGCGGCGTGACCGTTGCGCTGGATACCAACCTGACCGAGGAGCTGATCGCCGAGGGCTTTGCCCGCGAGATTATTTCCAAGCTTCAGACGATGCGCAAGGAAGCCGGCTTTGAAGTCACCGACCGCATTCATGTGACCGTCAAGACGGCGGACGAAAAGCTCGCCCGCATTGCCGAGGAGAACGCGGAAGCCATTGCGCACGGCGTTCTGGCGCTGGATGTGGTTTCCGGCGACGCTCCGGAGGGCGCGTATGTACGCGACTGGAACATCAATGGCATTGACGCGACGCTGAGCGTGCGGAAAGCATAAAAGCAACCATGAAAAAAATCGTAATCGCTGGCGCGGGGGCATATTTCTTTGCCCCCGCGATTTTAGAAGATCTCTTTATTCGCTTCCGCATGGAGGCTGAATATTGGATGGTGGACGCCGACCTCGATATGGCTGAACTGTCCGCTCGCGGCGCACAGGCGCTGGCGCGGGCGTTCGGCGTGCAGGCGCGGTTTTATTACACCACCCAGCTGCAAAAGGCAGCGTTTTCTGCCGACGCGGTGATTTTGTGTTCCGATTTCCTAGACGAAGAAGCGTGGAAAAAGGACTTTGAAGCGCTCGACGAGGTCGGCTTGGGCAAGCAGGTTCGCCTGCGCGGCGGACTGGGCGGCGCGATGCAGACGATGCGCGCGGTCGGTTTTGCCTGCGACCTGGCGGATCAGATGCGCGAGGAATGCCCGGATGCGCCGCTCATCCTCTGCTCGAGCGGATACGGCGGATTGCCGCTTTCCCGTGCGTGCGAAGCGACGCAGCGCTTTTGCGGCGTGCGCACCATCGGCGTCAGCGGCGTGACGGAGCAGACGCGTGCGCGTCTGGCACTGTATCTGGGGCTGAAAGAGGAAAAGCTGGATGTAACCTGTGCGGGGCTGAATGATTTTTCGTGGGTGGTCAAGTGCAACGAGCTGCCCAGCGGGAAAGACCTCATTCCGCGCATCATGAAGGAAATGAAGGAGGACGACCGCGAAGCGCTTGCCGCGCAGTATATCGACTGGTACGGCGCGATTCCTGCGGGCCCGCGTGTGACGCAGTGTGAGTTGCTGGCAGATACGGAACTCAGCCCGCGACGTTCGCTGATGATTTCCGGTGTCGGCGCGGCGGATTATGAGCTGAGAAAGCGCAATCTGGCGCTGCTGACGGTTCATGGCCCGATGCGTCCGCAGGGCGCGAAGGCATGGAATCAGATTCGCACGAGCGGGCTTTCCTCCGTGCGTCCGGTTGAGATTCTGCGGGCGCTGTGGGGCGATGGCGACTGCGAGGTCAAGAGTCTGGTGATGCCGTGCGACGGTGCGATTCCCGGCGTTACGGAAGGACGCTTCGTCGAAGGCCCCGGACGGGTGACGGCGCAGGGCGCAGTCGGTCAGAAGGTGGAGCTGCCGATCGAACTGGAAGAGCTGCTGGAGCAGCTGAGTCTGGTCAATCGGCTGTATGCCGAAGCGGCGGCGACGGGCAGCCGAAATGTGCTGCGTGAAGCGCTGGAAATCGA
>CAKTXP010000200.1 GCA_934631055.1 uncultured Clostridia bacterium | reverse complement strand
CCGGAGCAGCCGGTAGAGCCGGTCGAACCGGAGCAGCCGGTAGAGCCGGTCGAACCGGAGCAGCCGGTAGAGCCGGTCGAACCGGAGCAGCCGGTAGAGCCGGTTGAACCGGAACAGCCGGTGGAGCCGGTTGAACCGGAGCAGCCGGTAGAGCCGGTCGAGCCGGAGCAGCCGAGCGAGCCGGAGCAGCCGAGTGAGCCGGAACCGACCGCTGAGCCGGAAGTTGAGCTTCCGCCGTATGCGACGGTCAATCAGCCCGAAACGGCGTTCTACTTTAGCGCAAACGAGTGGGACGTCAAGGGCAGCCTGAATCCGGGCGACGTGCTTTTTGTCAACGACTATGCGTTTGACGAATCGGGTCGTCTCTGGTACATGGTAGAGGATTACCGCTCTACCGAACAAGGCTGGATCCTTGCCGAGCAGGCGACGGGTCTTGACGACGACGCTGCTCAGATTTTGATGGCGCAGATCGACGCGGAAACTGCCGAACCGGAAGAGCAGCAGACGCCTGAACCGACGGAACAGCCGGTAATCGAGGAAACGCCTGAACCGACGGAGCAGCCGGTAATCGAGGAAACGCCGATTCCGACGGAGCAGCCGGTAATCGAGGAAACGCCGATTCCGACGGAGCAGCCGGTAATCGAGGAAACGCCGATCCCGACGGAACAGCCGGTGATTGAGGAAACGCCGATCCCGACGGAACAGCCGGTGATTGAGGAAACGCCGATCCCGACGGAACAGCCGGTGATTGAGGAAACGCCGATTCCGACGGAGCAGCCGGTTACTGAAGAAACACCTGTTCCGGAAGAACCCGCTCAGCCGACGACGCAGTATGCTGTGACCTACAATTCCCGCGGCGGCAACGGAAACAACCTGCGCAGCCAGATGGACAGCTCGGCTTCTACCGTTCTGGGCGAATATTCGGACGGCGTGCTGCTGCGCATCAACGAAGTTGTTGATAGCAGCTGGTACAATGTGACGGTCGTCCGCGACGGCATGACCGGCTACATGCGTGATTTCCTTGTGACGCCGATCGCTGACGCGGATGCGGAGAGACTGCTGGCGGAACTGGAAGCCACGCCTGAGCCGACGCTTGAGCCGACTCCGGAACCGACCGAAGAGCCGACGGCAGAACCGACCGAAGAGCCGACGTCCGAGCCGACCGAGCAGCCGACCGAAGAACCGGCGGAAGTTCCGACCGAACAGCCCGTTGAGCAGCCGACTCAGCAGCCGATTGAGGAAACGCCTGTTCCGACCGAGCAGCCCATTTCCGAAGCGACGGAAATGCCGGGCGAGATGACGTTCCCAGCTTACGCCATCACGGTGGAGAAGGATACGTTCATCATCCTGCGCACTGCGCCCGACGCGCCGAACCCGACGAGCGGCGCTATCCCGACCATCAGCCGTCCGACGCCGCTGGAGATTTCCGCGCAGGAGACCGGCGAAAACGGACAGCTCTGGTATCTGGTTCGCAACATGTCCAACGGCGATACCGGATATGTCGAGAGCTATAACGTCCGCCTCGTTTCCCAGCAGGAAGCGGAGGCCGCCGTTCAGACGCCGCAGCCGACCATCCCGCCGATCGAGACGCCTACCCCAGAACCGACGACTGAACCGACGGCGACCCCGACTCCGGAACCCATTCCGCAGGAGCTGACGGAGGGCGACGTCTACCACTATGGCTACAACACCGGCAAGCAGGTTCGACTGCGCGATAAGCCCAACGGTAATACGGTCATCGCCAAGCTTCCGGCGGGTACGATCCTTTGGGTCATGCAGCGCGAAGGCGACTGGTGCTATGTGCGCACGGACAGCAACACCGGCTACATGATGGCGGAATACGTCAAGCTGATGGGCGTTGAAGAGGAAGCGGCGTATATCGCTTCCATCGACGACCCGGAGACCCGTCCGGACCCGACGGAGATCCCGACGCCGATTCCGACGGACACACCTGCGCCGACGGAAGTTCCGACGCCGGAACCGACTGAAGAGCCCACCATCGAACCGACGGCTGAGCCTACTCCGGAACCGACGGCGACTCCGGAGGTCACGCCTGAGATTACCGCGACGCCGGAAGTGACCGAAGTCCCGACGGCTGAGCCGACGGATACGCCTGAGCCGACCGCGACGCCCGCGCCCGTTCAGCTGAGCCTGTATGCGCGCGTTATCAACGACGGCACGCCGCTGCGCGGCAACCCCAGCGCACAGGCGTATCTGCAAAACATCCTGTATAAGGAGACTGTCGTCTACATCTTCCAGAGCCAGTTTGCCGAGGACGGCATGACGTGGTATCTGGTGCAGTACAACGGTCAGTGGGGCTATGTCCGCGCAGACCTCGTTCGCGTGATGGGCGAAGCGGAGACGGCGGAATACCTCGCCGCGCTGGAAGCGGCACAGGCGACCCCGACCCCGATGCCGCAGGCGACGCCCGAACCGCTGGGTTCGGACGCGACCAGCGCATATGCCAAGCTCATCAAGGATTCCGTCAACCTGCGCCGCACGCCGTCCGCTTCCGGTACGTCGCTGGGACGCATTCCGGTCAACACGCTGCTGCTGGTCACCGGCACGGAGTCTGACGGAACCTACACCTGGTATCAGGTCAACTATAACGGCATGGACGGCTATGTCCGCAGCGACATGGCGCAGATGCTGACCATCGCCGAGCTTCAGCAGTTCCTCGCGGATCAGGCGGCTCAGGCGACGCCTACGCCGAAAGCCAATACCGGCGTCAGCACCACCCCGAACAAGAACAACAACACCAATATCACCATCAACGGCACGCCGCTTCAGGATCTGCTGCCTACGGACAACAGCTGGTCGAGCGGCACGGGTACGAGCATGCCGACCTACGCGACCAGCACGCCCGACCCGAATGCCACCCCGACTCCGGAGCCCGTCGCCAACCCTGCCGCGCTCATCAGCAGCGCCGGCAATCTGAAGGTCAACAACGTGCCTGCCAAGAGCGAGACCGGCAAATTCACCGTTTACGGCACGACGAGCGCTTCGAGCATCGTCACTGCAAGCGTGGAGATCCAGATCGCTTCGACGGCTCAGCCGACGGCGACCCCGCAGCAGATGGGCTTCGTCGCTTCCGCCGTTGCCGAAAGCGTGCAGCAGACCGTCCGCAGAACGGTTGGTCAGGCTGTCGCGGATTCCAATGGCAACTATACGATGGAAGTCACCCTGCCGCAGCCGGGCGAGTACATCGTCGAGTTCGCTTCCGGCACGTCTTACGCCAATTACGGCGTGACCTACGACACCGGCATGACGCCGGAACCGACGGCTCAGCCGATGCCGACCGCCGAACCTGTTCAGGAAGAAGGCGGCATGGGCATCCTGCCGATCGTGATCGTCGTCGTTCTGGCGGTCGTCGTGGGCGCGGCGATCTACGGCGTGTATATCTACCGCCGCAAGAGCGAAGAAGCCGAGGAAGAGGAAGCCGACGAGGATGAGGACGAAGAGGACGACATCCGCGCCGAGCAGCTCAGCCAGCAGCGCAGCCGCTATGCTCAGCCGCAGACGCCGACCGGCGCGCCGAAGCCGCAGGCTCCGTCCGGACAGGTTCCCTCCTATATGAGGAACAGCCAGCCCAACGTCCGCAGCACGGTCAATCCGTATGCGCCAAAGACGCCGAGCGAACCGACCGCGCCTGTCGCGCCGACAAAGCCGGTGATGCCGAGCGAACCGGCCGCGCCCGCTGCCCCGACCAGACCGGTCGTGCCGGTAAAGCCGACGATTCCGACGAAGCCGGTAATGCCGACCGAGCCGACCATGCCGACGAAGCCGGTGATGCCGACCGCGCCGACAAAGCCTGTCGTGCCGACCGCACCGACTGCATCGGAAGAAACCGCAGATCATGCGGAGAGCGAAAGCAGCGCGCCGCGCCGCCGCCGCCGTCCGCCGGTTGACCCGAATGCGTAAAAACTGATTCCCTGCGCCATCCGCTTTTGCGGATG
>CAKTXP010000199.1 GCA_934631055.1 uncultured Clostridia bacterium | reverse complement strand
CCGCACATCATGCCGCTGACTTCGACCGTGATCTTTTCCATCTATGAACACTCCTTTTTAAATTAGCTTATCCTAACGGGATTGTGTCCATAGCATACACCCTATGGGGGTATCTGTCAAGCCTGCCTGTATAAAAAAGCGAGCTGAGCCCGCCCGCATTTCCGCCATAGTCCGTAAAGATCCAAAGCTTTACGCACGCGAGCAAGCTTTATGCAATTTCCTATAAGGCAAAAAAACTGCCCTCTCTCCGAAAAGAAAGGGCAGAATGCTATAAATTACGATACCGACGGGCGGCGGGCGGCACTGTTTGCGCCATCCCCTTCGCGGCGCGGTTTTCCGGCGGGAAGCTTGCGCTTCGGCTCGCCGGGAACGAGCGTCGGCTCCCTGCGCTCGGTAATGACCTCCGGAGTCACGACCACTTTGGCAACGTCGTTGCGCGCGGGCAGCTCGAACATCGTTCCCATCAGCGCGTCCTCAATGATGGCGCGCAGACCGCGTGCGCCGCTCTTTCTGGCAATGGCTTTCGCCGCGATTGCCTTGAGCGCTTCCGGCTCAAATTCCAGATCCACGCCGTCCATCTCCATCAGCTTGCTGTACTGGCGGCAGAGCGCGTTGCGCGGCTCGGTCAGGATGCGCACCAGCGCCTCCTCGTCCAGATTATCCAGCGTGACGATAATCGGCAGACGGCCGACGAATTCCGGAATCAAACCGAACTTGAGCAGGTCTTCCGGACGGATATCCGCCAGAACCTCGCCCACGTTGCGTTTCTCCTTGCTCTTGACCTCTGCGCCAAAGCCGATCGAGCCTGCGCCCTCGCGCTTTTCGATGATCTTATCGATTCCGTCAAACGCGCCGCCGCAGATAAAGAGGATATTGGTCGTATCGATCTGGATAAACTCCTGATGCGGGTGCTTGCGTCCGCCCTGCGGGGGAACGCTGGCGACGGTACCCTCAATGATCTTGAGCAGCGCCTGCTGCACGCCCTCGCCGGATACATCGCGCGTGATGGACGGATTCTCGCTCTTGCGGGCGATTTTGTCGATCTCGTCGATGTAGATGATGCCGCGCTGCGCCGCCTGAATGTCGTAATCGGCGTTCTGGATCAGGCGCAGCAGGATGTTCTCGACATCCTCGCCGACATACCCCGCCTCAGTCAGGCTGGTTGCGTCCGCGATAGCAAACGGCACGTTGAGAATCTTGGCGAGCGACTGCGCGAGGAACGTCTTGCCGCAGCCGGTCGGACCGACCATGACGATGTTGCTCTTCTGCAATTCGACGTCGCCGCGCTTTTTAGGCGCGTTGATCCTCTTATAATGGTTGTAAACGGCGACGGCGAGCGCACGCTTGGCTTTGTCCTGCCCGATGACATACTCGTCGAGTACCGCTTTGATCTCGGTAGGCTTGGGCAGATTCTGCGGCTCCTGGTTCGGCGTCGTGCCGAGGTCATCATTGATGATCTCCTGGCACAGCGCGATGCACTCGTCGCAGATATAAACGCCGTTGCCCGCGATGATGCGGCGAACCTGATCCTGCGTTTTGTCGCAGAAGGAGCAGCGCGCCACGCGCGGCTGTCTGGTTTCGTCCTTATCTCTTGGCATTTCGCACCTCGGAAAAAAACATTATTGCGCCGCTTTGCCTTAAAAACGGATTCTCCCCTCCCTTTCGGGAAGGGAAAACCGATTTATCGCGGCAAAGAAGCCTTACTTTTTGCGCGGCTGATAGATCTCGTCGATGATGCCGTAAGCAAGCGCTTCCTCGGCAGTCATGAAGTAATCGCGTTCCACGTCGCGCTCGATGCGTTCGAGCGGCTGACGGGTCATCTCGCTCATCAGCTTGTTCATCTTGCCCTTGGTGCGCAGCAGCCATTGGGCGTGCAGCTGCACGTCGGTCGCCTGACCGCTCGCGCCGCCGCTGGGCTGGTGGATCATCACTTCGCTGTTGGGCAGAGCCAGGCGCATGCCCGGTTCGCCCGCCATCAGCAGGAACGCGCCCATGGACGCCGCCATGCCGAGGCATACCGTGCGGATCTTCGGCTTGACGTAGCGCATGGTGTCAAAGATCGCCATGCCGTCCGTCACGCTTCCGCCCGGGCTGTTGATGTACATCGAAATATCGGCGTCCGGGTCTTCCATTTCCAGGAAGAGCAGCTGGGCGACGATGCTGTTTGCCAGCGCCTCGTTCACCTCGCCGCGCAGAAAGACCACGCGATCCTTCAGCAAGCGGGAATAAACGTCGTAAGAACGTTCGCCATAAGGCGTCTTTTCGATGACGCTAGGCTCAAAATAATAATTGTTTCCGGTCATAATGGACGCCTCCTTAACAGGCGTATAATTGATGGATTGCTTACTCGGCGGCCTTCGCGTTGTCGCAGAGGAACTTCACAGCCTTGTCGCGGATGACGTCAGCCTTGAAGTAGTCGCGGTCGCCTTCGGTCAGGTTCTTCTTCAGGTTCTCGACATCCTGACCGACCTGCTTGGCAAACTTCTCGATCTCGGCGTCGATCTCTTCCTCGGTCGCCTCGAACTTCTCGGCGTTCTCGACAGCCTCCAGCACGAGGTTCGCGCGGACGCTCTTCTCCGCCTGCTCGCGGTACTGGTTGCGGAAGGACTTTTCGTCCTGACCCGTGTACTTGATGAAGTCGGCGAGCTTCAGACCCTGCTGAGCCAGACGCGCTTCAAAGTTGCGAACCATGGAGTCGATCTGACGCTCCACCATCGCATCCGGAATCTCGACGGTCGCGTTCGCCATGACCTTCTCGATGACGGCGTTGGTGAAAACGTTGTTGTCGCGCTCGGCAGCCTGAGCTTCCAGTTTGGCGCGAACGTCCGCCTTGTATTCATCCAGCGTGTCGAACTCGCTGATGTCCTTGGCGAAATCGTCGTCCAGCGCCGGCAGCTGGGTCTCGGTGATGCTGTTGACCTTCACATGGAAGACAGCCTTCTTGCCCGCCAGCTCCTCGGCGTGATACTCCTCCGGGAAGGTCACGTCCAGATCCTTCTCCTCGCCGATGTTCATGCCGACCATCTGCTCTTCAAAGCCCGGGATGAAGGAGTGGCTGCCGATCTTCAGGGTCTGGCTCTCGGCGGTGCCGCCGGCGAACTTCACGCCGTCCACGCTGCCGGAGTAATCCAGATTCACGGTATCGCCTTCGGCGACGGCGCGATCCTCAACGGAAACCTCAGCCGCCTGCTTGTTGCGCTCCTTCTCGATCTCGGCGTTCACGTCCTCGTCGCTGACGAGGGTGTGTTCCTTCTTGACCTCGACGCCCTTGTACTCACCGAGGGTCACGTCCGGCTTGACGAACACTTCGCAGGTGAACTGCAGGTTCTTGCCGGTGCCGATCTGCTGGATCTCGACCTGCGGACGATCGACGACCTCAAGCTTGTTCTCATCGACGGCGGGTCCATAGACTTCGTCAAAGATCAGCTCGAACGCCTCGTCATAGAAGACGCCCTCGCCGTACATGTTCTCGATCATCTTGCGCGGGGCGCGACCCTTGCGGAAGCCCGGGATCGTCACCTGACCGCGAACCTTGATGTATGCCTTGTCCATCGCGGCGTCAAACTTCGCAGCGTCGATGTCAAAGGACAGCTTCACCTTATTGCTGGAAATCTTTTCAACAGTGGTGCTCATTTCATTTGCTCCTCCTGGTAATGGTTGCGCCCCGGAAATCCCAAAACGCTATCCTATATTATAGCACGGGGCATTTAGAAGTTCAATCCTCAATCAGCGGTATTGGGTCTGTTTTTTGAGGTTTTCGCGCATTTTTCCTGACATTTCTGATTTTTATGCGTGTATGAGCTGATTTATTCAAGCCTCAATCCATTTCGGTCTATAAGCGCAAATCGAAGAAGGGAGCCTGAGGAACTTGTCCCTCAGGCGGGTTTGGGATTGAAGCCACGCGCCCGCAGTGCGGGATTCAGCGTGACGAAAATCGGAAATCACAAGAAACGCTTGCGTTTCTATGTGCGCTTC
>CAKTXP010000198.1 GCA_934631055.1 uncultured Clostridia bacterium | reverse complement strand
ATGTTCATGGGCGATACCGGATCGATGTTCATCGGCGGCGCGGTGGTTGCCGCGGCCATGCTGCTGCGCCAGCCGCTCATTCTGGTTCTGATCGCGTTCTGGATGCTGATGAGCAGCCTGTCGGATATCATCCAAATCACCTATTTCAAAAAGACGCACGGCAAGCGCATCTTCAAGATGGCGCCGATCCATCATCACTTTGAGCTTTGCGGCATCCATGAGACGAAGATCGTGACGATGTATATGGTGACGACCGCCATCCTGTGCGTCATCACGCTGCTGGGCGTGCTGTAAATCGGCAGGTTTTGAAAGAAAAGACGGAGGCGAAAAGCCATGAGTATGGACGTGAAAGGCAAGCGCGTGCTGGTCTGCGGCATGGCGCGCAGCGGCATCGCGGCGGCAAAGCTGCTCTTGAGCAAAGGCGCGCTGGTGACCATCACCGATACGAAAGCGGAAAGCGAGTTCGGCGGCGCGCTGGATGAACTGCGCGTGCCGGAATGTACCTTTGCGCTGGGACAGCCGGCGGACGAACTGACGGCGGGGCAGGATATCATGGTCATCAGTCCGGGCATCGCGTGGGCAAAGCCCTTTGTGCAGAACGCCATCGCGCAGGGCGTCGAGGTCATCGGCGAGCTGGAGCTGGGCGCGAGGATGAGCCGCGGCGCACTGGTCGCCATCACCGGAACGAACGGCAAGACGACCACGACAACGCTGGTCGGCGAGCTTTTCCGCGCGACGGGGCGCACGACGCATGTCGTCGGCAACATCGGCTATCCCATTACAGCGACGGCGGGCATCTCCAAGGAGGACGACGTGACGGTCGCGGAAGTGAGCAGCTATCAGTGCGAGGGCATCAGCCAGTTCCATCCGCATGTCGGCGCAGTGCTGAACATCACGGAGGATCACATCGTCCGCCACGGCTCGATGGAAGTCTATATCGCGATGAAGCGCCGCATCTTTCAGAAGCAGACGGCGCACGACGTGGCGGTCTTTAACTACGACGACGCAACCTGCCGCGAGATGGCGAAGGGATTAAAAGCGCAGGTGGCATGGTTCTCCCGCAAGGAGAAGGTGCCTTACGGCGCATATGTGTCCGAAGGATATATCATTCTCAAACTCGGCGAGGGCGAGCAGGCGGTCTGCCGCTGCGACGAGGTATACATCCCGGGCCCGCATAACCTGGAAAACGCGCTGGCTGCAGTCGTTATTGCCGGCGTGATGGGCGTACCCTGCGAAACGATGCGCGAGGTGCTTAAAACGTTCAAGGGCGTGGAGCATCGCATTGAGACCGTCCGCGAGCTGCACGGCGTGACATGGATTAACGATTCCAAAGGAACCAACGTCGATTCCACGCAGAAGGCGATTGCGACGATGACCAGACCGACGGTGCTGATCCTCGGCGGAAGCGACAAGAAGGTTTCTTTCGATCCGCTGGCGAAAAGCATCGTGGAAGCGCCGCTCATCGAGCATTGCGTTCTCATCGGCGACACGGCGAACCAGATCAAAGACGCGCTTGACCGCGCAGGCTACACCGCGTACACGATGACGGGCTATGACTTTGACCTGTGCATCAAGACCTGCGGCGAGCTGGCGAAAGAGGGCGGGAACGTGCTGCTCTCTCCGGCGTGCGCGAGCTTTGATATGTTCACCGATTACGAGAACCGCGGAAGGATATTCAAGGAAAAGGTCATGGCGCTTCAATAAAAAGAGCTTTTGACCGGCTGCAAAAGACGCTGAGGACAGGAGGCGTCCAGCCGGAAAGGAGCGTCGCCATGATCAAGCGAGCTAAACGAACCTGCGACAAAACGGTGGTCGTGCTGATGGTGCTTCTGCTCATCATGGGGCTGATAACCCTGTTCAGCGCCACCTATTATCAGAAAGCCGCGACGGGCGATGCGCTCGCGGCGGTCAAGAAGCAGCTCATTGGCGTGGCGCTCGGCGCTGCGGCATGCGTGATTCTTTCGCGCGTGCCGTATCGCTTTTTCAGGCGTCCCAAGGTGACGCTGCTTTTATTGGCAATAAGCGCACTTTTGCTCATCCTGGTTATCATACCGGGCGTCGGCGTGAGCATCAACGGGTCAAAGCGCTGGCTGAATATCGGCGGACTGAGCATGCAGCCCTCCGAATTTGCCAAGTATGCGATGGTCGTCTTTATGGCGGGTGCGCTGGACAGGCGGAGCGAAGCACTGGGCAGTCTATTCACGGGCGTTGCGCCGCTGCTGATGATCCCCGGCGTGATGTTTCTGCTGATCCTCGAACAGCCCAACCTTTCGACGGGAGGAAGCATCCTCATCTGTGCGCTGACAATGCTCTTTGCGGCGGGGCTGAAAAAGCGGCATATGGCGCTGCTGGGCGTCAGCGGATTATGCGTAGGCGCGTTTTACGCGTGGAGTGCGCCATACCGCAGGGAACGGCTGCTCTCCTTTCGCGACCCGTTTGCCAAGATGAGCGACGAGGGCTATCAGTTGTCGCAGTCGCTCATCGCGCTGGGTTCCGGCGGGCTGTTCGGCATGGGATTGGGGCAGGGCAGGCAGAAATTCGCCTACCTGCCGTATCCGGAATCGGACTTTATCTTCGCCATCGTCGGCGAGGATTTCGGGCTGCTGGGCTGTCTGACGGTTATCGCGATGTTTGCGGCGTTCGTCTTTGCGGGGCTGCGCGTGTCGCTGAACTGCCGCGACAGATTCGGCTGCCTGCTCGGCGCGGGCATCACGTCCATGATCGGTTTGCAGGCGTTCATCAATATGGGCGTCGTCACGGGCATTCTGCCGACGACAGGTCTGCCGCTTCCGTTTTTCAGCGCGGGCGGCACATCGGTCAGCATGATTATGGCGGCGGTCGGCATCCTGCTGAGCATATCGAGGGAAAACGGCGCGCAGATCCAGAGATCGGGAGGAGAAGCATGAGATACAAGAAGCGCAAAAAAGCGGCGTCGCAGGTGATGACAATGGCGGTCGTGGTCGTCACGGTGCTGGCGGTGCTGTTCGTTCTGGCGAGCAGTCAGGTATTCAAGGTGCGCAATGTGCTTGTCGTGGGCAATCGGAACCTGCACAAGGAAGAGGTCATCGCGCAGAGCGGCGTTCAGATCGGCGACAATCTGTTTTCCCTGAGCGACGCCGAGCTGAAAAAGCGATTGGAGAAGAACCGCTATATCGAATACGTTGGGCATGAATTCGATTACCGCGGCACGCTGACGCTCAGGATCAACGAACGGCTGGGCATGGGCGTGGTCAACGCGCTGGGGCTGTACTATGTGCTGGATGCGTCGGGCATGGTGCTTGAATGCGCGGGAAGCACGTTTCCGGATACGGTCGCCGGGCCGAAGATCAGCGGCTTTTCGATGGACGACAATACGCGCGTGGTGGTCGGCGACAGGCTGCCGGTGCGCGATAGCGGACAGCTCGAAAGCATGAAGCGTGTATTGACCACGCTGGACAGCGTTGGGCTGCTGGGCAGGATCGCGCAGCTGGACGTCAAGAATCTGGATAATCTGTACCTGATGACGACGGACGGCGCGAAGATCGTTCTGGGCGACGACAGCGATTTGCAGACGAAGCTGCTCATCGCGCGCGAGGTGCTGGCTGTACGCGAGCCGCTCGGCACGGTGAGGGGCGCGAAGATCGACGTTTCCAGCGGAAGAGAGGCGCATTATATCCCCGATACGCTTCCGACGATCACCCCTGTGCCGACCGCAACGCCTACGCTTGCCCCTTCCGAAACGCCCGAAAACTGAAAAATTGGACGGAAATGGAACAAAATTTGCTCAAGTGGGTTGAAAGAAAGGGCATAATCGGTTACAATAAACTCGCATAATAATAGCAAATCAGATGATATCTTGCGCCCTTTTGGGCGAATTTACATGCGGGCAGACAGGAGCATGAGATCGTATGATGAAAAAAGCGACGGCGGTTCTGGACTTTGGCACATCCAAGGTTCTGGTATTGCTTGCGGAGGAGAGCGCGTATCAGAAGGTGAC
>CAKTXP010000197.1 GCA_934631055.1 uncultured Clostridia bacterium | reverse complement strand
GCTTCATTTCTCATCACCGTTTCCATTATAACATATTCTGACACATTTGAACATCTTTTAGATTGAGAGTAGTATGACAGCCTCTTTTCATATGGTTTTAACGCGAAACCAAGCAATACGCTCCGTCTCTCTTACTTCTTCACCGCGTCAAGCACAGCCTGCGCCATGCCGTCCTTTTCGCATACTGCCGTATGCCGGACGGGCAGGGTCGGCAGAACCCGAATCTGCTCAGGCTCTTTTGTATCCGTCTTTTCGGCGAGCGCACGGCAGCAGGCGAAATCGTCCAGCCCCGCGCAGGCTTCCTGTCCCGCAATCGCGCCGAGAACGGACGCGCCGAACTTATACGGGCTTGCCGTGGAAACGATGACGCTCCTTCGCATGTCGCCCGTTTCCCGCTGATATGCGCGCAGAACGGCGCTGGCGACCGCCGTGTGCGTATCCATCAGATAATGATCTTCCGACCATGTCTTTGCGATTTCCGCGCGCACGCCGGCTTCATCCACACAGCCCGCCCAATAACGCGCCTGCATGCCGGCTTTCATCGCGTCGTCAATCTCATAGCGCTTCTTTCCGCTCAGGTCGCCCATCAGCCGCGCGATCTTCCCGCCGTCATAACCGCTCAAATCGAACAGCAGGCGTTCCAGATTGGAAGACACCAGAATATCCATCGACGGCGTGATGGTCTTGTAGAACGGACGATTCTCGATGTCGTATACGCCGGTGTTGATGAAATCAGTCAACACGTTGTTCTCGTTGCTCGCGCAGATAAGCCTGCCGACCGGCAGACCGGCTTTGCGCGCGTAATCCGCCGCGAGGATGTCGCCAAAATTGCCTGTCGGCACACAGAAATTGACTTCGTCGCCGAGCTTGACCGCGCCTTCATTCAGCAGGTCGGCATACGCCGAGAAATAATAAACCACCTGCGGCACGAGCCTGCCGAAGTTGATGGAGTTCGCGGAAGACAGGACGCGCCCCTGCTTATCCAGCGTTTCGGCAAACTGCTTGTCGGCAAAGATGCGTTTGACGCCGGTCTGCGCATCGTCAAAATTGCCGTTGACGGCGATGACATGGGTGTTCTGTCCGCCGGTCGTCACCATTTGCAGCCGCTGCGCCTGGCTGACGCCCTCCCGCGGATAGAATACGCAGCAGCGCGTTCCCGACACATCAAGGAAACCCTCCAGCGCCGCTTTGCCCGTATCGCCGCTCGTCGCCACGAGGATGAAGATTTCGCGCTGCTCGCCGTGCTTTTTCGCGCTGAGCGTCAAAAGATGCGGCAGGAGCTGAAGCGCCATATCCTTGAAGGCGAGCGTCGGACCATGCCAAAGCTCCAGCGCATGCGCCCATCCGCCTACCGCGCGAACCGGCGCGATCTCCGCGCAGTCAAAGCCTGTGCCATATGCGCCGTGAATCGCGCTGCTCAGCTCTTCCCGCGTAAAATCGGGCAGAAAGCGTTCAAGAATGGTCAGCGCGCGCTGCTCATAGCTCATTGCGCCCAGCGCGGCGATCTCTTCAAGCGAAAAAGAGGGGAACTCAGCGGGTACATACAGCCCGCCATCCGGCGCCAGTCCGCGCAGGATCGCCGCAGAGGGCGAAACGGCAGCCGCGCCGCGTGTAGAAAGCATTTGCATCGGCATCATCCTCCCAGATGGAAAAAAGAAGAGGCTGTCAGACTTAAACCGAACGTTTCAAAAAGTAATAATCTAAGCCTTTCAGGATATGGGGCTTTGCCCCATCGCCCCACCAAAGGGCTTTCCGGTCGCCCTTTGGAAACCTTCGGGCGCAAATCCTTAGATTTTTCTTGAAATATCAGGTTTATTAGCTTGACAGCCCCTCAGAGAAACGAGATCAGATCTGATACTTGCGGATGCTCTCCGGCACATTCTCCGCGTCTTCGCTGAAGCTGATGACCAAATCGCACTGAGCGTTGGCGACCAGACCTTCGAGCTTGGCAAAGAAGTCCACCAAATCGGCGGCGTCCGTCTTGACCAGCTTAAGGAACGCATCAACGTAGATCACGCTGATATCGTAGTTGCCCGCGAGGATACCGGCGAGGAAACCATAGAACGTCTCCTTGCCCTTTACGGCGTACTCGCCTGCGTCGATGAAACGGATCTGCGGCTTCAGGCTGAGCGTGTAGCTCTTGTCGTCGTCCACAAAGAGTACGTTGCCCTTCGCTTCCTTCACGGAAGCGTTCGCCATATCCAAAATGCGCTTGGTCTTGCCGGAACCCTTCTTGCCAAAGATAACCTGGATCACGGTCAATCCCTCCCTTTCATGTTTTCTGCTTACCCACATTATAGCTTAAAACCCATCCCCTGCATAGACCCAAATTTACTTTTTCTCTCAAAAAACATGGCGGGTCAGCCGCAATTTTGTCCATTTTCGTTGTTATGGCTTGCTTTTGGCGGCGCATCATGCTATAAATGAATGTATAGATTTAGCCAAAACGCAGATTTAAAAGACGGTCAATCAGCATAAAGCATCCTGAGCGCGCGTCGGCGGCGGCTTTTTCCCCTCCGCCGAGCGCAGGGCCGTCCGGGGTTGACAAAGTGCAACGCTTTGCCCGCCATCCTCTGCGCGATGAAAGGAGCGAATCCCCGTGAAACGTCTGCTTTGCCTCCTGCTTCTTTTTCTGCTGCTTCTGCCCGCTTTCGCTTCAGCGAAGGAAAGCGCCCAGCCCTGTTACTGGCTGCTGACCGATGTGCATGCCGAAAGCAGCGCGTCCCAGCCGTATGGCGACGCGTCGGCTGACGCCAATGTAGCTGTGCTCTCCGATCTGACGCCGGAAGAGATGCTTCGGGCGATGGAGGAGACGCACGTCTTTACCCTGAGCGCTTCCCGCGAGCAGACCGGCGCAGCCGCCAGCAGCGAATATACGCTCTCCGGCATGCCCGCGCTCGTTCCCGGCGCGGCGTGCGCGCGCCTGTCCCTGACGGCGGCGACCAGTGAAGACCCCGGCTCGTTCTATCTCTATACCAACCTCTACGCGGGCGGCGGACGCATCCTCCGCGCGCGCGGCAACGGCGCATGGGTCGTCCGCATCCCGTTCCCGCGCAAGGCGGTCTCCGGCGCGACCCGCACAATCGTACTCAATTCCCGCGAGCTTCACGGTTTCGCAGCGGTCAAGGCGACCTATACCTATACCGCCGTTCCCGGAAAGATGCTCATCGACACGAACGGCGATATCGTCCTCTATGACCCGCTGGGCAACGAAACGTATCGCATCTCTCGCTCGCAGGCGGAAGCCCTGCCCGCGTTCTCGTTCTCCGCATCGGAAAGCGGCGACGTCGTCTTTTCCGCCGAGCTTCAGGCGGACGGCTCCGTCATCACGCGCTTCCTGCCGGACAGCGGTCTGACCACGGAGGAGATCATCCGTCTCATCCGTAAAGCGCTTTCTGCCGCGAAGCCGGACGCGACGACCTCCGCCAGCGTTATCTCCTCTCTGGATGCCGATAAGGACTATGCGACGCTCTATATCGCGCCGAACAGCTCTCTCTCCGACGAGGCGCTTTCCCTGCTCATCGGCGCGGCTTCCGGTCAGGCGGTCAGCGTGCCTGCCCTTCAGGACGCCGTCGATTCCGGCGACGTCACGCTGGATGCACAGCCGACGCTCACGCCTGCCCCGCTGACATACAGCGAGCTGGCAGCGCTCATCGCTTCCGGCGAAACGCCGACCCCCGCGCCCTCTCCGGCGTTCCTCTCCGCCGCCGCAAAGGAAGCGCAGACCGCTCAGGCGCTTGCGCTCTACGGCGAAAACGGCGTGGAAGCCATTGCGCTGACCCCTTCCTCCCGCGCGGACGGGAAATCCCTCCAGTCCATCGCGCAAGCCATTGCGCAGGCGGGCGAGGATAAGGATGCTTACGAAGCCCTGTTCGGTGAAAGTGCCGAAGCGCAGGGGCTTTTCGACGGCGAAAGCGCCATCCGCTTCACGCCGGAAAACAGCGATGCCGCCAGCGCATCCGTCGCGACACTGGATGACAGCTACCTGCTGAGCATCCAGCCCGGCAGTGTTGCCCTGCTGCAAAAGGCGCTCGACAGC
>CAKTXP010000196.1 GCA_934631055.1 uncultured Clostridia bacterium | reverse complement strand
AAAACGATCGGCTTCTGCCAATTCTTCTGTCAACTTCTGTTGACAAAACGTATTATGGCATATATTCGCAAAAAAGTCAAGGAAGCGCTCACAGGTTCAGCAGGATGTGAACGCGGAACGTCTGGTTTTCCGTATCCAGCGTCAGCTGTCCGTTGTATTTGCGTACGGCGCTCTTAACGGAAATCAAGCCCGTGCCGCAGCCGGAATGGCGCGTGGAATACAGCGTGTCGCCGTGTCGCTTGAGTACGCCGTCGTAGCGGTTTTCGACGATCAATCCCAGCATGGCGGGGCTGAGCATCTGGCAGACGACGCTCACGTCGCGCTGCTCGGGCGGCAGGCTTTCGCTGGCAAGCAGTGCGTTTTCCAGCAGATTGCCCAGCAGCATGCACAGGTCGGCTTCCGGCAGGGGGAGCTGATCGGGCAGGTTCAGGCTCCAGTGAATAGGAATCTGCTTATTTGCCGCCCAGAGTGCGTAATAGCCTGCGATGGCATCCACCGCTGGATTGGAACATAGCAGCGTCGGCGCGTCGCCGATCTCACTTTCATACTGGTGCAGATAGACCTTGAGCGCATCCAGATTGCCGCTTTCCGTCAATCCGGATATCACGCGCATATGCTGGCGGAAATCATGGCGGAGATGGCGCGTCTGTTCCATATAAGTGCGCAGTTCGGTATAGCGGCGGGATTCGACGGCGAGCATCTGGTTTTCCTGCGTCAGATGGAGGTTGAGCGTGCATTCCCGCGCGATGCGGTAATATTGGTAGAGCTGGAGAAAGACGGAAATAAAGGACGCCAAAATCACCAGCACGCTGATCTTCTGCATGCGGTTGACCAGCACGGTCGCCGGATCCTGCGGCAGGATGAAGATGAACAGCGCCGTCAGCGCCATGGGCCAGACCCATACCGTGCGCCAGAGCCGTTCTTCGTCGAACTGGTTCAGCAGCCAGCGGATCCACGAGACCGTCGTCGAGTAATACAGCGCGGACAGCGCGGCGGACAGACCCAGAGAGAGCATCGACGTGGAGAGCAGGTAGACGTTATCCGGATTATTCAGCTCCGCGCGGGCGTTGATGACCACCGCGAGCATGCGGCACATGGAGATGATCATCGTAGACGTCGTAAAAGCAAACGCGGGCTGACCAAAGGAAAACGAATCCCCCAGCGCGCGACGATACAGGCAGAACGCCAGCAGCATCTCCCACCAGAGCAGCATGTTGCTGTTGATGCCAAACGCCGCGCCGATGATGGAAAACACCAGCCAGCAGACCGCGACGACGCCCAGCGCGATCAGCGGCGAACGTTTGGGGGATTTCAGATGGTCGCGCACGGGGGCAATGCACAGAAGGGCGGTGGGAAAGAAAATCGAAAAATCGAACAGATAACGGATAAAGAGCATGACGTTCACATCGGTTCCCCCTTGCAGGCGAGAATATATTGGGATATAAGTATAGAATAACATGCAGAACGCCAAAATTCAAGGCATGTGTGTCAAGGCTGATGAAAACTGGCGAATGTATCTGCTTTTTGGTTTTTATTGAGAAAATTACACAGGGCTTAAGATGTGCATATGAAAAATTGAGACTTACAGACTGTGACGAAAAGTGCAGGCTGTTTTGGAGAGCATGATGTATAGAAATAAAGTGCGTTTATCCAACTTTTTTAGTGCTTATATCGTCTAATCAGTAGTGAGTACTCAAAAAACGAAAGGAGAAGGCAGCATGATGAGCGATGAAGATTTTATCCGCGAAGTCGAAAAAAGCGAACGGACGCTTTACCGCGTGAGCAAAACGATGCTCAGAAATGACGCGGATTGCTGCGACGCTGTGCAGGAAGCGTTGACTAAGGCGTGGGCGCATCGCCACAGCGTGAAAACGGAATATTTCAGAACATGGCTCGTGCGGATTCTTATCAATGAATGTCACAATATCGGAAGAAAGCTGGCAAAGGCTCCGATGATAGAAGAGATGACAGACCGTCCAGTGCCAGCTAAAGAGGATACGGGGTTGATGGAAGCGATGGAAAAGCTCAAAGAGCCGTGGCGCATCGTATTGACCCTGCATTATCTGGAAGGATTCACGCTTGCGGAGATTGCGCGGATGACGCATGTTCCGCTCAGTACGGCAAAGTATCGCATCGTGCGCGCCCGACGAGCGCTCCGGCTTGAGATGGAAGGACAGAATGAGAAAGGAGGCGCGGCAGGATGAGCGACAAAAAGAGATTTTCCCATCAGATGGATGAAGCGTTGGGGGAAACGCCGCAGATTTTCCATGACCGCATAGAAATGACGCTGCACAAACTTAAAGCACAGGAAAGACAGACGAAAAAGCTCGATCATAAAGTTCGCTGGGGCGTTGTACTGGCGGCGGCACTGTTGACGGTTTCAGCGTTGGGCGCGGCAGCAAAGCTCACGGGCGTATTTGGCTTTATCACCCATACGGCGGCGAAGAATTGGGTTCTTAACGATGCCAATAAGATGTTGCATATCGGCGGTGAAGAAATTCAGATAGGAGAATGTACGGCACAGGTCAAAGAATGGGTCTGTGATGGAAAAATACTGCTCGTGTCCATCTGTGTGGATGACCCAGCACTTGAACAGGAGGGACATTATGTTCCGAAAGATGAGGATGAAGATTACCTTGCTGGGCTGGAGAACTATGGCTTGCAGTACAGCAGGGAAGGTGTGAGTTGTTTGGCAGGGCAGGCATGGGTGAACAGTTATGACTTTGAGTGGGAAAACGAGGCAAAGAACGAGATTTTGTATACTTACGAAGTGGAACTTTCGGATATGCCGGAAACATTCACAGTAACGTTTCCGGTATCCTGTTCGGAAGGCGATGGTAAATTGGATATACAGGTCAATAGTGCGGACTATGGAAAACAGAGACTGTTTGTGTCCTCGAATGCGGTAAAGATGGAAGGCTACACGGCACAGGTCACAGGCATGCAGGCAACGCCCCTGCATACATACGCGGAATTGACGCTGACCTTTGAACCGGAACTGTCGCAGGAAGAACGCGAACGAATTGCAGGCGACTATATGGAAGGAATGCTCGTGCCTGAAGAGAGGACGGATGTCATCGCGGGAGAGGGAGAAGAGATTGCCTATCCTGTGATGAGTACATGGTTGGCGGATGGCACGGTCTGCATGATTCAGCTGAGGGGTAATCCGCGGGAAGATTATCCCCAGATGGTCAGCTATTGCCCGAGACTGGGCGCGTCGGTCTATGATGGAGAAGGAGAATATCCGAAAATGAGTATGGAAGGCGCGGTGAAAATGCAGGTAAGGGAACAATAAAAAAAGTTTCGGATGAAGGATAAGCTGCTCAGAAACCTCTTGACTTAAACCTGACTTTAAGTTGTAAAGTATAAGCGATACGGATACCTCAAGAATATTCTTAAATCAGGAGGACATTTAAGATGAAGTACGGCAACAAAGAAGAATTTGAGCAGAAGAACATGTTCGGCATCGGTACGCCTAATACGGCGTATGCGCAGTATTTTATCGGAGATTCGTTCCTGAATCCCCTGACCGACCCGAAGGGCGGATTGTTTGCCGCGAACGTGACCTTTGAGCCGGGCTGCCGCAACAACTGGCACATCCATCACGCGACTAAGGGTGGCGGACAGATGCTCATCTGCACCGCGGGCGAAGGCTGGTATCAGGAAGAGGGCAAGGAAGCCGTCAGCCTGCACGAAGGCAGCGTCATTATGATCCCGGCGAACGTCAAGCACTGGCACGGCGCGAAGGCGGACAGCTGGTTCAGCCATATTGCGGTGGAGGTTCCCGGCGAGAACTGCAAGAACGAGTGGTGCGAGCCGGTTTCCGACGAAGAATACGCCAAGCTGTAAGGAGGAAAAGAACATGGCTGTGAAACAGACTGCGGGCAGAGATGCTCTGGGCGAATTTGCGCCGAAATTTGCGGAACTCAACGACGACGTGCTTTTCGGCGAGGTATGGAGCCGAGAAGATAAGCTCTCCCTGCGGGATCGCTCGCTGGTGACGGTCGTTGCGCTGATGGCGCAGGGATTGACGGATGAATCCTTCCGCTATCATCTGATGAGCGCGAAGAAGAACGGCATCACGAAGGAAGAAATCGCCGAGATCGTCACGCA
>CAKTXP010000195.1 GCA_934631055.1 uncultured Clostridia bacterium | reverse complement strand
AGATAGATTTCTTCATCCGGATTTTCTGCTTCGTCCGTGCCGCGCAGCGGAATCAGCGACAGCATCTCATGGCTTTCCGGCACATCATAGCGCAAATGCACGATATACTTGCCAGTCTGCCTGTCTATGCCGAATCCGCCGTCAATCGGCTTCATTTCCCTTCCATCGGCAATCAGCTTGTATTCCGTGATGACCTGCGGCATCTCTGCCTGCTCGTCATTCATCACCTTCCGGTCATATTCCTCCCAAGCCTTCACCCACTCCGGCGCGTCGTAAACGACCTGACCGTAAACATCTACATCGGAGATGAACAGCGTCGCCTGCGCGGAATAATCATCCGTGGTGATGCTGCCTGCGTGAAGTTCCGCGTTGGTATCGACCTTCACGGTAAACGGCACCTCGGTAAAGCCGCGGTTTTCCGGCGTCTGGACAATCGCTTTTTCAAACCCGCGTTCCGACTGATAGTAGACGCCGATTCGGTCAATGACGTTGATCGTGAATTCGATGGTATCGCCCAGCTCGACCTCCTCCGGAATCTCGACCTCCTGGAAGCCGCGGATGGTGTTCTCGTCGATGCGCTCGTCGGCGCTGTCGTAAATCATCAGGTCTGTTCCGTCCAGCATGCGCGCGCCGTCGCCGAGGTAGAACCCGCGATTCACCATGTACGCAATCTCATGCTGATTAAACCAGTCTGCCTCTTCGCCTTCCAGGTACATACAATCCGCTGCTTTTTTTCCTTCCTCTACCCTGTACCAATCGAAATTGCCGGTCGGTTCGCCTTCGCCGAAAGTCTTGCTCTGCAGCTCGTTGCGGGTCAGCGTGTACGAATAATAGAGCTTGTGTCCGTCGCAATACGCCTGGTCGAGCGTCAGTGTAAACGTGTGACCATAGGCTTCTTGAAGCAGATTATCGTAAAGTGTATCGTCAACGATCTCCGCCTGCGGCGTCGGTGCGGAGATCACTTTTGTCATCTCGTAAGTGCTTGCGTTGTCTTCAAGCCTGTTCAGCCGGTTGCCGTTGTTGTTATCCGGCATCGTGCTGAAATGCCCGAAAAGCCCAAGCCCTGCGGCGAGTGCCATGCCGCCCATCGCCAGAATCAATACGATGGCAAACACGAGTGCCGCCGAAACTTTTCTCTTCATAATCGGCTTTTCTCCCTGAATGATGCGGTTGAACATCTGCGCTTGTTCCCGCTTCGAGATATGCAGGCCGGAGAGATTTTCGTCAAGGCTTTGCTTGATGTCCTTATCCCAGTTCACGCTCTTCTCCTCCTTCCATCTCGGCGCGAAGAAGTTCATACGCCTTTTTGAGTCTGCGGCTGACGGCGGGACGGCTGATGCGCAGGGCTTCAGCCGTCTCTTCCATCGTCATCTGCTGATAGTGGTGCAGCAGCACCACCTGTTTATACTTGTCCGGCAGGGCGAGTACGGTCAGAAAAAGCTCGCGCGATACGCCCGCCACGGGGCAAATGGACTCCGGCAATTCGTCGATCGAACGAACCTGGTTTCGGTTGCGGAGCCACTGCGTGCGGCGGTAATCCTTGCAGGTATTGACAGCGATGCGCATGATCCATGTCTTGGGCGAGGCATCATGCCTCCCCTCAAACTGACCCATGCTCTTCCATGCCTTCAGGAACGTATCCTGCGTGGCGTCCTCTGCGAGCGCCCTGTCGGATAACAGGACGAAGCATGTGCGCAATACGTCGTCACTGTAACGGCTGATCCAGTCTTTCAGCCGGGTTTCACGATGTTCACTTGGTACCGAAGCGAATTCCATCTTTTGTTCCCTCCTTTCACCCTATTAGACGAGCCATTCACCTGAAAATGTAACGGTGCAAAAAGAAAAAGGGGTTGTCCGGCGACAAACCCCTTTCTTCATCAATACATAGATCCTTGCGGAAGCACACCCGTATGAGCAAAGCCATAGCGGTAGTGCGTGCAGGCTCAGTCCGTTCTCTTTAAACGCTTAGGTCATTGCAGAGAATCGCCCGCGTGAGCAAATCCACAACGTTTTACAAGCTTCGGCGGAAGTGCGTGCAGGCTCAGCCTGCCGCCTGCTCCGGTTTGTTTCCCGGGCGGTTCTTGGCGGGATGATACGTCGGCACAATCTCCGCGATGGCTTCCACCGCGCGCTCGTCGTTCTTATCCTCGACGCATTGCAGCACCTGCATCATGTGGTCATACTGCGCGTCGTCGATCTTATCGACGTTCGCGACGAAAATCTTCTTATGCGCGGTGCGGGTCATCTTGTCGCGCTCGGAATCCATCAGCAGTTCTTCATACAGTTTTTCGCCCGGACGCAGACCGATAATCTTAATCGGCATATCGACGTTCGGCTCGTATCCATATGCGCGGATAAGCTTCTCCGCCAAGTCCATGATGCGGACGGGCTCGCCCATATCCAGTACGAAGATGGAACCGCTCTTGGCGATGCCGCCCGCCTGAAGAACGAGCTGCGCCGCTTCCGGAATGGTCATGAAATAGCGCGTGATGTCCGGATGCGTGACCGTGACCGGACCGCCGCGGCGAATCTGGCTCTCCATCAGCGGGATGACGCTTCCGTGGCTGCCCAGCACGTTGCCGAATCGAACCGCCATGCACTTCATGTTGGTCTTTTCGCCATAGCGCTGGATCAGCATTTCCGTAATGCGCTTGGTCGCGCCCATGACGTTCGTCGGGTTGACCGCCTTGTCCGTGGAGAGCTGAACGAGCCGCTCCACGCCGTGCGCGCTGGCGGACTCAAGCAGATTGCGCGTGCCGAATACGTTGTTCTTGATGGCCTCCGCCGGACTGAGTTCCATCAGCGGCACATGCTTGTGCGCCGCCGCATGGAACACGACCTCGGGATGATATTCGTCAAAAACCTCGTCCAAGCGCTGCTTGTCGCGGATGGAGCCGATAAGCGTGATGACCGGGCAATCCTTGCCATAGCGCTGGCGCAGGTCGTACATCAGCTCATATGCACAGTTCTCATAAATCTCAAAGATGATAAGCAGCTTCGGCTTGAAGCGCATGATCTGGCGGCACAGCTCGGAACCGATCGAGCCGCCGCCGCCCGTGACCATGACCGTCTTTCCGGACAGATAGCCCGCGATTGAGCCCATGTCCAGCTCAACCTCGTCGCGGGAAAGGAAGTCGGAGATATTCAGTTCACGAATGAACGGCGTCGATTCGCTGCCCGTTATATCCGTATCCGTCGGCTCGGAGAACATCCGCGTGTGACAGTGCGTCTGGTTGCACAGCTCCAGAATCTCCTGCATGCGCTTGCCCGTTCCCAGCGACGGAATGGCGACGATGATCTCTCGGATGCCATAGCGCGAGACCAGCTTAGGGATATCTTTCGTCGTTCCGCGAACCGGCACATTCTGGATCCTGAGTCCCTGCTTGTTGTGCGCGTCGTCCACAAGGATGACCGGCTTGCCCATACGCTTGGGGTTCTTGTTGCAGATATTGACGGCATACGCGCCCGCCTCGCCCGCACCGACGACCATCACCGGCATAGCGTCGCCCAGCTCGCCGGATATCCTGTCCTTCGAGCAGACGCGCCAGATCATGCGGCTTCCGCCGATGGCGATCATCGCCATCAGCGCCGTCAGGATCAGCACGCTCCTGAACAGTTCCAAACCGAAAAACTGGTTGATGGCAAGCGTCGCGCCGCAGGCGATCGCGCTGAACACGCACAGCCGCGCCACATCGCGCACACCGGCATAGCGCCACATGATCTGGTAAATGCCGCCGATGACATAGCACGCCATATAGACGACGACCACCATCGGCAGCGCCTGATACATCGTGTGCAGATGCCTTTCGGGAATGTACATTTCAAAGCGCAGCTCCATGCTCAGATAGACTGCCGATATGACCAGCACGATATCCAGCAAAAACATGCCGGCTTTTCTCAGCCATCCCATATTCATCAAACGCTTCATCACTTGTTTCTCTCTCCATATGCAGACGCGGGTCATTTCCGCGCATAATCGGCTTTCGATGCGAAAACCGTTTTTCGAGCAAACTTACAGCCCTAACCGCTCAGCTTGTAATTATATCATACCCATGTCTTTGTTTTCAACCCTTGAGCCGCATTTCATCTATCATACAACAAACGAACAAATCCCGAAGCCTGCATTTCCGCCACAGTCCGTAAAGATTCAAAGCTTTA
>CAKTXP010000194.1 GCA_934631055.1 uncultured Clostridia bacterium | reverse complement strand
CTCTTGGATTTCCCGCTTCTATGTCCGCACAACGGGCATGGGAGATAAGAAAAGAATCATAAGCATGCCCATCTGCGAAGCAGATGGGAAGCGGAAGGTGCAGGGAACTCAGTTCCCTGCCGGGGGGATTGGGGGCAGAGCCCCCAACGTATCCCCGAAACTCTTGGATTTCCCGCTTCTATGTCCGCACAACGGACATGGGAGATAAGAAAAAAATCATAAACATACCCATCTGCGAAGCAGATGGAAAGTGGAAGGTGCAGGGAACTCAGTTCCCTGCCGGGGGATTGGGGGCAGAGCCCCCAACGTACCCCCAAAAAGAAAGGAACCTATGTTTTTAGCAGATCAATGGCTTGATTATGAAGTCCTCGATTGCGGCGGCGGCGAAAAGCTCGAACGCTGGGGCGACGTCTATCTGCGCCGCCCCGACCCGCAGGCGATTTGGCCCGTGCGCGATCCTTCGCTCTGGCGTAAGGCACAGGCGCATTATCATCGCAGCGATAAGGGCGGCGGCTCGTGGGAGTTTTTCACAAAGCTGCCTGACCGTTGGGTGATGAATTATAAAAACCTGCGCTTCTATGTGCGCCCGACCGGTTTTAAGCATACCGGTCTGTTTCCCGAGCAGGCGACGAACTGGGATTGGATGACCGGTCTGGTTTCCGAAAGAGTGAAGCAGGGACGCGAGGTTCGCGTGCTGAACCTGTTCGCTTATACCGGCGGCGCGACGATGGCGTGCGCGGCGGCGGGCGCACAGGTCTGCCACTGCGACGCGGCGAAGGGCATGGTGCAGTGGGCGCGGGAGAACCGCGAATGCAGCGGACTGCCGGAGGATCGCGTGCGCTGGATCATCGACGACGCGCTCAAGTTCGTGCAGCGTGAAGCACGCCGCGGACATTTCTATGACGGCATCCTGATGGATCCGCCGTCCTATGGGCGCGGCCCCGGCGGCGAGGTCTGGAAGCTCGAAAATGAGCTGTATGGATTGGCGAAAGCCTGCTCGGAAGCGCTCAGCGACGACCCGCTGTTCTTCCTCATCAACGGCTATACGACGGGATTCCAGGCGAGCGTGCTGGGCAATATGATCGACATGACCGTTAAGCCCCGTTTCGGCGGCATCATCACCGCGGACGAGGTCTGCCTGCCTGTGACGGCGGGCGGCGTCCTGCCCTGCGGCGCAAGCGGACGCTGGCAGAGGGAATAAGATGGAGAGCTATCGCGGCGTATCCATCGTCTATGAGGATAATCACCTGCTCGTGGTCGTCAAGCCGCCGAATATGCCCACGCAGGCGGATGACTCCGGCGACGCAGACCTGCACAGTACGATGAAGGCGTATATCGCCGAAAAATATCAGAAGCCCGGCGCGGTCTATCTGGGCTTGGTGCATCGGCTCGACAGACCGGTCGGCGGGCTGGTCGTGCTTGCCAAAACGAGCAAAGCCGCCGACCGTCTGAGCGCGCAGGTGCGCGATAAGACGATGCACAGGCAGTATGTCGCCGCCGTCCGCGGTACGGCAAAAGAAAGTGCCGAGCTTTGCGACTTTTTGCTCAAGGACGGCAAGACCAACATGGTGCGCGCCGTTCCCGCGAATACGCCCGGCGCGAAGGACGCGAAACTGCGTTATGGAAAATGCGGCGAGGCGGACGGGCTGACGTTGGTGCGTGTGCGCCTGTTTACGGGCAGAAGCCATCAGATCCGCGTGCAGCTTTCCCATGCGGGGGTGCCGATTTGGGGCGATGCGCGTTATGGCGGCGGCAAGCCCGGCGAACAGATCGCCCTCTGGGGCGCACATCTGGGGCTGATTCATCCGACCAAAAAGGAAGAGATGCACTTTGACGCGCTTCCGCCGCAGGATAAGCAGCCGTGGAAACGTTTTGGCGCGGAGATTTGGCAGAAAGAAAGCGAAATTTCGCTGTAAGCGGGAAGAAAAGAGCGGCGTGAATCGTATTCTTTATTGAAAGCTGTGCAAAGGGCTACGTTGGGGCTACTGCCCCAGACCCCATCTCCGCTTCGCGGCGGCTTAAATCGTTTTTACTGGACGACGCGCATGCGCGTCGTATATGCCTAAGTTGATTAAAGCCAGCGCGAAGCGAAGAGGAAGGTGCAGGGAACTCAGTTCCCTGCCGGGGTTTGGGGTGGAACCCCAAACGTTCCCATCGCTATTTTCGGAGGATTTTCATGAAACACATCGTGACCCTGTTGCTTGCCGTGCTGATGATGCTGGGCGCATGCGCACTGGCGGATGAACGCGCGGAGATGCTGCTTGCCGCCGCCGTCAATGAGCTGGGCTATTCCGCGACAAAGGGTGGATACAGCAAATACGGCGAGTGGGGCGGAAGTGCATATGGTGAGTGGTGTTCGGAGTTCGTGTCTTGGTGCGTCAATTTCGCCGACGAGTATTACGGCGTTTCGATGCTCGGCACGGACTATCCGCTGCAAACCAGCTGCGAAGGCGGTGCGATGTGGTATAAGGAGCGCGGACGCTATGTGACCGTCGGCGGCGGACTGCGCGGCGAAGAGGGGCAGTTTTACCTCAGCGACGGCGTGGCAGTGGCAGACCGTCCGTATATCCCGCAGCCCGGCGACCTCATCTATATCGAATGGTACAAATATAACCGTCTTGACCATGTGGGCATTGTCGAGTTCGTGACGCAGGACGGCGACGGCACATATTGGGTGCATACCATCGAAGGCAACAACCATATTCTCGGCCCGACGCCTTCCGTTGTGCAGCGGTATACCTATCGGCTGGATGACGATTCCATCCGCGGCTATGGCGTCTTGCAGGAAGGGCTGGTCGGCTGGGAGCTGGGCATGGGTTCGTCCGGCTCGGAGGTCATCGGTCTGCAAAAGGAACTGAAAGAACTCGGCTATTACGACGGCGACTGCGCCGGAAAGCTCGGCAAGGCGACGGTTGAAGCCATCAAGAAGTTTCAGAAAGCCAACGGACTGGATCAGACCGGCACGGCGGACTGGGAGACTCAGCGCGCCATGCAGGAGCAGCTGACCGAGCTGCGCGAGGACGCTGCCGCCCGCGCGCAGGAAGCGGCGGAAGCGAAGGTTCAGGAAAATCTGCAAGCGGCGAAGGACGCCATCACGTCGTCGTGGTTCGGGGAGTTTGATCCCGCGGATGAGGCGGCGGCGTGGGCGCGCCTGACCGCGGACATCACCGTTTTGGGGACAGATCAGAAAGAGAAGATCTACCTCTCCGACGCCCCGAACGGAAAAAGAAAGACAACCGAAGCCAACCGCGGCTTTTTTTATGGCGCGTCGGTTGCGGTCAAAGTGCTGGAAGAACAGGACGGCTGGACGAAAATCGAAGCCTATAACGACTGCGACGAGCTGGAACAGGGCTGGGTCAAATCCAGCCGCCTGCGCACGGTCACGCCGAACCAGACCTACGGTATCATCGTCGATAAGATGACCCAGCGGCTGTATTTGTATAAAGAAGGCAGGCTGCTGACGACGCTGCTCTGTTCCACCGGCACGACTGGCGGAAGCAACGAGGATTACAACGAGACGGCGTCCGGCGAGTTCCTGCTTTGCAGCTGGACGGGCGGATTCTGGTCGGGCAATCTCTACTGCGATCAGGCGATCCGCTTCAACGGCGGCGATCTGATGCACATGGTTCCCGCTATCTATTCCGGCGGCATGGATTCAAACGGCAATCCCGTCGGCGACGCAAATTACGATATCTGCGAAAGCGCGCTGGGACGCCGCGCGTCGCACGGCTGTGTGCGTGTACAGCGCAAAGCCAACGCGGACGGCTACAACCACACTTGGATGTGGAACAACCTGCGCGGTGAGAAGAACGTTAAGATCATCATCTGGGATGACGATGGGCGCAAGCTCGCCGAAACGGACGCATCTACGCCGATGTACTACAACCCCAACGGCGGCAAGAAGTACCACACGACGGCGCGCTGTTCGAGCGTGAAGAGCACGTATCTGCCGCTGACGGGCATCACCTACGGCGACTTGAGCCGTTACCCGTATACCGAGCTGACGCCCTGCGCGACGTGCAGCGCGCCGGAGCGTCCGGAAGTCGTTTCCGCGTGGAACGAAGTCATTGATGAAGCCTATGCCGAGCTGGGGCTGACGCCATAAAGCAGATTGGGGAAAGCAAAGCGGGGAAAATCGTGATTTTTACCGCTACACAAAGGGATTTTTGTGTGATACAATATCGGAGTTTGCGTTTTG
>CAKTXP010000193.1 GCA_934631055.1 uncultured Clostridia bacterium | reverse complement strand
ACGCCGCTGTATTACTACACCCGCCAGCGCAAGCATTCGCTCAGTTCGTCCGTCAATCCCGCGCAGGCGCTGACGACGAAGGCGTCGCTCTTCAAGTATTACAAGAAGCTCTATGTCGATCTGGGGCTATACGAAAAATACCGCCTGCAAATTTACAGCTATTTAGTCTCAATAGCGAAGGATACCTAAAGAGAACACTCGGACTTTGCCCCGAACCCCACAAGGAAACTGCGTTCCCTTGCCCTTCACTACGCTATCGCTTTGCGATAGCTGATGATAAGCCTATTTAAACCGGCGCGAAGCGAAGAAAGGGTGCAGGGAACAAGGTTCCCTGCCGGGGGTTGGGGCAGCGCCCCAATCGTATCCCCCTGTTATTTTTCAAATCAATTTTGAAAAGGCGGTCACTTTTGACCGCCTGATTCCGTCTAATGGAGTAGAAGGGGTGAAACATCCATGCAGCACGGCGCGCCGTCCATGACGCAAGCCGAAAAAGACAGGCTCCTCGATGAACTGATGCGCAGCTACGGCGACGATATCCTCCGCCTCTGCTTCATCATCCTGCAAGACCGCATGTTCGCCGAAGACGCTTCTCAGGAGGTCTTTATCAAAGCCTATAAGCGGATGGATACACTGCGCCAGCGGGAATACGCCAAAACCTGGCTGATATCCATCGCAGTCAACACCTGCCGAGATGTCCGCCGAAGCGCATGGCTGCGCCATATCGACCGGCGAGTCGCGCTCGAAGACCTGCCGCCCGCCCTCTGCGATTTCACGCCGGAGGACGACAGCGTCGTTCGCGAGATCATGGCGCTCGCGCCCAAATACCGCGAAGCGCTGCTCCTTCATTACTATCAGGATATGAGCGCCGAGGACTGCGCGCGGGCGCTTCATCTGACCGTATCCGGTTTTTACCGGCGGCTCAAGCGCGCGCAGGCGCAGCTCAAAGTACAGCTGGAAAGGTGGGGTCTCGATGAATGAGAATCACGTCCGGAAAGCGATCGACGCCCGCCTTTCCGGTTTAAATATGTCGCCGCGGATGCAGGCAGAGATTCGGTCTCGTGCGCACGGAAATACACAGCCGCACATGCGTCGAAAATTCTCCATGTCCCTCGCCTTTGCGCTGCTGGCTCTTCTGCTTGCGGCAACGGCAGGCGCGGCGGCATATTTCGGCGTCACTCGCTTCCACGCCGAGCAGGAAAACAACGCTGTTTATCAGGCGCATGTGCTGCCCGTCGGCAGGCAGATTCAGAGTGTCCATGCAGATATCACCCTGAATGATGCCATTTTCGACGGTTCCAGTCTGTCCTTTGCGCTGGATCTATCGCATCGCAGTGGAACGTCCACGCTGTATCTGTATCCGCGTGTCACCGCAATCCAAAATGGGCAGCAAATCAGCACATCTGTCATCGGTTTTCAGCGCATCTCCGAGAATCAGTCCGTCAGCTCATTCTCCGCGTCGTATGGCGGCGCATTCTATGACGGCATTCTGCTGAATCCTGACGACAGCGGCTCATTCAACCTCGATGTACGGCTCAATGAGAAGATTCCGAATCCCGAAGAACCCGTTCAGTGGTCGCTGGATTTTGACGTGCTGACGCCGAACTTTCCCATCGAGCAGGCTCAGTACATCACAATAGAGGATGACGAGGGCAGTTTTTCCACTTGGGACGATCCGGAAACAGACTGCCTTACCGCCTATCAGAACGGACGCATCCTGACGGACGGCGCCGATTCTCTGCTGGAATACGCGCTTTACCTGCCCATGCCGTCTGACATAACCGAAAGCGAATGGGCAGAAACCGATTTGGCAAGCCGCCTGACGCGCGCCGGAGCATTCAGCACAGTCGAACAGCTGCATTGCAATTTCACCACCAGCGGCGCTCGTGTTGTCTCGCTTGCCGAGCCCAAGACCTTCTCCGTCGGCGAATATGTCTGCACGCTGACCCGATTGGACGTTACGTTCGCCCAGCTGGATTACGAAATAACGGTTTCCCATACCGGCGGCCGCACAGCCGCCGACCTGCTCGCCGAGACCGGCAGAACGCTTCAGTTCCTCCTCTCTGTTCCAGAGGGCGATGCCATCCTCTCCTTCACCGGCTCCTCAATCGAAGATGACGGAACCGTTTCCCTCTTCGGCAATTACATTTTGACACAGCCCACTCGGTCGATTACCCTCACGCCCGTCCTTCCCGATCACTTGACTGATGAGAACGAATGGATGTTTGAAGGTTATCAGCCGACAGAGGAAGAAAAAGCGGCAGCAGTGACTGTCGAGGTCGAATAGACGATATAAGGAAACGCGCGATGCACTCCTGCACCGCGCGTTGTTTTTTACTTATAGAAAATTGTACAAAGACCTACCCTGTATGCAAAAATTTGAAGTTTTGCAGCCTTTGTCGGCGGTGCTCAATCCGCTTATTTCAGATCCGTACTCTGTCCTGACTTCCATTCCTTTGCCTTGTCGATCATATCCCACGATACATGGCAATAGCCGCCCGGATTTTTATCCAGATATTTTTGGTGGTATTCCTCCGCCGTGTAGAAGCATCTCAGTGGTTCGCATTCGACGACGACCTTCTGACCCAGCTTCTTTTGAAGCTGCTCAAGCGAACGTTTGGCGATCTCCAAATCAGCATCGTCAACGGTATAGATGCCCGTGCGATACTGTGTGCCGGAATCCAGCCCCTGACGGTTGAGCGACGTCGGATCAATGATGTTGTAAAACAATTCAAGCAGCGTTTCAAGTGGGAGAACCTGCTCATCGTAAAACACATGAACCGTTTCCGCGTGACCCGTCTCAGTATGCTTCACGGTGTCATAGCTCGGCGCTTCGACAAATCCGTTGGCAAACCCCACCTCGGTCTTGACCACACCCTGCAAGCTGGAGATAAACTTTTCCGTTCCCCAGTAGCATCCGCCTGCAAGGTATATCTCTTTTGCCATGAATCTTCTTCCTTTCCATTACTTTGCCTGTCCCGCCAAGTCTTTAAGCTCCTGCACAGACGTAACTTTATGAGAATACAGGCTCAGCGGTGCGATGATCGTATACCCCAGCAGCGAGAGATCATCGAATCCCTGCGCGGCGGCATCGCTTTCAAAGTAAGTCTGCGTCACGCAGGCGTGCATGTCGATATCGCCGCTGTGAAGCGCTTCGTTCGGCAGGTTATACAGGTCAAATTCAACCAGTTCAATATACAGCCCGCTGTCCGCATCGTCAAGATTCTTTTGAACGACCTTGAACTGATCGTTGTTGCCGCCGACCACGCCGATCTTGACAACCTGCTTTCCGTCTTTCGGCGAAACATATTCGTCATACGTTGTCACGACGTTTTCATCCGGCGTGAAATCCGCGTCATAGTCAAACGCGGGGAGATTCGCGTAATTGTACTTGAGGAGCAGATATTCAGCGACATTCTGCTGCTGATACGCCGCAAGGATAGCCTGCGCAAAATCGCTGTTCACATCCTCCGTGCGGACCGCGAGAATATTACGGTAGGGATTCTCGGAGCCTTCTGCCTGCACCTCGCGGAGGATAGAATCGTCTTTCGGCGAAAAACCGGCAGGAACCGCATAGGTATTATTGATGAAAGATGCTGTGAAATCATCCAGCGTGCCGACCAGCGTCGTGCTGGTTACGGGGACAAGCTCGATGTTATAGTTGTATTTCGTAATATCCTTCAATTCCGCGCTGTATCCAACCGACGAATCCACCTCAAGGAAACCCTCTCCTTCGAGGATCTTAATAACGCGCGCCGTATCAATGGCATTGTCGCCATAGGCGATCTTCACGGTTTCAGCGGATGCAGCCGCAGTCGTCAGGGTCAGAGCGGCAGCCAAGCCAAGCGTAAGGCAGCGAGTGAAAAGCGTTTTCATATTCATTCTCCTTTTATTCTGTCGTTATTGATTGGAAACAAGCTTCAAACGCTCATCACATTCGGTCAATCGCTCCGCACACCCGAAACATGTTTTTATCCATATCTTTCATTCTATTGCTTATCCATTTCTTGTTTGTTTTTCTGTTATGTAATAATCATACCATGTTTATGGGTATTTGTCCAATACCTATGGATGATGGTTGCTCATAGGAAAAAGCTATAAAACGAAAATGAAAAGGTTTTGTTTTTGTGGGTTGTTCTACTCTCCCAGGTGATTTTTCCTGCCTGCATCCCGCACTGCGGGCGGCAGGAAAAATCCTAACCAAGTACGAT
>CAKTXP010000192.1 GCA_934631055.1 uncultured Clostridia bacterium | reverse complement strand
CGGTTATCTGCCGGAGCTGCCGCCGGTCTATCCGGATATGACCCCGCGCGAATATCTGACCTTCGTTGCCCGCGCTACGCCTTTGATACCGAAAATGTTCTGGCGGATGTCAATGGCGAAATCGGGCTGCTCATCGAGCGCGAAAATGCGGAGAATATTGTCGATCTGGCATTGGAGATGCTGGAAGCGGAATAACAGTTCGGAAAAAACTCAGACCCAAAGGAGCGCTGTATCATTCGCAGCGCTTCTTCTTGAATTGGAAAAAGAAATCCACCGGCTATGCTGGCGGAAGGCAGGGCTTTATTGCGGGAGCGGGTTCAAGTGTGGGGAGGAGGAAAAACGTAAGTTTACAAAATGACAACCATAATTCTGAGCAGAATCACAGAGAAAGTGAACGATATTCCCTACAATGAAGCTGGGTTGTATTTTATTTCATCTTCACAGGGCTTGCATTTTTCTGCATGTCAGCGTATAATGACGCCAACGCGCAGGATACGGAAGCGAACATCCACGAAGCGCAGAGACGAAAACGAAAAAGTTAAAAAACGCAGGTATTGGAGGAAAAACACATGAGCAATCCCTTCAAAAAGGCAGCTTGTTTCACGCTGACCGCCGTTATGACCCTCTCTTGCGCAAACGCATTTGCATGCACGGGTTATTATGTCGGCAAGGAAGCAAGCGCCAGCGGTCACACCATCATCGGTCACACGGTCGATGCGTGGAACACGGCGCAAGCCAAACAGGTTGTCTACCCGCATAGCGAAGAGCCGGGACGCACGGTCACGGTCGGCGCGAACGAAGTGCCGCTGCCGGACGTGACCTATCAGTACACCTCGACGCCGTTCATCGAAGGATTGTGGGATAACGCCGTCGCCAACGAGATGGGCGTGACGATGACCGGTTCGGTCACCACCTATATCAGCGACGCGATGAAGGCGGCTGACCCGTATGTTCAGGATGGCGCTTCCGAAACGTGGATCAGCGGATATATCGCCGCGGTGTCTTCCAGCGCGCGCGAAGCGGTTGAAAACTATGGCAAGATCATGGAGACGTACGGCAGCTCCGAATCCAATACGTTCATGATCGCCGACCAGCAGGAAGCCTGGTATCTGGAAAGCTATTCCGGCCACCAGTGGTGCGCGGTGAAGATGCCGGAGGATGCCGTCGCGGTATTCGGAAACGAGTGCATGCTGGGTTCTGTCGCGGATTATGTCGAAGGCGAATCGCTGCTCCATTCCGATGGGCTGTTCACGGTTCCGGAAGAGGCGGGCTTGACCGCGTATGACGAGAACGGCAATGTCGATCTGTTTGCGACCTACTGCGGCGCGCGCAACCTGAATGCCGGCGCAAACCGCCGCACATGGTTTGGTCATGAGCTGCTGGCACCGTCCACGGCGGGCGATTACGCGATGCGCACCCGTTATCCGCTGTTCTATCAGCCGGATGAGAAGGTTTCTTTGAGCGATATCTTTGAGCTGACCCGTTCCCGCTTCGAGGGAACGCAGTGGGATCCGGAAGAGACCGGCCGCCCCGATATCCGCGTCATCGGCATCGAGCGCCAGGTGAACTGCTCTGCCATCGAGATTTATGACGACCTGCCCGCCGCGATGTCCGCCGTCACGTGGACGACGCTCGCCAATGCGGAACACTCCGTCTATCTGCCGCTCTCCAACCTCGTCACCGACGTTGCCGAGATGTTCGACCATACGCCGGAAGGATTTGATTCCAACAGCTATGGCTACGACCTGAGCTATGCGCATACGCACTTCAAGCGCCTTTGCGCCCTGAGCGAGCAGGATCGTGAACACTACGGCACGGGCGTGCGCGCCTACTGGAAGAGCGTGGAGGATGCGCTGCTGGAGGAATACCCGACCGTTCTGGAGGAGACTGCGAAGCTCTATGCGGAAGATCCGGCGAAGGCGGCTGAATACCTGACCAACTACACGGTTGAGAAGCAGGAGAAGGCGCTCGCGGACTGCGACACGATGTACGACGAGCTGACCTGGTACATGATCGCCAACACCAGCACCCAGCGCTACAACAGCAACAGCGGCGAATTCAGCACTTGGAACAACTTTGTTCCGTCGCTGAGCGCGGCAGAGTAAGAGAGAGGGAATGCTGAGGGAATTTGCCCTAAGCGCACGGAAGGCGATTCCAGTCTTCTCCTCTGACGATGAAATTGACGGGATAATCTGATAACGTATAAAGCCTGATTTTTTCCTGATAATACAGGGAAAGTCAGGCTTTGTTATTGGAAAAAATAAACCACCGGCTGAGCCGGTGGAAGCTTGTTGACATAAGCAAACCTGGCATGAATAGCAATATTAAGAAATTCAGCTATTCTTTCATTTGCAGAAAGGGCTATTCTCCCCCTTCGGGGGAGAATAGCTTTTTGTCTACAGTCTGCCACCGACTCAGCCGGTGGCAGTTAAAGCTTTACATTATAGCCGTAAAGGGGGCTGGAATTTCAAGATGGAAATGCGAAGCATCAGCAGGAAGCGTAAGAACAGGGATGGGCTGGCGCAAAACAAAAAGCCAGCGCATCAAGGCGCTGACTCGGTTTTTCTCTTTGCGTGGGTTTTGAGGTTATTTACCCGCAAACGTCTTTTTAAGGAATCCCGCCGCGAGGGCGCACCATGTACGGATATCCGGATCGACGGCGGCGAGGTCGTCGCCGAGACAGACCTGATCAGTGGCGACGGACAGACCATGCCTGCCGAAGGGATAGATGCGCAATTCGGCGTTGACGCCTGCTTTGCGCAGAGCCGACGCCATCATCAGGCTGTTTTGCACGGGAACGTCCTTATCCGTGAACGTATGCCAGAGAAAGGTCGGCGGGCAATTGGGCGTGACCTGCGTATCCAGCGAATAGGCGAGATGGTCGCGGACATCTCTTGAACCGGTCAGGGCGACGAACGAGCCGCGGTGGGCATATTCGCCGCCGGTGACGACCGGATAGCACAGCACCATGGCGTTCGGGCAAACCATTTCGGGCGTTAAGCCCATTTCTTCCCAGAGTTCGCCGCGATGCCACGACACGCCGAGACTTCCGGCGGCGTGACCGCCGGCGGAGAAGCCCATGACCGCGATAGCGTTCGGGTCGGTATGCAGCTCGTCGGCATGGGTGCGGACGTAGGCGACGGCTGCCGCGACGTCCTGCTGAGGGCGCGGATAGCGATGGGGCGCATGGCGATACCAGACGACAAAACAGTTGAAGCCTTCCGCCAGAAAATGAAGGGCGACCGGCTCGGCTTCGCGGGTACTCAGGAATTCATAGCCGCCGCCGGGACAGATGACGATTGCCGGACGGCGCATATTCAGGTCGATCTCTTCATAGACGGACGGCACATACAGGTCGAGCGCGACCTCTGCGCCATCGGACGAGGGAAGGGCAATTTTTTCACAACGCATGATGGGATTCCTCCTTGCCTGAAATAAAGCCGCAGAACGGCGGCTGAATTCAACGAATATCAATCATGCCCGTTTCAGAGGGGAGAGCGTTTTTTCGTCGGGGGGGGGTAGCTTTTGGGCGGCGTTTTCATCGGTTTTCTGCGCGGAGACATCCCAAATCTGCTCGTCCGGAAGGGCTTCGTAGCCGTAGGCGCGGAAGATATGAATCAGCTCCCTTTTATTGGAAAGCCCCAGCTTACGCAGGATGCCGGTCTGCTGATTGGCGATGGTTTTACTGGAAGAATGAAGCCCGACGTCCTGACCGAGGGTATATTGCAGAACGCTGCGTTCGGCGTCGGTCAGCGGGGCGAGCAGGATGGAGCAGATCAGGTGCGCCTGAGAGGTGACGCTCTGCGCGGTCTCGATCAGGGTTGGGACAAGCGTGGAAAAACTGCTTTTATAGAGATAAGCGGAGGCGAAAGCGCGCGTGCTGGCGTGGACGATGGTTTCATAATCTTCATACGAGGTCAGGATGACGACGCGGGCGTTCGTATTCAGGCGAATCGCGCGCGCAGTCTCGATGCCGTCCAGCTCTTTTCCGGAGAGATTCAAATCCATCAGGACGATATCGGGATTTTCATTGAGGGCGGCGGACAGCGCGGTTTCGCTGTCTTCACAACTGGAACACAGTTCGAAGCGCGGTTCTTTTTCCAGCGTGCGTTCCATCAGGTAGCGGTAATCCGCATCGTCCTCGACGATTTGAATCCGAATGGTCTTCATGGCGCACCTCCTTTGTAATTATAAATTCTAAAAGAAGGGACGATTGGGGCGTTG
>CAKTXP010000191.1 GCA_934631055.1 uncultured Clostridia bacterium | reverse complement strand
GTTACGCCATACAGACGAATCAGCATGCGTAATCCTTCCCGCTTCCGCCGAAATTTTCTCTTTCATAGATTTGCATTTTGGGCTGATTCGTTTTATACTAAAGGATACTCTTTTATTCACGCCGCAAAGCGGAAGTGGAAGGTGCAGGGAACTCCGTTCCCTGCTGGGGTTTGGATCAAAGCCCCAACCGTCTCTTCATCCTATCACACGGAGGTTCGTCATGCAGGATCTGTTCTCTTCTCAGGAAGCCGCGCTCAGCCCCCTCGCCGATCGCATGCGCCCGCGCACGCTGGACGAATTCATCGGTCAGGCGCATATCGTCGGGCCAGGGCGTCTGCTCCGCCGCGCCATCGAAGCAGACCGCATGACGTCCTCCATCTTTTACGGCCCGCCCGGATGCGGAAAGACCACGCTGGCTTCCATCATCGCGGGAACGACCCACTCCGCCTTCGTCCAGCTCAACGCCGTCACCAGCGGCGTGGCGGACGTTCGGCAGGTCATCAAGGAAGCGCAGGACAGGCGCAGCCTGTATGGGCAGACGACCTATCTGCTGCTGGACGAATGCCACCGTTGGAGCAAGTCACAGAGCGACAGTATCCTGCCCGCCATCGAGCGCGGCGTCGTCCGCTTCATCGGCTCGACAACGGAAAACCCGCTCGTTTCAATGACTCCGGCAATCGTCAGCCGATGCCGCATCTTTGAATTCCGCCCTCTGGGCGAAGACGACGTCATGCTCGCCATGCGCCGCGCGCTCAGCGATAAGGAGCGCGGTTTCGGCAATACCGCCGTACAGATGGACGAGGACGCCATGCGCCATATCGCCCGCGTCGCCAACGGAGACGTGCGCTCAGCGCTCGGTGCGGTCGAGCTTGCCGTGCTGACCACACCGCCGCAGGAGGACGGCGTCATCCATGTGACGATGGAAGTCGCGGAGGAATCCATCCAAAAGCCGGTCATCCGCTGCGACGAGTCGCTGTATTACGACATGCTTTCCGCGTTCTGCAAAAGCCTGCGCGGAAGCGACGCCGACGCGGCGCTGGCATGGTTCGCCCGTTTGCTCTACGCGGGCGTCGATCCGCGGCTCATCGCTCGGCGCATTATCGCGCATGCCAGCGAGGACGTCGGGCTTGCCAACCCGACCGCCATGCTGCAAGCCGTCGCCGCGTCGCAGGCGCTGGAAGCCGTCGGTCTGCCGGAGGCGCGGCTCTCGATGGCGCAGGCGATCATCGCCGTCTGTGAAAGCCCCAAATCCAACTCGGTCGTCGTCGCGCTGGATAAATGCGTCGCCGACGCGGAAAAAGGCGGCTTTGGTCCGGTACCCATCCATCTGCGGGATACGCACTACGCCGGTCACGAGCGGCTGGGCAGCGGCGCGCAGTATAAATATCCCCATGACTATCCCGGTCACTACGTCCGTCAGGAATACATGCCGCCTGAAGTCAAAGGGCATCGCTACTATATTCCCTCCGATCAGGGACAGGAACTCAAGCTCCGCGAGCGCCGCAGACAGCGCGGCATTGTCGATCCCGAACCTTAATTTTCTATGTAATCTGATCATTCGGAATTGACAGCGCGTTTTCTCTCTTGCTATAATAAAAAGGATTTGGCAGATTTTCGAGCTCGGTCGCTTTTTTGGAGGCCCATAAGGAGGCAATTCTTGAAAAACCTGTTTGTTTCTCATGCCGGGGAATCGCTTATTACCGTCGTTCAGAATAACAATGTCTACAAGCTTCTGGCAGATTTTGACCAGACCAATGTCGTCCTTCACGAGATCAAGCTGGGTTCCAACGTCTGGTTGTCGCCCGACCCTGAGCGCCCCCGCTATCTGGAATTCTACATCATTCTGGAAGGCAGGCTCATCCTGCATTGTGGAGAAGGACGGGAAGAGACGCTGACCGTCGGCGATTCCTTTTACGCAACAGGGCTTGAAAGCGACGTGACCATCGTTCCGCAGACTGACCTCAAGCTGCTCTGCTTCTCGTCCAAGCCCCTCTTCGGCGAATTCATGACGTTCGTCAACGATCTGAACGACCTCAACGGGCAGATCGACTGCAAGGATCATTATACCTATAACCACAGCCTCCGCGTCATGCACTTCGCGCGGGAACTCGCTTCCCGGCTGCGCATTCCGCCGGAAAAGATGCGCTACCTGCTGCTCGCCGCCATGTATCACGACGTCGGCAAATGCTACACGCCGCAGGAGCTTTTGAACAAGCCTGCCCGCCTGACGCCGGAGGAATACGAGGTCATCAAGCATCATCCTTCCGACAGCTATGCCCTGCTCAAGGATCGCTTTCCGGAAGAGGTTGCCCGTATCGCGCGCAGTCATCACGAGCGGCTGGATGGAAGCGGTTATCCGGATGGGCTGACAGGCGACCAGATGTCGCTGGAGGTTCGTATCATCGCGGTCGCCGACACATTCGACGCGATGACTTCCGACCGGTCGTATAAGAAGGGCAGATCCCCCCGTCAGGCGCTCAGCGAGCTTTACGCGCTGACGAATAAATACGACGAAAACGTTCTCGCCGTCCTGCGCACGATGGTCGAGGACGGAACGGCGGAGCGCATCTGCAGCATGAGCGAAGAAGAGCTGGAAGCAGGCGCGATCTCATGAGCATCGTCTATCTTGCGCCGCTGGAAGGCGTGACCGACGCCGTCTTTCGCCGAACGCATCACGCCTGTTTCGGCGGCGTCAGCCGATATTTCATCCCGTTCGTCAGCCCGACGCAGAACCTCGCTTTCACCTCGCGCGACCTTTCCGCCATCGCGCCCGAATGCAATGCGGGCGTTCCCGCCGTGCCGCAGCTGCTTGCCAAGGACGCTGCGCTATTCAACTGGGCGGCGCGTGAGCTGGCGGATATGGGCTATTCGGAGGTCAATTTCAACCTCGGCTGTCCTTCCGGAACGGTGACGGCAAAGGGCAAAGGCTCCGGACTGCTGGCGGATTATCCCGCGCTGGAACGCTTTCTGGACGGCATTTTTGAGTGTGCGCCGCTTCCCATCTCCATTAAAACACGCATCGGCTACGCCAGCGCAGACGAGTTTGAACGTCTGCTGGCGCTTTTTTCGCGTTATCCCGTCCGCGAACTCATCGTCCATCCGCGCACCCGCGGCGAATTCTACAAAGGCACGCCGCACAGGGACGTTTTCGCCCGCGCATTCTCCGAAACGGCGCTCCCCTTATGCTATAATGGCGACCTGTTTTCCGTGGAGGACTGCCGCGCGCTGATGACGGCGTTTCCGCAGACACATGCGCTGATGCTCGGGCGCGGACTCATCGCCAATCCCGCGCTCGCGCAGGAGCTTTGCGGCGGCGAGGCGCTGACGTCTGCCGCTCTCCGGAATTTCCATGACCGGCTTTTCGCGGCTTACTGCGAAAAATACCCGCCGCACGTCGCCCTCGGACGCATGCGTGAAATCGCCAAGCACATGGTATGCTGTTTTGAGCAGCCGGAAAAGCCGCGCAAAGCCATCCGTAAGGCATCCAATCTCCGCGCGTATTCCAACGCTGTCGATAGCCTGTTTGATGCCCATGAATTTCGCGTGCATCCCGCATTTCAGCCGGATTGACTTCAAATAAAACATCCTTAGGCGCGAAGCAAAGAAGGGAGTCTCTTGACGCCTTCCCCAAAGGGGAAGGCTCAGACTGTAGACAAAAAGCTATTCTCCCCCTTCGGGGGAGAATAGCCCTTTCTGCAAATGAAAGAATAGCTGAATTTCTTAATATTGCTATTCAAGCCAAGTTTGCTTATGTCAACAAGCTGCGCCTTCCCCAAAGGAGAAGGCTCTAAAATGGCAGTCAGGCAGCGAAGCGTTGCCTGACTATTTAATCAGACATTGTATGAACGTCTCCCTCTTCAACCAAAACGACGCTTTCCCATTCGTCGCCTTCTCGGCGGTAGGCGACGTTCCCGCCCAGCGCGGGCAGTTCGACTTCATCCGCCGTCCTTCCGTCCGCCGCGTACAGGTAGACCCTTCCCTCGTGATGCGAGGAAATGCTGAATTGCGCATAGCGCTCGCCGCCGTTTGCGCCATGCTTGCCCGCCAGCCAGACGGTCAGGCTTTCGCCGGATTCAAGGCTCGTTCCCTTTTCAAAGACATACTTGACTTTGTACGCCCGCTCCGCCAGCCCCCAGCCTTCCAGCTCGACGGCGTGATCGTCAAAATTGGTCAGCGTGATATACCCCATGGACAGCCCGTCGCCGTTGACGCTTGCGCCATGGTTGGTCGGCAAGATCTCCGTCAGGCGGATATCGGGAAGCGGCGCGTCTTCCTGCGGCGCGCC
>CAKTXP010000190.1 GCA_934631055.1 uncultured Clostridia bacterium | reverse complement strand
GGGCGCTATCTCTTCATCCTCGGCGGGCGCTATGCCGACGGGAAGCCGTTCGCCGGGACGTCGATTCTGCACCTCTGTAAAGAGAATTTGTAACCACAGAACGATTCCTGCCCTTACGGACAATAGAAAAGCGGGCTGAGCCCGCGTTCACTTCCGCCAAAGTCCGCCGCGCATCAAAGTTTTGCTCACGCGGGCGATTTTTACGCAATTTCCTATACGTTAAATAAACAGAACTATTGGCTGAATCAGCCAATAGTTCTGTTTTTCTTGTTATCGGGTCAAAATACTGTTTTGTGAAGCCCCTGCTTTCCGCCTGAACGTTCCTTTTACTGTTCTCGGTTAAAACCAGCCTGTTCAAAGTCAGGTAACGCTTCGCTTCCTGACTCCCGTTTTTTATGCTGCGCATTGGGCTGCGTTGGGGCTGCCGCCCCAAGCCCTGTCTCCGCTTCGCGGCGGTTTTAACCAACGGTTTCTCAATCTTTTATCTTGCGTAAATCTCCGGCGCCTGCCAATCCGACAGCTTTTCCATCTCCGGCAGATAGATTCGCAGATACAGATGGAATCCGCCTTCGCCAACGGGCAGCCAATTGGCGGCGTTCTCCGGTTCATCCTTCGACAGGACGATATCCAGCGAACCATCCTCGTTATAAACGCATGCCGACCGGTCATTGATGCAGAACCGATTGATCGGATTAGCCATCAGGAAATCGTCCTCGCCATATGCCGTAATGGACCAAAACCCGCCGTCCTTGATAGGCGGAAGCTGCTCCATATGCAGCGTATACGTTTTCTCTCCGGTCAGCTTATCTCCGTCACTGTCTGCATCGGCTTTTGGATAGACCGCGACCGACGTCGGATTCGCGCCCAGTCCGGCAAGCGCCACCATCGCACGATACTCATACGCCGTTCCGAAATCGCCGATCGGGTCGCCGAAATACGTCCAGATGCCCATCTTTGAAGCGTAATCCCGGCTCTTTGCGGTAAGCCGCGCGCGCATGCCGCCAAGCATGGCTTTCCACTGCTCCGCAACGTCACCCGTCAATGCGGAAACGTTAAAGGTCAGCCCAGCGCCGACGCCGATCTTCTCAAACCGCGCAAGCTCTTCCGCGTCCGCCTCAGGCGACGGGTATTTTTCCATCAGCCGGTTTGCGGTTTCAAAATACGCCTGTGGCGTCATGCCCAGCACCTTCTGAACCGGAACGAAATCGTCCTCCGCGCGGTATTCGCCCTTCGGCGGCTGATAACCGTCCACATCGCCATACGCGGAAAGCGGGACGAGCCGCATCTCGCTTTGCAGCGCGGCAACGCGCGGGATATCCGCATCGTTATCCACCACAGCGCGCACAATCATCCAGACCGTATCCGTCGGCGTTTCGATTCGGGTCACGCCTTCCGGCAGTTCGCCCGCATACCCCTCGGAAACGACGGCATAATCGCCCGCTTCATCGAGGATCGCCACCGTATTCGTCCACATATCCAGAAGCTGAACGGTCAGAAAGCGCTCCGTTTCCGGCAGCCGATAGACTACCGGCTCTTCGCTGACGTCAATCCATGCCTGCGTATACAGCGTATCGACGTTCGGCGAGACGACCAGCTTCATCTTGTCATCCGCCAGCTTTTTCGCATGCGACATCTGATTGACGGGCGCGCGGTTCGTGCCGGATGTTTCCGTGTTATTAAAGACCGTCCTCGTCGCGTCCATGAGAACCAGCGGGAAGGTATAGATATACGCATCCGCCAGCGTATCCCAGATATCCTCCGCCGCACCTATACCCGATGTCAGGCAGGCAGCAATGACCAGCAGCAAAGCGATTCCCCTTTTCATGCGTGTTTCCTCCTCCTTACAGTCCGGTTTACGGCTCGATGACATTGAAGTACAGGCTGAGCTGCGTCATGCTTTCAAGAAGCGCCCTGTAAAGCGTTTCGTCGCCCTCAACCGACGTGACGAGTCGGCTCAAGCCTTCCTCGTTGTTATTCGCCAGCGCGAGGATGCCGACGCGGCTGGTCGAGATCGTTAGATCGGCATTCTCCGCCTGTTCGCCCTCGTAATAGAGCAGCACGCCATTCTGAATTCTGAGCAGGTAATCCTCCGCGTCGCTGAGCTTCAGATTGATGGCAAAGGTCTTATCCGCCAGCTTATCGGTATCCATCATGATGCCCATGTAATCAAGCATCGTCTGCGCGTCCATATTCTGCGCGGTAGAACCGACGCCAACCTTCAAACCAGCCGGATAGAATTTCGTTCCGTTGCGCAGTTCAAACGCGGCAACCAGATAGGCGTTGCGCCATGCGCCGGATTCCGCCTGATAGCCGAGCTGTTCGAGCGCGTCGGCGCAGAGATAGCGCGCCTGCATATTCTCCGGATCCGCAAAGACGAGCGTATTGGTGATCTGCGCGACCCACTGATATTCGCCCGCTTCGTAATCCGCCTTCGCCAGCTCCATGACCTTCTCAACGTCGCCCAGATACTCGACCAGCTTCTTCGCGTAGTCGCTCGGCGTCAGCTCATCCAGATGGATGGGATTCGCGTCATACCAGCCCATGTATTTCTGATAGACCGCTTTCGCATTGTGCTTGAGCGTGCCATAATACTGACGGGTATACCAAACCTTTTCCAGCGCTTCCGGCAGGGCGATCTTTTCCGCGATCTCCGTTTCGGTATAGCCCTGATTGATGTACAGCAGCGTCTGGTCATGAATGAACTTATAGACCGCCGCCGTGTTGGTCATGTATTCGTCGATGACGTCGTTGCCCCAGTGCGGCCAGTTGTGGGACTGGAAAACGACCTCCGCTTCCCCGCCGAACAGCGTCTGTGCCTCGGTGATATAGCGCGCCCAGCCGTTGGCGTCGCGGACTTCTGCACCGCGCAGGGTATACAGGTTATGCAGCGTGCCGGTACAGTTCTCCGCCATCCAGAGCGCCTTATAATCCGGGAAATAGGTATTCATCTCGGCAGGAGATTCCGTCCCCGGCGTCAGCTGAAAGACCACGCGCACGCCGTCGATGGTCGTTTCATACAGTTCGTCCGTGACCTCTATCGTCGGGGCGATATAGCCTACGCCGCCCTGAGCAGGCGTCAGACCGATACCGACGGACAGACTGCCCTGTTCGCCCTTGCGCAGGGCAGAGCCATACTGAAAGATCGAGCGGCGCTTCATCGCCGTGCCGACGAATACGTTCTCCTGCATGACCGAGTTTTCAAAGCCCTGCGGCACGATGATGGCGGTCTTGCCGGACGCGATCTGCTCCTCCAGCGTCAGGGAAGCGTCCGCCGCATCTTCCGCGGTGAGGATGCCCTCGATGCCGCCGTAATGATCGACATGCGCATGGCTGATGATAACAGCGACGATCGGCGCGTCGCCCATCTCGCTCCTGAACAGTTCCAGCGCGGCTTTCGCCGTCACGTTGCTGGTCAGGCAGTCCATAATGATCCAGCCGTGTTCCGTCCGCACGAAGGTCATGTTGGAAATGTCATAACCGCGAACCTGATAGATGTCGTCCGTCACTTTGAACAATCCGTAATACGCGTTGAGCTGCGTATTGCGCCAAAGGCTCGGATTGGCGCTCGCGGGCGCTTGAGCATCGCGGACAAAATCATAGCTCGACTGGTTCCAGATGACGTTCCCCGCTTCATCGGTCAGCACGAGCGATTCCGGCGCGGTGATGAAGCCGCGGGTCGCGAACTCCTTCTCCTGCTCATCCGAGAAATCCAGCAGCTGATAGACCTCGGCGTTCGTCTGTTCGGTTGCGGCGGTCGCCGGTTTTGCCTGCGGGGTCAGCTCTTCCGCCATCGCGGGAAAAGCCGAGGTCAGCATCATCGCGGACAGAAGGCAGACGGCAGTTTTCTTCATAAGGGGTTCCCTCCTTGTGATGAATGATACGTTTTTCTGTACTTCCAGTATAACATAGAACAATTGAAACATATCCTGTCATTCGTGCAGGAAAACTGCCGTTCATGCAGGGAGTGGCATGTGGAAGGGGAACGTTGGGGCTGCTGCCCCAAACCCCGCCTGAGGGATTTCATCCCTCAGACTCCCCTCTTCGCTTCGCGGCGGTTTAAATATACCTATCGAACGACGCGCATGCGCGTCGTATGTCTAAGCTGATTAAAACTAGCGCGAAGCGAACCGGGAGGTCCAGGAACCTCAGGTTCCTGGTGGGAGTTTGAGGGCAAAGCCCTCATCGTTTCCGTCTTGTCGTTTAAAAAAAAAACAGAACGCAAAAAAGCACCCTGCCGGGTGTCGGCAGGGTGTTGATGATGTTAGCCCTCAATCAGAATGGTGTTCTTCTCAGGGGC
>CAKTXP010000189.1 GCA_934631055.1 uncultured Clostridia bacterium | reverse complement strand
TGCGTGAAAGGATGATTTATCCGATATTCTGCAAAATCAACACGATGCCGGAGAATATGAGCAGCAGCAAAACCAGTTTTTTGATGGCTTTGTCGTCGATCTTTCGGCTGACGGCAATTCCGGCAAACAGCCCTGCGAGCATCGCGGGCATCAGGAGAAGCGCGGTCTTCAGCACATCGACGGTAATCATGCCCAGCATCGTATAGAGAAAAACGCGGAATACGTTTTCCGCTAGAAAAACGGCGCTGACGTTTGCCTTGAATTCGCTTCCCGTATCCGTCACTCGGCTGACGTAAGCCGCCAGCAGCGCGCCAACGCCGAATAAGCCGCTGAGGACGCCTGCCGCGATGCCGACAGATGCCGTCATCCATTTTTTCGGTTCACGCCGTTCTCTGCCCTGCCCCAGCAGCATATCCAGCGCGATGAAGATAATCGCAGCGCCGAAGATCACTTTGACGATGCGCCCATCCATGTTCTTGAGCATCAGCGCGCCGGGAATGTTGCCCGCCAGCATCAGCGCCGTCAGCGGCAGAAATACCTTGGGGTCAAGGCTTTTCCGGTTCTGCCATGTCAGGATGGCGTTCCCTGGAAAACCGAGTACCAGCTCGATGGGCGAAATGCTCGCGTTGTTCACGCTGAAGCTCAAGATGCTCTGAAAGACCAGCGTATTGGCGAACCCGCAAAGCCCTTTGATAAAAAACGCCGCCAGCGCCGCGGCGATGAACCATGCCATAAGAACAGCCTCCGTTCAGCTTTTGTGTGTGAAGCTATTGTATCATAGGACAGAACGATTTCATAGACGGGTGATCGGCAGAACGGTGAAAATCCGCCTGCTTTGAGAAGAGTCCTGTCCATGAGATTGAAGAAATGTGGTCAAAAAGCACGATAAAAACGAAGTGTGCATCGCAAGGCGTTTTTTAGATTTCGGCGTTGAATGCGTGGATTTTGAGTGAAGGCTTGTTTCCGTGCCGTCTGCGCCGAACGGCATGCTTTTTGCGTCGAATCCCCGTTTCGGAAAGCGGAATGATCCGAGTTTTCTGCTGAAACCGGGTTTTTCCGGCAGATTGGACGAAGAGAAGCGCCGCTCCATGCGCTGTTTCAGGATGTCGCGTTCTCCCTCGTCTTCTCTTCGCGACGGATGGATCGGAAGCGTTTTCATGGCTTTGGCGGACTGAAACGAACGGCGCAGCCTTTTTTGAAAGCAATTTTTTGACTTCAAACGCATCATGCCCCTTGACAAGTTGTCATACGGAAGTTAAAATAAGGGACAAATCGCACATGGCTTTTTCTTAAAAGCAATGATGGAACAAAGACGCTCTTCCTGACATTCAGAGAGTCGGCGCATGGTGCAAGCCGACGGCGGAAAAGCGGGATAACTCACTCCGGAGCTGCCCCTGTGTCAAGCGGGGGACGAAAACCGCCGCGTTAAGGCGAAAGAGGGTCGGCGCGCAGCTGCGTGCGCGCGTCGGCTGAATCAGGGTGGTACCGTGTGGCATGTTCGCCTCGCCCCTGCGAAAAGCAGGTGTGCGAGGCTTTTTTCATACTGTTTTGCATCTAAGTTGTCTGTTTTTAGAGCAAAATCAGTGCCATTTCTTTTTCAGGGAGGAATTTGAGCGATGGGCATGACCATGACGCAGAAGATCCTTGCGCGCGCTGCCGGCGTTGACAGCTGCCGCGCGGGAGAATTGCTCATGTGCAAGCTGAACCTTGTACTGGGCAACGACATCACAGCCCCTGTGGCGATCAACGAATTCAATAGGATGGGCGCGACGAAGGTTTTCGACCCCGCAAAGATCGCGCTGATTCCGGATCACTTCGTGCCGAATAAGGACATTAAAGCGGCGACGCTCGCCAAGCAGATGCGCGAGTTCGCGCGCGCGCAGCACATCGTCCATTATTACGAAGTCGGGCGCGTAGGCATCGAGCATGCGCTCCTGCCGGAACAGGGCATTGTTGCGCCGGGCGAGGTCATCATCGGCGCGGACAGCCATACCTGCACCTACGGCGCGGTCGGCGCGTTCTCGACCGGCGTCGGCTCGACGGATATGGCGGTCGGCATGGCGACTGGCGAATGCTGGTTCAAGGTGCCGGAAGCCATCAAGGTCGTGCTGACCGGCAAGATGAAGCCGTGGGTCAGCGGCAAGGACGTCATTCTGCATCTCATCGGCGAGATCGGCGTGGACGGCGCGCTGTATCAGTCCCTTGAATTCACCGGCGACGGCGTGAAGGAGATCAACATGGACGGACGCCTGACCATCGCGAACATGGCGATCGAAGCGGGCGCGAAGAACGGCATCTTCCCGGTGGACGAGGTATGCCGCGAATATCTTAAGGGGCGCGTAAACCGCGAATGGACGGCATTCGAGCCGGACGAGGACGCGGAATACAGCCGCACCGTTACCATCAATCTCGACGAGCTGGATATGACTGTTTCCCTGCCGCATCTGCCGGAGAATACCAAGCCTGCCGCCGAGTGCAAAGAGCTGACCATCGATCAGGTCGTCATCGGCAGCTGCACCAACGGACGCATCAGCGACATGCGCGTCGCCGCGCAGATCCTCAAGGGGCATAAGGTCAACGACAACGTTCGCTGCATCGTCATCCCCGGCACGCAGCAGGTCGTCAAGGACTGCCTGAAAGAAGGGCTGGTCGATATCTTTATCGACGCGGGCGCAATTTTCACCATGCCGACCTGCGGCCCGTGTCTGGGCGGTTTCTGCGGCGTATTGGCGGACGGCGAGCGTGCCGTTTCGACCACCAACCGCAATTTTGTCGGGCGCATGGGTCATACCGGAAGCGAGATCATCCTCGCCAGCCCGGCTGTCGCCGCCGCGTCTGCCATCATGGGTCGTGTTGCCACGCCTGAGGAGGTGCTGTAAATGTTCGCTCAGTCTAAGGTCATCAAATACGGCGATCACGTCGATACCGATGTCATCATCCCCGCCCGCTACCTGAATACCACCGATCACGCCGAGCTTGCTTCTCACTGCATGGAGGATCTGGACAGCCAGTTCAAGCAGAAGAGCGAGAAGAGCCATATCATCGTCGCCGGACGCAATTTCGGCTGCGGCTCTTCCCGCGAGCATGCGCCGATCGCCATCAAAGCCAGCGGCATTGAGCTGGTCATCGCGGATAGCTTTGCGCGCATCTTCTACCGCAATTCCATCGACATCGGTCTGCCGATCATCGAATGTCCGGCTGCCGCGGCGGCGATCCGCGACGGCGACGAAGTTGCGGTCGATATGGATACCGGCGTCATCGAGGATAAGACGACCGGCGAGCGCTTTACCGCCGCGCCGTTCCCGCCGTTCATTCAGAAGATCATTGCCGTCGGCGGCATTGAGAATTTTGTTCGCGAGAAGATCGCGGGAAAGGCGTAAGCCATGAAAGCCAATATCGTTACGCTTCCGGGCGACTACATCGGCCCGGAGATCATCGCGCAGGCGGTCAAGGTGCTTCAAGCCGTCGCGGAGAAATACGGTCATGAATTCAGCTTTGACGAGCGCAAGCTCGGCGGCGCGTCCATTGACGCGTTCGGCGTGCCGCTGACGGATGAAACGCTGGCGGCGTGCAACGCGGCGGATGCCGTGCTGATGGGCAGCGTCGGCGGTCCGAAGTGGGACGCGGTCGAGCCTGCCCGCCGACCGGAAAAGGGTCTGCTTGCCCTGCGCAAGGGCATGCAGGTCTTTGCAAATCTGCGCCCCTGCACGATTCATCCGCAGCTGGCGGGCGCCTGTCCGCTCCGTCCGGATATCATCTCCAAGCCTATTGACATCATGATCCTGCGCGAGCTGACCGGCGATATCTATTTCGGCAAGCGCTGGCGCAGCGAGGATCGCGCGGCAGCGACGGACGAGATGGCGTATTCCGTGCCGGAAGTCGAGCGTCTGGCGCGCATCGGCTTTGAAATGGCAAAGAAGCGCCGCGGCAGGCTCTGCTCGGTGGATAAAGCGAACGTGCTGGAATGCAGCCGTCTGTGGCGCGAAACGGTCGAGCGGCTAAGCCGCGAGTATCCGGAGGTCGAAGTCAGCTACATGTATGTAGATAACGCCGCCATGCAGCTCATCCTCAATCCGGCGCAGTTTGACGTGATGATTACCGGCAACCTGTTCGGCGACATTCTGTCCGACGAAAGCGCCGCGATTGCGGGCAGTCTGGGCATGATGCCGTCGGCGAGCCTGGGCAGCACGACGCGCGGTCTGTACGAGCCGATTCATGGCAGCGCTCCGGACATTGCGGGACGCGATATCGCCAATCCGCTGGGCACGATTCTCTCCGGCGCCCTGCTCCTGCGTCACAGCCTGGGGCTTGAAAAGGAAGC
>CAKTXP010000188.1 GCA_934631055.1 uncultured Clostridia bacterium | reverse complement strand
ATGAGGAAATAGATCATCAGCGAGCAGGCGTCCACGATGGTCGTGATCATCGGGCTTGCCATGACAGCCGGGTCAAAGCCAAGCTTCTTCGCGCCGATCGGCAGCAGACAGCCGACGATCATCGCGATGATGACCGTGCAGAATAGCGTAACGGAAACGACGGCGGCGATCATCATGCCCGTGTTGGTAAAGATAAGGATACGCAGGAAGTTGACCACAGCCAGCGCCGCGCCCGCGACGACGGCGACGCCGACTTCCTTGACCAGCACGCGGGGCCAGTCTTTCAGTTCGATCTCGCCCAGTGCGAGGTTGCGGATAACGGTAACGGAAGTCTGGCTGCCGGAGTTGCCGGCACTGTCCATCAGCATCGGGATAAACGCCGTCAGCAGCACTGCGCCGGAGAGCAGCGTTTCAAAGTGCGTGATGATGGTCGAGGTGAACGTCGCGGAGATCATCAGCAGCATCAGCCACGGCAGACGGTGGGCAACGAGGCTCCAGACGCTGGTCTTCATATAGTCCTCGTCGCTCGGAATGATAGCCGCCATCTTCTTGATGTCCTCGGTGTTCTCATCCTGAATGACGTCAACGATATCGTCGATGGTGATGATGCCGACCAGCCGGTTCTCCTTGTCGCATACGGCGATGGAGGTCAGGTCGTAACGGCGGAAGTCGTCGGCGACGGCTTCCTGGTCGTCCGTGGTCACAGCACTGACGATGTTGGTATCCATGATATCGCGGATGCAGGCGCTTTCCGGCGCGATGATGAGCTTGCGCAGGGAGACCTGACCGACGAGCTTACGCTGGTCGTCGATGACGTAGCAGGTATAGACCGTTTCCTTGTCAATACCCGTGCGGCGGATATAATCCATCGCCTTGCGAACGGTGAAGTAGTCGTGCAAATCGACGTACTCGATGGTCATCAAGCTTCCGGCGCTGTTTTCCGGATAGTTGAGGAACTGGTTGATGGTCTTGCGCGTGCCTTCGTCGGCGTTCTGCAAAACCTTCTTGACGACGTTGGCGGGCATCTCTTCAAGGAAGTCCACCGTATCATCCATGAACATGTCGTCTACCAGCGCTTTGAGTTCCGCGTTGGTCGCGCTCTCAGCGATGAGCTGCTGCTGCTCGCTGGTCATATAGGAAAACACATCGGAAGAGATGTCCTTGGGCAGCATGCGGAACACGCGCAGCACGCGTCCCTCGTCCTCGACTTCCTCCAGCCCTTCGGCGATATCGACCGGCGGACACTCCGCCGCCTTTTCCTTGAACTCCTGTAACTTGCCTTCGTCAAGGAGCTTCAGAAGCTCCAGAAATTCCTTGCGGGTTTCTTCTTCCACGGGGGATTCCTCCTATCATTTTTCGTTGTCCGGTTCATGCGAAAAATGCAGGCTTACCCAAAAAACGGCGTAAAAAAGCGCACGGCAACAAAACCGCGCGCGCTTTCCGCCTTAAACTCGCCTTTTTACAGGTTCAAAAAACGGAAGCGGCAACGCGGCGCAGCCTGCGCCAGGCGTTCTCGGGGTTTGCCCGCCAGGCTACTGGGATAGTCGTCCACGTTGTTCACCTCCGGTAAATTCTTCGGTTCAAGCATTTGCTTTTGCCCGATGGTTTGCGTATCACGCATCCCTTTTAAGCCATGATTACAATACCGCGATTTCCTGTCCTTGTCAAGGCAGTGAGCGAAATTTAAAAGAGGTTTTACAAACGGCGGGAGAGACGTTGGGGCTGCCGCCCCCAAACCCTGCCTGAGGGATAATAGTCCGGGAAACTCGTATAGAAACGCAAGCGTTTCTTACGATTTCCGATTTCCATCACGCTGAACCCCGCACAGCGGGCGCGTGATTCCAATCCCCTCAGACTCCCTTCTCCGCTTCGCGGCGGTTTGAATAATCCTTATCGAACGACGCGCATGCGCGTCGTATGCCTAAGCCTGTTTATACCGGCGCGAAGCGAAGATGGGGTTTGGGGATGAAATCCCCAAGCGGGTCTGGGCGGCAGCCCAGCGTCCCCTCACACCTGATACCCCGCGCCTGCGCGGACTAGGTAGATCGCCCGCTCGCGGACGGGAACGCCCGTAATGCCCGAAAGCGCCTGTGCGTATAGCTCGATCTGCGGTCTGTGCCGCGCCAGCGCTCCGGCAATGTCCGACGCGGAATCCGTCTTGTAATCCAGTAAGACCCAGCCGCCCTTCTCCTTAAAGCAGCAGTCAATGACGCCCTGTAAGAGCTGCGCGCCCGCTTCCGTTTCCCGGCGATAGGTGAACGCCCATTCGCGGTGGATCTCTTCGCTCTCCAGCATCCGCACGCCCAGCGGAGACGCAAAGAACCGCGTGAGCATGCCCGCCGGAACGGCGGAACTCTCCGCCTCGCTGATCACGCCGTCCGCGCGCAGTCTCTCCCGCTGACGCTGAATCTCGCTTTCAAGGTCGTGCGCCGCCCTCAGCGCGTCCAAGTCGAGCATGCGCATCATCCTGTGGAACGCGGAACCGATCTGCGCGCCGGTCATCCGCTTTTCTTCCATGAACCGCGGCAGACGCGAGAGCGGCGCGTCGCTGACCAGCTCTTCGCCCTCCTGCGCGGCGCGCTTTTCATCCCGCAAAAGCATGCTGACGCTCGTCTTGCGCACGGCGGCTTTCTTATCCGCTTCAAATTCCATCAGCCGAACAAGCTCGTCATCCTTGGGCGCATGGCGCAGCTGAGCCAGCAGGCGCAAAACGCGCTGTTCATCTCTATGTGCCAGCTCGCCGAACGCACTGTTCCAGTAGGCAAAGACATTCCAGACGGAATCATCTACATGGATCTCTTCTTTTTCCATGCTGAAACCCGCGCCGCCATCCGCCAGCGCAGGCACAACCATATCCAGTCCCGTTGTCATCTGCGCAATATCGGGACTCTGCCATTTTTCCGGCGGCTTGTCGTCTGAAACGCTTCCGACGAGGATGAGCCGCTCCCTTGCGCGTGTCATCGCAACATACAGGATACGCACCTCTTCGGCAAGCTGTTCTTTCTCCGCTTTGGCGCGTATCGCACGGCGCAAGAGCGTATCGCGTTCGCTGTTCATCTCCGTATCGATGCACGGCAGACCGACGCCCAGCCTGGCATCCATCAGGATGCGGTCGCGCGCAGACTTGCCGCTGATCTTTTTGCCCAGCGCCATGACAAAAACGACCGGAAATTCCAGTCCCTTGCTCTTGTGGGTCGTCATGATGCGCACGACGTCCTCATTCTCGCCGATAGCGCTGGCGCTCATGGAATCGCCTCCGGCGCGCAGACGCTCGGCATAGCGCAAAAACGCATGCAGCGAACCGCCCTGCGCGCTGACAAACGCCCGCGCCCGCGAGGTCAGCAGATGCAGGTTCGCCTGCCTTGCTGCGCCGCCGGGCAGCGCGCCCGCCTGCGCGAGAAAGCCCGTCTCCGCATAGATGCGCTCGATGAGCCTGTCCACGCCCTGATGACGGGCGCAGAGCCGCCAGCGCTGCCGCTTTTCCTCAAAATCCCTGAGTTTCTGCGCCAGCTCGTCGTCCATCTCTTCGCGGTAATGGCGAACCGCTTCGCAATAGGAAATCTTCGTATTTGGCGTCGCCATGCGAATCGCCGCCAGTTCCGCTTCGCTCAGCCCCAGCGCAGGGCCTCTCAGCGCCGCAAGCAGCGGCTCATCCCGTTCGCCGTTCTCGATATTTTTCAGCAGCGCCATCATCGCGCGGATCTCCGGAATCTCGAAATACCCTTCTCCCGCGTCGCAGAATACGGGAATGCCCTCCGCGCCGAGTACATCCGCCGCAAGGGGCGCGCTTCCCCGCGCCGCGCGCATCAGGATGACGATATCGCTGTAACGAATTGTCCTTTCCGAATCCGTTTTGGCGTCGTAAAACGTCGTGCCGACCAGTTCATGAATGCGTCGGGCAACCACCTGCGCTTCCCGCTCGACAGCGGCCCATTCGCGTCGGCGGTCCTCGTCCCCTTCCGCGTCGTCGTCCGCTTCCTCCCCGTTTTGATACAGGATATGCAGCTCGACCGGCGGGTCGTCCTCCCGCGCAGGCAGACCGCAGAAGAGCTTCTCGCGCTCGTCGTACTCGATTTCCGTTTCATCCTCGTGCATGATGCGGCTGAATACCGCGTTCGCCGCTTCCAATACGTTGGCGCGCGAACGGAAATTCTTTTGCAGGTCGATGCGGCGTTCCAGCGTGCGTTCCTCCAGATCAAAGCGCTTTGCCTTTTCAAGAAAGAGCGCCGGTTCCGCCTGACGGAAGCGGTAAATGCTCTGCTTCACATCGCCGACGAGGAACAGCCCGTCCTCCCGCGCAAAGCTGCCGATGATGGCTTCCTGAATCGCGCTGGAATCCTGATA
>CAKTXP010000187.1 GCA_934631055.1 uncultured Clostridia bacterium | reverse complement strand
TTACTTGCCGGCTTCGGTCATGACGTCAAACAGCACATACTCGGCAACGTCCGGAGCCGGATCCTGTTCGACCGCGCCAGCCTTGACAAAGTTGTCGCGCTGGAGTTCGTAGTACTTGGCAACGGTGCCGTCCGCAGCGCCCTCGGCAACTTCCTTGCCGGTCAGCCACTGGGCGTCGCCGCGCTGGTTGTAAACGGAGTCGTAATCAGTCGCGGTCTGCTTGGCGACCCACTCGCTGACCTCGTCGTAATGCTCGTTGGCGCTGTAATCCATGCCCTTGAACAGAGCGCGGGTGAAGCGAACCAGCAGGTCATGGTTTTCCTCGCCGTACTTCGGCATGCAGATCCAGCTCGCCAGAGAAACGGTGGTGTCGGAGAAGGTCATGTTGTCGGTGAGCTTGGTGGCGTCCGGCATTTCCTCAAGGATCTTGAGGCTGTTCGGGCTCCAGGTCGCGCAGGCGTCCACGCCGCCGGAGAGCATCGCGGTCACGATGGCGGAAGCATCCATATCCATCGCCTTGATGTCGTCCATGGTCATGCCGGCCTTGGTCAGGGAGTTCTTGAGGATATCCTCGGAGGACGTGCCGGAAGAGTAGGCGACGACCTTGCCCTTCAGATCCTCGACGGTCGCGATGCCCTTGCCGCCGATGAGCGCGTCGCCGTTGGAGATATGGCTGAGCGCAAAGATGGAAGCGCGGCCGTTGATGCAGAGCTTATGCGCGCCCTGACCGATATAGCCCACGTCGATGGAGCCGCTTTCCATCGCGGCGATGATGGTCGGGCCGTCGGCGAATTCGACGAGGTTCAGGGTCAGACCCTCTTCCTCAAAATAGCCCTTATTGATCGCGGTCTCGACCGCCCACAGGCTGCCGTAGTTCGGCATGTAAGCGACGTTGAGCGTTTCGGCGACAGCCGCAGCTCCGATGAGCATGCAGGACAGAGCGAGCAGCACGGCGAGAAGTTTCTTCATGATGTTACCTCCTGAGTGTTGTCAGTTATTGTTAAGCGGAAAATTCCTATCCGCTTAGGGACGGGGTGCGAGGCGTACGATTGGGGCTTTGCCCCAACCCCACAAGGGAACTGAGTTTCCTTCTCCTTCCACTTGCCTTTATCGCTGCGCGATAAAGGGGGAAACGGGGTGTTATTTTCTAACTGCGAGATACTCCTGATAAACCTGGCTCCAGATATGGTTCTTCAGCTCGTTGAATTCCGGCGTGAGCTTGGTCTCCTGCGTGCGGGGATACGGGATGTTGATATCCACGATATCCTTGATGCGTCCCGGGCGGGCGCTCATGATGATGACGCGCTGGGCGAGGATAATCGCCTCTTCGACGTCATGGGTGATGAAGAAGCAGGTCTTTTTTTCGCGCTCCCACGTTTCCAGCAGTTCGGTCTGGAGCTGGGTTCGGGTCTGCGCGTCGAGCGCGCCGAACGGTTCATCCATCAGCAGCACTTCCGGATTGGCGGCGTAGGCGCGGGCGATGGCGACGCGCTGCTTCATGCCGCCGGAAAGCTCCTTGGGATAGTGGTCGGCGAACTTGGTCAGATCGACCATCGCCAGATACTTGAGAGCCTCCTCTTCGGCGGGCTTGCCCTTGATGCCGCGCATTTCCAGCGCGAACATGACGTTCTTCTTGACGGTCAGCCACGGGAACAGGGCGTACTGCTGAAAGACGACGCCGCGTTCGGTGCCGGTTCCGGTGACTTCCTTACCGTCGCAGTAGACCTTGCCGCTGGTCGGCTCGGTCAGACCGGCGATGATATTGAGCAGCGTCGATTTGCCGCAGCCGGACGGACCGACGACGCAGATGAACTCGTTGTCGTGGATATCCAGACTCACGCCGTTGAGGGCGACCATCTCGCCGTTGCGGGTATTGAACACTTTGCGGACGTTGTCGATCTTGACGCGGACCTTATCGCTTCCGGTCAGATTTCGCGCTTCTCCTGCCATGACGTGAGCCTCCTTTCTGCGGTCTTGATGAGCTTCTCGATGGTGATGCCGAGGATACCGATGATGATGATGTACAGCAGCATCGGCGCGGATTCAAAGGAGTTATTCAGGCTGCGGATACGCATGCCCAAGCCCGCCATGGCGCCGGTGGATTCGGCGGCGATCAGGGTCGTCAGAGCGACGGACGCGCCCAGGCGGATAGCGGTCAGGATGAACGGCAGGGTCGCCGGAGCGATGACGCGGATGAAGATATCCTTATCGGTCGCGCCGAGAACGCGCGCCGCCTTGATAAGCGTTTCATCGACGTTGATAACGCCCTGATAGATGGTGACGCACATGATGAGGAAGCACGCGATCGTGATGACGATGATCTGCGGCTTACGGCCGACGCCCGCGGCGATAACGATCAGCGGAACATACGCCAGAGGCGGAATGTTGCGGATGAACTGGATCCACGGCTCGATGATGTAGCGAACCGGCTTATACCACGCCATGAGGATCGCGACCGGCAGGGCGATGACGAAGCCCAGCGCATAACCGGACACGACGGAGATCAGGCTGGAAGAGATATCCTTCCAGAGCACGCCGCGGTCGATCATGGTCTTAATCGAGCTGAGGACTTTAAACACATTCGGGAACGCGCGGGAGGTCGCGGGGATGACAGACAGCAGCGTCCACAGACCCATCGCCGCCGCAAACGAGATGAGCAGCCACACCTGATGAGGGATGCGGTCCGCAAGGCTCCCTTTCTTATTCTTCTTATCCATGTCTTTCTCCTTGTCGATTTCGGACAAAATGTCTTTTACTGTTTTGATTATAAGTCTATTTTCCACAAATCAAAAGGGTGAAATTTCATCATCCTTTCGAGATGGAACGTTTGGGGCTCTGCCCCAAACCCCGCAAGGGAACTGAGTTCCCTTGACCTTCCACTACGCTATCGCTTCGCGATAGCTAATCATACGCTGATTTAAACCGCCGCGAAGCGGAGAAGGGAGTCTGAGGGATAACATCCCTCAGGCGGGTCTGGGATTGAAGTCACGCGCCCGCTGTGCGGGACTCAGCGTGACGGAAATCGGAAATCGTAAGAAATCCTTTGCATTTCTATACGAGTTTCCCGGGTCGGCAGCCCAGCGTCCCCCTCAGTCGTTCCTCAAGGAAATCAGCTTTTCCAGCGGTTCTCCGATCAGCGGCGCACACCAGTCGATAAACGCCTGCGTAACGCCGTTGCCCGCCGCGTTGATGTACGCGTCCGGCATCTTCTTTTCCACCAGCATCACGTCGTTCACGTCGATAAGCGTCGTGCGCACGCGATACGGCGACGTGCTTTCGCGGATAAAGCCGACCATCTTGCCGCTCTCCCCCGCGCATGCCGCGCGCACGGCTTCCGCGCCCGCGAGGATCGCTTCCTCCCTATCCACATCCGAGGACAGCGCGATGGACGCGCGCCCCAGAAGCCCCGGCTTCTCGCTGCGCGCCTTATAGCCCAGATGCTTGATGACCAGATTCGCCAGATGGGCGGACACGTCGCCGAAATACGTTGCGCGCCCGACCTTAAACACCGGCTCAACGATGGGTCTGCCTTCTTTATCCTTCAAGCCTTCGCTCGCCACGACGACCACGCCGCGCTTTTTTTCGATGAGCGCTTTCACGTCCGCCAGATACTGCGCTTCGTCGAACGGACGCTCCGGCAGATAGATGAGATCCGGTCCGTCCACGCCCGCCTGACGCGCCAGCGCGCTCGCCGCCGTAATCCAGCCCGCGTTTCGCCCGCTCGCCTCGATGACGACGACGTGAATCGGCAGACCGCGCACATCCGCCGTCACCTCCGCGACGCTCTGCGCGATATAGCGCGCCGCGCTTCCGAATCCCGGCGCGTGGTCGGTCACGGCGATATCGTTATCCATCGTCTTGGGAATGCCCATCACGCGGACGCCCGTTCCCTCCAGCGCCCGGCAGAGCTTGCCGCAGGCGTCCATCGTCCCGTTGCCGCCGTTCATCAGGACATACTTCGCGCCGTACTCGACGCATTTCTCAGCCAGAAGCAGATAGTCTTTCTCTTCCAGCGCGTCGCGCGATGTGCCGATGGCGCTGCCGGGCGTGCGTTCCAGCTGCGCCAGCTCTTCTTCCGAAGTATCCGTCAGGTCGCGCACCTGACAGCGCATCAGCCCGCCCGTGCCGCCGATCGCCGCCAGAATGCGATCCACGTCCGGCTCTTTTTGGGCTTGGCGGATCGCGCCCGCCAGCGACGCGTTGATGACCGCCGTCGGACCGCCGCCGTGAATGAGAATCAGATTGCCTTTCATACTGCATGACCCTTTCGCTTCTACAAGCATTCTATGTTAGATTTATCATATCACAGCGTTGTTTTTTGTTAAGTGTGAAAAAAAGTCATCCCCTCTTAAAACCGCCGCGAAGCGAAGAAGGGAGTCTGAGGGGGAATCCCCCTCAGTAGGGCTTGGGGCAAAGCCCCAAACGTAACCCCCGTACTCCTAAAATCGCGAAGCGCATAAAAACAAGAATCAGGGAGCGAAGCGTTCCTGATTCCGTAAAAGCTGCTTAAAACCGCCGCGAAGCGAA
>CAKTXP010000186.1 GCA_934631055.1 uncultured Clostridia bacterium | reverse complement strand
TCCTGTAAGAGGGAGAGGGACGATAGGGGCGCTGCCCCTAAGACCCCGGCAGGAACCTGAGGTTCCTGCACTTCCCGATTCCTATCGCTTCGCGATAGGGGAATATAAAAAAGAGCATTGCTGATATCCTGTAAAACGGAAAAGCAATGCTCTTTTTGTCATTTTGTAAGAGGGAGAGGGACGATAGGGGCGCTGCCCCTAAGACCTCGGCAGGAACCTGAGGTTCCTGCACTTCCCGGCTCTTATCGCTTCGCGATAAGGGATATAAGAAGAGCATTGCTTTTATCCGATTAGAACGGAAAAGCAATGCCCTTTGTCTTTTGATTGCGAAGCAATCAAAAAAGTGGGAAATCCAAGAACCTCAGGTTCTTGGCGGGGTTTGGGGCAGCGCCCCAAACGTTCTCCTAATCGTTCCCTCTCTCTACAACCCCGATCGTCTGCCGGTACCGCGTGGGCGAGAGGAGGAACATCTTTTTGAATTGGCTGCTGAAATAGTAGGGGTCAAAACCGATGGCCTCGGCGACCTGACCGATGGATAAGTCAGGATTCTTGAGCAGGGATTGCGCGTGGCGCAGCTTGCGGCGGGTAATCGCCTGACTGGGCGAACAGCTCATGACATCCCGACAGCAGCGGTAGAGATAGCTCTGCGATACGCCCAGCGCTGCGCAAAGCTGCTCAACATGAACCGGCTCGGAAAGATGCGCTTCCAGATAGTCAAAGAAACGGCTCATCAGCGTGTGTTCGCCTGCGCTGGCGATGGGCGTGGAAAAGCCCTGCTCGTTGCGCTGGCGGAGGATGCGGATGAGCAGCAGCTTGAGCATCGCGCTGACCTGCGTGTAAGCGCCCGGCTTCTGCGCCTGAAGCGACGCGTAACTCGCCCGAATGAACGCAAATTCTTCCGGACAGATGAGTTTTGGGAAGAACATGATCGACGTAAAATGCGCGTACTGCAAAAACTCCTGCTCGCGCACGACGGGGTAGACACTGAAAAACACCTCGTAGGAATTGACGCCCTCAAACGTCTCTGCGTCGTATACCGTGTACGGCGGGATGAGCAGACAGCTTCCCGCGGACATGGAATAGCTCTTTTTGTCGGAAAAGAGCGTGCTGTGTCCGCTTTCCAAAAGGATAAGCTTCATCTGCGCGCTGACGATATTGCGCAGGGTCTTGTGATCCTGCTGGGGCCAGTTTGTGAAGTATTCGACGTCAAAGCGGAATTCGGAGAGGAACGCGGAAAGCGGGTCGGTCTCCGTCTTGTAGGGCGAAAGGCGGGGATAGGATTTCATTTGAATGCCTCCGGTTATGATATACACAAAAAAGAAACGATGCGTCTATGTGAATTTCTTCTCAAATAGTATACTATAAAGACCGGAAATCGGGAAGCGTGCGAAGAAATTTTCCCGATATGCGGCGGAAATTCATGCGGATAGTCTGTATGTTTGTGACAAAACGAATTGATCGAAGGAAAAAAGGAATTCGTAAAGACAGCGCTGTCTGCATGAATTTGCCAAACGCGAGGAAGTAAGGAGGAAAAAACATGAACAAAAAGGGAATCAGCGTATTGCTGACGATGGCGCTTGCCATGACGACGCCGCTGTACGCCATGGCGGAAGCGATTCCGGCAAACGGCGTGTATGAAGGCGCGGCGAACGGCATGGGCGGCGAACTGAAAGTCGCCGTGACGGTCGAGAACGGTAAGATCTCCGGCGTCGAAGTGCTCGACCACAAGGAAACTGCCGGCATCAGCGATCCGGCAATCGAACAGATCCCGCAGGCAATCGTCGAAGCGCAAAGCACGGACGTTGCGGCGGTTTCCGGCGCGACGGTGACCTCGGAAGCCATCAAAGCGGCGGTCACCGCGGCGCTGGCGGGTGAGGGCGCGCAGGAAGAAGCGGGCGAGCTGGAAATCACCATCGATCCGGATGTCATCGTCGTCGGCGCAGGCATGGCGGGTCTGGTTGCCAGCGTGCGCGCGGCTGAGCTGGGCGCGAACGTGCTTGTTCTGGAACAAAACTACCGCGTGGGCGGCTCGGCGAATACCGCGGGCGGCTCCATCAGCGGCGCAGGCTATAAGATTCAGAAAGCCGCGGGCATCGAGGACAGCCCTGAGCTGTTCTATCAGGACTTCGTTAATCTGGGCGGCGGCGAACAGTATATGAACACCGAGATTGCCAAGGTGCATTCCGAGCGTTCCGGCGCGGCAATCGACTGGCTCCAGGAGGACGTCGGCGTCGAGTTCTCCGATAAGGTGGACAGCGGCAGCTATCTGACCATGGATATCAACCGCGTAACGTATACGGCGGGCGGTCCGTCCTCCGGCGGCGGCTCCTACTTCGTCAAGGGTCTGAGCGACAAGCTTCAGAATTATATCGACGCAGGCACAGTTCAGCTCTGTCTGGATACGCTGGTCACTGATATCGTGCTGAACGATAACGGCGATGTGACGGGCGTCATGGTCGGCGATATGGAGATCGACGCGCCGTCTACCGTCATCGCGACCGGCGGCTACGGCTACTGCGAGCGCTGGCTGAAGGAATTCAACTTCACCAACATCACCTCCAACGACCCGAGCACCGCTATCGGCAGCGGCTACGACTTTGCGCGCAAGGCGGGTGCGGCGTTTGACAACATGGATTACAGCTCCTGCTACGGCGGCTCCGTGCCGGTCAGCGGCTTCCAGGCGTCCCTGCGCTGCAACATCAACTACAACGGCGCGGTTTGGATCAACACCAGCGGCGACCGCGTATTCAACGAGCCGAAGGCGACCAGCATGGATAAGCGCACCGTCTGGCGCACCAACGACCAGAACATCATCTACGTCGTCTTTGCCGAGAACATGCTGACGGACGAGACGCCGCTGTTCACCGGCATGATGAGCAACTCCGCGCCGTTCACCACGCAGGAGAAGATCGACGAGCTGATCGAGAAGGGCTACATGTTCAAGGCGGATACCCTTGCCGAGCTGGCGGAAAAGATCGGCGCGCCGAATCTGGAAGCGACCCTCACGAAGTATAACGAGGACGTCGCCAAGGGCGAGGACAGCGTATTCGGACGCACGGACAACCTGCTCTCCTTTGAGGAAGGCCCGTACTACGCGGTTTACACGGTTCCGTATCTGATGATGACGGCGGGCGGACCGCGCATCAACGGTCAGGGTCAGCTGATGCGCGAGGACGGCACCGCGGTCGGCAACGTCTATCTGGCGGGCGAGATCATCGGTTCTGCGAACATCGCGGGTCACAACACCATCGGCGGCATCGGTCACGGCATCTGCGCGACCTGGGGCTGCATTGCGGCGGAGAGCGCCGTTGAGAACGCGGGCAAGTAAGAGGGGGAGAGACGATAGGGGGCTTTGCCCCCTATAACCCCTACCAAGAACCTGAGGTTCTTGGATTTCCCGGCTTTTTATCGCTTCGCGATAAAAGGAATACTATCTCACTATAATAAACAGAGCATTGCTTTTCCGCTTTACAGGATATCGGCAATGCTCTGTTTTTATATTCTCTTATCGCGAAGCGATAAGAACCGGGAGGTGCAGGAACCTCAGGTTCCTGCTGGGGGTTTTAGGGGGATTGGAGTCACGCGCCCGCTGTGCGGGATTCAGCGTGATGGAAATCGGAAATCGTAAGAAACGCTTTGCGTTTCTATACGAGTTTCCCGGATCAACGCCCCCTATCGTTCCCTTTTTTTGCTCATCCCGAATCTCCCGCGGATCTGCACCGTCTAATGGGTGTAAAGGCGCCTGATACAGAAGGAGGATGAACATGGATAAGCAGGAATTTGCCCGCAGGGTGACGCAGATGCAGGGCAGCCTGTATCGCGTTGCGGCAAGCTACCTCCGCGGAGAGAGCGACCGGCTCGACGCTGTGGCGGAAACGGTCGCCAAAGCATGGGAAAAGCGCGGAACTCTGCGACAGGAAGCTGTGTTTGCGACATGGATGACGCGAATCCTGATTCGCGTCTGCGTGGATATCCAGAGACGGCAGAAGCGGATGACGCCTGTCGAGACCCTGCCGGATGTGCCGACGGGAGAGGATACCAGCGCGGCGCTGAGGGAAGCGGTGGACAGCCTGCCGCAGAAGCTGAGAACGATGGTCGTGCTGTATTATATGGAAGGCTATGAAGTGCTGGAGATCGCAAGGATCATGGGTACGACGAAGGGCGCGGTCTGCGCCGGACTTTCCCGCGCGAGGGAGAAGCTGCGCGCGATGCTGGGGGAGGAAGAGCAATGAAGAAGGAACAATGGCAGGCGGTCTATGCGCCCGACGAAAAAGCGCTCGATCGGCGCGTTCAGCAGGCGATTTCACAGCTCCGAGACGATGTTCCCGCGCGGCGTGTTTCCGCAAGACGTATGCTGCTGATTGCGGCGGCGCTCATGCTGATGCTCGCGGCGGCAGCCGCTGTGGCGGCTGGGCTGGCGCGGTCGGCAAAGTATGACGCAAAGCTGCTGGCTCAGCAGGCGCTGTATGAAAAATACGGCTTTACGCGGGAGATGGACAGCTTCTTTATCTGCGCCGTTGAAGAAAAAGACGGAGAGACGGTC
>CAKTXP010000185.1 GCA_934631055.1 uncultured Clostridia bacterium | reverse complement strand
CCACTTGCGCTCGACGGTCTGGGCATTTGCCATAAACGTTTTCACGTGAATTCCTCCATTATCCTGAAAATCAGAATGTTAGGCGCATCGCGTTGGTCAGACGCTCTGCAAAGCGCGCGCACTTTCTCCCGGGGCTAACAGGACGAACATACGCATTGGCTATTTTAACCGCTTCATCCCCCTTTTGTCAAGGGTTTTTGCTGATTTTATCAAAGAAATTTGACATCTTTTCGCTTCTGCCCATCCTTTCCGGCTTCCTGTTGACATTTTTTGCAAATGCCCTTGACAAATCATCTCGACTTGGCTAGAATAGGGGCAAGTTCATACTGTTTAACCCCAAAGATGATGATGGGAAATAATCAAAAGGTCTTATCCGTCAAGAGAGCCGGCGGTTGGTGCAAGCCGGATGGATCCCTTTTTGAAAGCTCCTCCCGGAATCGCGCGGGCGAAAGCTCAGTAGTCCGCGACGGATGACCCCGTGACCGGTCAGGTTTTGTTTGAAACCGTGAGGGTCGGCTCTGCCGGCTGAATTAGGGTGGTACCGCGCCATGACGCATTTGTTTGTGTTCCGCGCCCCTACGTCGCTTTAAAAGCGGCTGGGGGCGTTTTTATTTTCCTCCAGCCGATGGAGATTCCCGAAAGGAGAAAGTTTTCATGTATCAGGGCTGCAAAAAGTATATTCCCTTCACACCCGTTTCTCTGCCGGACCGCACATGGCCCGATAACCGTATTGAAAAAGCACCGACCTGGTGTTCCGTCGATCTGCGCGACGGCAACCAGGCGCTCGTTACGCCGATGAATCTTCAGGAAAAGCTGGATTTCTTCAAGCTTCTTGTCGATATCGGTTTCAAGGAGATCGAGGTCGGCTTCCCCTCCGCGTCCGAAACGGAATATGAGATCCTGCGCGCGCTGATCGACGGTCATTATATTCCTGACGATGTCACCATCCAGGTGCTGGTGCAGGCGCGCGAACATCTGATCCGCAAGACGTTTGAAGCTGTGCGCGGCGCAAAGAACGTCATTATCCATTTCTATAATTCAACCTCTACCCTTCAGCGCAAGGTCGTCTTTAAAAAGGACATGCAGGGCATTATCGACATCGCCGTCGCGGGCGCGAAGCTTGTGCGCGAGCTGACCGAAGCCGACGACTCCGGAACAAATTTCCGCTATGAATATTCTCCGGAATCCTTCTCCGGCACGGAAACGGATTTCGCCGTGGAGATCTGCCATCAGGTCATGGAGACGCTCGGCGCAACGAAGGAAAACCCGGTCATCCTCAATCTGCCCAATACGGTCGAGATGTGTACGCCGAACACTTATGCTGACCAGATCGAGTATTTCATTCGCCATCTGCCCAATCGCGAGGCGGCGATCATCTCCGTCCATCCGCACAATGACCGCGGCACCGGCGTCGCCTGTGCCGAGCTGTCCATGCTCGCAGGCGCAGACCGCGTAGAAGGCACGCTCTTTGGCAACGGCGAGCGCACCGGTAATCTGGATATCGTGACCGTCGCGCTGAACATGTATACGCAGGGCATCGACCCCGAACTGGATTTCTCCCATATCGACCATATCCGCGAGATCTACGAGCGCTGCACCAAGATGCACGTTCCGGAGCGCTGGCCGTATGCAGGCAAGCTTGCCTTCACTGCCTTCTCCGGTTCTCATCAGGATGCCATCAACAAAGGCCATGAATACATGCGCGAATCGAAGTCTCCGTATTGGGAGATTCCGTATCTGCCGATCGACCCGGCGGACGTCGGTCGCGAATACGAGCCGATCATCCGCATCAACAGCCAGTCCGGCAAGGGCGGCGCTGCGTTCATCATGGATCACAATTACGGCTATCACCTGCCCAAGGCGATGCATCCCGAATTCGGCGCAGTCGTTCAGGCGGAATGCGACAAGACGGGTCGCGAATTGACCGCCAGCGAAATCTACGAGCTGTTCCATCGCGAGTTCCTGAATATCAGCGAACCGTATGCGCTCTCCCGCGCGAAATTCTACGAAGAAGCCGTCGCCGGGAGCGCCGCCAATATCACACATTTCTCCGGCGTGCTGAGCGTGCGCGGCGAGTTCATGCAGCTCGAATCCCGCGGCAACGGACCGATCGACGCTTTCTTTAACGCGCTTGGACAGGCAGGCATCGAGGGCTATTCCTTCATCTCCTATTCCGAACACGCTATTTCGATGGGTTCCGATTCTCAGGCTGTCGCTTATATCGAGCTGCGTGTGCCGGGCGGACGCCGCATCTTCGGTGTCGGCACGGAGCATAACATCAACTTTGCTTCCGTCAAGGGCATCTTGAGCGCTATTAACCGTTTTGAGAGCGGCATGGTTTAATCTTCCTTCAATCTCATAGCAAACGCCGGATACAGTTCATGCTGCATCCGGCGTTTCCTTTATTCTATAACCGTTTTGCTAATCCTTGCGCAAAGCACCGCCATGTCGTCGCCGACCTCGCCCGCACCGACCGCACGGGCAATCAGCTTCTCTCCGACCGCCTGCGGATGCAGCCATGCCAGCTTTGCGATATCCTCACGCAACGCCGTTTCTCCGCCTGGATAAGCATCCCGAACGCCATCCGTCATCATCACAACCACATCGCCGATCTGCATCGTCATCCGGAACGAGCGGGATTCCACATCGGGAAGCACGCCGACAGGCAGCGTATCCGCGCCGATCGTGCGTACTTCTCCATCGCGCACAATATAAGAAGCGCAAGCCCCCAGCTTTTCAAACGCTGTTTCGCCGCTGTGCAGGTCGCAGACGCACAAGTCCATCGTCGCATACATTTCCCGTCCTGTACACATCAGCATCAGCGCATTCACCACGTCAAGCGCCTGTGCGCGCGTATATCCTGCCCGAAGGCTTTCGACCATCAGGGAAAGCGCCGCATGGCTTTCCTGCCTTGCGCTGACACCGCTCCCCATGCCATCCGAAAGCGCCAAGACATGACGTCCGCCCGACAGCGCTCTTGAAACATAACTGTCTCCCGCGACATCCTCTCCGGAACGGCTCCGCATTGCCGCGCCGACTTCCATCGTCATCGCGGGCGCCTGTTCAAAGACCGCCTGTGTGCTGAGTAAGCCATCGCGTGTACAGGCGCGCATCGGCACGCCGCATGCCGAGGAAACCAGCCGCACAAGCGTCGCAGGAGCCAGCGATTCCGGTTTGAGCAGCATGATCTCCATCTTATCCGACAGTCTCAGCGCATACGCCACGCGCACTTCTTCAAACCCTGCCTTTACCAGCGCATATCGCACGCGTTTATAGGCTTCATCATCCGGTTGAATCTCTCCAAGCGTTCGCTCGCATACCTGATGCGCCGCGGCGCTCGTTTTCTGCAATAAACCGATACACTGTTCGATCACCGGATTTTCATCCCGCGGCGCACCCATTCCTTCCATCATTTTAGCCGTGTCTTCATACAGTTTTGCCCATGAATGGATCATCGCCGCACTTCTGACTGCCACAGCTTCCGACTGTGTCATCTCTTCTGGCTCGTCCTGTTCGATTAAAAACGTAATTCCTGAACGCCGCACGCCTGACAGGACTAAAAACGGGAACATACCCGGCAGCGCAAACATCAGCCTTTGTATGGCCGCCATATCGCCGCCCATCAGCGCCGTTCCTGCCGCCATGCCGCAAAGCATCAGCAGGACGGTCACGCTCTTTCTGCTGGTCTTAATCTCTCCCGCGAGGAATCCTCCCGCTAAAAGCATGGCAAGCGTTTGCGGGTTTCCCTGAGCCAACGAAACAACTCCGCCCATGATTCCCGCACACAGAATCGCCTGCGGCGCACCCCCAATATACGCATGCTCAAGCGTCAAATACATCGCCATTGCCGCCGCGAGAATCTGCCCGCCTGAAAACGACGCAAGCCCAACTGCCAGCGATGCGCATACTGCCAGAATGCAGAGCGGACGCGTATCGCCATCCAGTTCGTCCCGTCTGGATATGCTGAGCGCCGCGCCGTCATAAAGGACGCTGATTCCCGCACCCGCCGCCGCCGTCAATACCGTTACAGCAATGGCATATACGCTGCCAACGCCGGTCACGGCAATCGCTGTAAGCTGAACGATGAATTCCGCAATTGCCATCGTCATGCGCCCCGACGGGTTTGCCCATGCGCCGGCACTGAGCCAAAGCAGCGTGCAAATCGGCAGCTGCCAGCATCCTGCCAGCGTACCCGTGGCGTATTGCGCGGCAAATCCCATCATGATCCCCGCAAAAGCCGCCGGAACGCAGAATCCCTGACGAAGCAGCACAGCAAACATCGCGCTTTGGCAGCAGTAGCCGCCGCCCGGAAGCTGCGCCATGGATAACAGAGCCATCATCGCCGCGCAGAGTATCCGCTGAACCAGTGTGCCGCGCTCGCGCAATGTTCTTTCGATTCCGGAAAGAAATCCGCCGCATCCCTTGTGCATGACGATTGCTTCCTGTGCCAATGCCAATCCCCCCGTTTTCTATCGGTTTGTGGCATCATTGTATAGCGTCAATCATTCTGAGGTTGTCGGTTCTGACCGCAAATACGGGAAAGTCTGCGACACGATGGCGCTCATACCTTCAAAAGAGGATGCG
>CAKTXP010000184.1 GCA_934631055.1 uncultured Clostridia bacterium | reverse complement strand
TCGATCTTGCCGAAACCGCCGGTCAGGCGGATATCTTCGGCGGCCTTGGCAAGCGCGCCGAGCTGAGAAGCGTCGGCTTCATCGAACTGAGCGTCGTTCAGCTCGATGGTCACGCGTCCTTCGCCGCCGATCATCAGCCCGGCGTCAAACGCGTTGGAGAACAGAGTGCGGAAGGTCTCGCCGGGGATATACGCGGGCGTTTCTTCCGCGGCGGCGAAAGGTATGGCGAGCGTCAGGCACAGAAGAAGGGTGAACAGGAAACGGATTTTTTTCATGAAAACTCCTCCTTGATGGGTGATGCAGGTCTTTCCGGCGCGCTTTCCGATGGACGCCGAGTCGGAAAAAGCCTGCATGCGTTCATTATGGAACAGAACGACCGCGCTGCTCCCGGATAACCTCATTATAGAAGAAATGCCAAAACCCGTCAACGATATGACCATAAATTTAACAAACCGGCATGAGACAGCGTTTTCCAGTCTGCGAACAGGCGACTGACCGGCGGATGAAAAAATAAATTTGCTCGCCAAGATACATTGACAGGTGAGGTATATGGTGCTATACTGTATGTCGTCGGAGGTGATGAAATGCTGAATTCATCGGATATCCTTCGCGGCTATACGGATACGATCATCCTGGCGCAGCTGGATCAGGGCGACAGCTACGGCTACGTCATCAGCAAGAACGTTCAGGAGATCACCCGCGGAGAATTACAATTGAAAGAAGCGACCCTGTATACGACATTCCGAAGGCTGGAAAACAGCGGGATGATCGAATCCTACTGGGGCAATGAAAACGCAGGCGCGCGCAGGCGCTATTATCACCTGACGGAAAAAGGGCGCGAGCTTTTTTACGAAAATCAGGCGGATTGGCGCAAGTACCGCAGCATTATATCTGAATTATTTGGAATGGAGGACGCGTCAAAATGATGGATAAGAAGATTCGCAGATTGATCGATGATATTTTTTCGGACATGAAGATGACGGCGGATAATCTTGCTCTCCGCGATGAGCTGATGGCAAACGCTCAGGCGCGGTACGAGGATTCCGTGCGTCAGGGCAAGACGGAGGAAGAGGCTTTCGCCGAGGTTGCCGCTTCGCTGGGCGACGTGCAGAGCCTGCTCAAGGACATGAACGCGCAGGGAGGCGAAGAAGAGAAGGTAAATCCGACGGAGGAAATTCCGGAAGAAAAAAAGACGGAAGAGACCGAAGAGCCGGAAGAGGAAGCCAGGGTAAACGCCGAGCAGAGGGAAAAGACGCAGGACGCGCCCGACCTCGGCGAAGCGCTGGGTAAGGCGTTCGGCGTGCTGGGCGATATGGGCAAGCAGATCGTGCCGCAGGCGCAGAAGCTGGTCAAGCAGGTAGACGGCATGACCGGCGGCGTCATCGGCGGGCTCGGCAAGGTCGTCGGCAAAGGGCTGAGCGACGCGCAGAAGGCGGCGGGCAAAGCCATCGACAAGCTTTCCGGCGACAAGGGCGAGATCGTCATCGACTTCGGCGGCAAGAAGGAAGAGCCCAAGGCCCCGGCGGCGCTGCGTGAACGCGCCAAGGATATCCGCGCCGAGGCGGAGATCAAGCAGGCGGCGGGCGATCAGGAGGGCGCAAGACAGCTCCGCGCCAAAGCCTACGCGATGGAGACTGAAGCGGACGAGATGGAAAAGAAGCTCGCCGACATCGCCGCGCAGGAAGCGGAGAAGAAGCCCGAAGAGCCGGAAAAGGAATCCGAGTTCGACGAGCTGAAGCGCGAAATGGACGAGATGAATAAAGAGCTGGATGCGATGCACGAAGAGCTTGAGCGCGACGATGACGGCGGCGATACCTATATTGACTTGGATACCGTCGTCCGCGATGCGGAAGAAGCCGCGCGCGACGCCGAGAAAACGACTGCCCGCCCGATGAACGGTCAGCCCGGCATGGTTATCGTCAACCGATTCCCGGCGGCAGGGCTGCGCGAGATCAACATCAAGCTGGATGCCGACGACGTGACGGTCAAGGATTCCGACGAGCCGGACGTTGTCGTGAAGTGGGAAGCCGAAAACGAGGATTCCACGCAGCCGAATATGGTCTATGAAAACCATAAGCTGACCATCGACCGCAACAATCCGGACGTGTTCAAGACGTTCTTCTCCGTATTCAAAAAAGAGGGCGGCAAGGTCACCGTCCGCGTGCCGCGCGGTTATGCGGCAGATTATGAGATCAGCACGACGTCCGGCGATATCAAACTCTACGCCATTGACGTGGATATGGTGAAGGTCAATACGACCTCCGGCAGCGTGCGCGTCGAGCCTGACCCGGGCATCCGCGCGAAGGAGATCAGCGTGACGTCCATCTCCGGCGACGCGACGGTCAGCGCCTGCGCGGGAGATGTGTCCGTGACGACGGTTTCGGGCAAGCAGTTCGTTTCCTGCGACGCGAATAAGGCGAACATCAGCGTCGTTTCCGGCAAGGCCCATATCGAGGGCGCGTGCGAAGAATGGGAAGTCAACAGCGTATCCAGCAATGTTGAACTCATCTGCACCGTTGCCCCGACCAATAAAATCCAGCTCAGCACGGTCAGCGGCAACGCCCGCGTGACGCTGCCGAGCGATATCCGCGGATTCGTTGCCGATATGAGCAGCATGAGCGGACGAATCGTCAATGAATTCGGCCCGAACCGTTACGGAACCTGCGCCCTGCCGATCCATATGGATACCATGAGCGGTAAACTGATGCTGACGAGGCTGTAAACAAAAGGACTGTAAGCGCGAAGCGTTTAAAAATTCCGTCAGGAAGCGTTACCTGACGGTTGCAGAGAAGGATAATGTAAATGCTTGGCTTTTCAGCCGGGAGTAAAGATAAATGGAACAAATCAAAGAGATTCTGAGCTTGATCTTCGGAAGCCGGCTGGTGGTCGAAGGCAATGGACGCACGTTCGTCAAAGCGCCGATGTGGCTTGCCGTGCTGGCAGGCTTGGCGAGCGTCCATCTGGCGATCCTGACGGCTGTGCTGGTGGTGCTTGCGGGTATGCGGGTGCGCGTCGTCAAGGCGTAAGGAGGAAAGCAGATGGATTTTGAAACGATAAAGAACAATGCGATGAACGCCCTCCGCCAGCTGTCGGTTCTGCGCGTCATCGTGACGTCGCCAAACGAAAAGGTTGCCGACGTGCCTGCGCTGTATGCGCTGGTCGCACTGCTGATGGCACCATGGGTCTGCGCTGGGGTGCTGGTGCTGGGCTTCCTGTTCAAATACGGCATTCGGTTTGAGAAAGACGCCGTTAAAATGTGACCCCCCTGCAAGAGCGCGCCGCGAAAGCGGCGCGCTCGTTTTTGTAAAGGGAAGAGGAAAACGATGGGGGCTTTACCCCCAATCCCCCAGCAGGGAACCTTGTTCCCTGCACCCTTTCTCCGCTTCGCGCCAATTTTAATAAATATAAGCATACGATGCGCATGCGCATCGTTCAGCAAAGACGATTGAAGCCGCCGCGAAGCGAAGAAGGGAGTCTGAGGGATGAAATCCCTCAGGCAGGGTTTGGGGCGGCAGCCCCAATCGTTCTTAAAGAATTTTTGATTTTCCTGAAATTTTGGCGCTGACTGCGTCGTCTGATAAGTGAAAGCGCTTTGAAACAGATATCATCAGGAGGGAAAAACATGAAACGAATCTGGTTCTTGCTGACGGCTCTGGTCTGCGTGATGCTTGCCTGTCCGGCATGGGCGCAGGATATTCCCAGCTCGGATATCGCGACGCCGAGAACGGGCGTCGCAGTCTGCGCACCAAGTAAGGATGCAACCGTACCGATGTATCGGGAAGCGGACGAAAACAGCGCCGTGCTGATGAATTATTTCAGCGGCACGCGGGCGAATGTGCTGAACATCTTGGAAAACGGCATGGTCGAAGTCCGGACGGGCGAGGGCAGGGTGACGCTGACGGGCTATATGCGCGCGGACGACCTGCGCTATGGCGCAAATGCGCTGCGGGCGATTTCATGGGCTCAGGCGACCATTGAATTCAAGAAAGATGCGCCGGTCTATGCGGCATGCGACGAGAACAGCGAAACGCTCAAACTCTTTTACAAGGATGAGCAGGTGACTGTCAGCGGCATAAGCGACGAATGGCTTCAGATCGAACCGGCGGAATACGACGGCGATATCGTAAGCAGGGGCTATATGCGGAACGTGTATACCGAGAACGAATATGCGGGCGGCTTTATCCGCAGAAGCTATGCCAGTCTCGGATCAGCGGAACAGGTGGAAAGATGGATCTATCTGCCAACGGAGGACGAGCTGACCCATGAGCAGGCATATGAACGGGCGCTTGAGCTGTTGATGACGACGGCGGAAGGGCAGGCGCACATGAAAGCCCGCCTTTCGCAGGAGCATCGGACACGGGAAGGGATGGAAAAGCTGAACGCGGATATCCGGCTTTCGGAATACGACAACGGAAAGAACTACGGCATCTGCTGGCAGATCACCCTCGAGAACATAGAGAATATTGATGAAAACGTCGTCGTCCTGATGACGCCACAGGGAGAGCTGATTGAGTTTACGCATGGAAACGGGTGAGACGGGCAGCCCTCTCAGAGGGAGAGCCAAGGAGATATGCGCGTATTGAT
>CAKTXP010000183.1 GCA_934631055.1 uncultured Clostridia bacterium | reverse complement strand
ATCGTCCCGAAATTCTGTTGATTGATTCACAGCATGCTCGCCAGGAATGCCTTGAGCCGCTCCGTTTTCGGCGCGCCGAGTACATCTTCCGGCTTGCCCTGCTCGCAGATAACGCCCTGATCCATAAAGACCACGTTGCTGGCAACCGCGCGGGCAAAACCCATCTCGTGCGTGACGACCAGCATCGTCAAGCCCTCCTGCGCCAGCTTCTGCATGACGGAAAGCACCTCGCCGACCATCTCCGGGTCGAGTGCGCTCGTCGGCTCGTCAAAGAGGATGACCTCCGGATCCATCGCCAGCGCGCGGGCGATGGCAACGCGCTGCTTCTGTCCGCCGGAAAGCTGACGCGGCTTCGCATTGACGTAAGCGTCCATGCCGACCTTTTCCAGATACTTCATCGCGTTCTTGACGCTTTCCTCTCGGCTGCGGTGAAGCACTTTCATCTGACCGGTCACGCAGTTTTCAAGCACGGTCATGTTGCCGAACAGGTTGAACTGCTGGAACACCATGCCGACCTTCGCGTGATAGCGCGGCATGTTCACGCTTCCGGAAAGGATGTCGTCGCCATGGTAGAGGATGCTTCCCTCATCCGGCGTTTCGAGCAGATTGATGCAGCGCAGCAGCGTCGATTTTCCCGAACCGGAAGAGCCGATGATGCAGGTCACCTCGCCCTTGTTGGTCACGAAATCAACGCCTTTCAGCACCTCGTGGCTGCCGAACGCCTTTTTCAGTCCCTTGACCTCGATCACTCGTTCCATCTCTTCACAGCCTCCTTTTCATTCTCCACGGACACCTTGATATCTGCGCGGCTGTCGCTCTGCGAACCGTGAATCACATAGTTGTCCGGGCCGTCCATCTTCTTTTCGATGAGGCGCAGGATGCGGCTGACGGTCAGCGTCAGAATGAAGTAGATGACCGCGATGATGAAGTAGACCTCGAAATAGCGGTAATACGCGCCCGCCGCGCTCTTCGCCTGGAAGAACAGCTCGGAAACGGAGATGACGTTCAGCACGCTGGAATCCTTGATGTTGACAATCAGCTCGTTGCCGACGGACGGCAGGATATTGCGGATCGCCTGCGGCAGGATGACCGTCGTCATCGTCTGCCAGTGGGTCATGCCGATGGCGTGCGCCGCCTCAAACTGTCCCTTGTCCACGGAAACGATGCCGCCGCGGATGATCTCCGCCATGTACGCGCCAGTGTTGATGGAGATAATAAAGATAGCGGCGAACGTCGTATCCATGAAGATACCGGCATACTGCGCGCCGTAGTAGATGACGACCGCCTGAACGATCATCGGCGTGCCGCGGAACACCTGAATATAGATGTTCATCAGCAGCTGAACGAACGCCAGCAGTCCGCGCTTGAGGGTCAGCCCCATGCCGGATGCGCCGCGCTTCTTTTCCGGAAGCGTGATGGTGCGCACGATGGCAACCAGCAGACCGAGCGCAAAGCCCAGCGCCGTGCCGGTCAGCGCGATAAGCAGGGTCATGCCCGTTCCGCGCAGGAAGAGCAGACCGTATTTTTGCAGCAGGAACGATACCCAGCCGAAGAAAGATGTTGAAGCGTTTGGCATTGTAAACTCCTTTTTAACGGGGAATAATTGGGACTTTGCCCCAAACCCCAGCAGGGAACTGAGTTTCCTGTTCTTTCCACTTCATTTATCGCTTTGCGATAAATGGATGTAAAACTGATTGAAACCGTCGCGAAGCGAAGATGGGGTTTGGGGATGAAATCCCCAAGCAGGTTTGGGATTGGAGTCACGCGCCCGCTGTGCGGGATTCAGCGTGATGGAAATCGGAAATCGCAAGAAACGCTTGCGTTTCTATGCAAGCTTCCCGGGTCGGAAGCCCGACGTCCCCCCATACGCGCAAAAAGGCTGCCGGTCGCCCGACAGTCCTTATGCCCTTTTGTTACTCGCTCAGCGGCTGCGCCAGCACGACGGCGTCCATGATCTCGTTGCGCTCTTCGGTGGAAATTCCCGCAAGCACCTCGTTGATCTTCTCCTTCAGCTCGCTGCCCTGCTTCACGCCGACGGCGATCTGCGCGTCGTCCGGAGAGACCGTGAAGCCCTGACCTTCGTCAAAGACAACGTAGGTCAGATCCGGGTTTGCCGTGATGGCGGAAACCGCGCCCGGACGGTCGGCAACATAGCCGTCGATTGCGCCGGAGCTGACCGCGACGATCATCGTCGGGAACGTGTCCTGCGCGGGCATCTTGACCACGCCCGGAATCTGGTCGATCATATCATAATGGAAGGTGCTCATCTGACCGGTGATCTTCGCGCCCGCGAAATCAGAAAGGCTCTTGGCAGAAGCGAACGCGCTGTCCTTGCGGACGACGACGGTCAGTTCCGTCTCATAATACGCGTCGGTAAAGTCGATGGTCATCTTGCGCTCAGCGGTCGGGCTCATGCCGGCGATGATGACGTCGATGTTGCCGGAAAGCAGCGCCGGGGTCAGACCATCCCATTCGGTCTTGACGATCTCCAGATCCATGCCCAGCTTATCGGCGATGATTTTCGCAATGCGCACATCGTAGCCATCCGCATAGCCGCCCGCGGCAATCGCCACGGCGTTGTCGCTCGCGTCGCTCTGCGTCCAGTTGTACGGCGCGTAGTTGCACTCCATGCCCACGCGCAGCGTTTCGCAAAGACCTGCCGCGGCGAACATCGTCATCGCCAGCGCCAAGGTCAAAGCCAGCATCTTCTTCATATCGTTTATCCTCCTTGCCCGTCGCTCAAGCCGGGCTTCCTTATGAACGAGGATAATCTTACGCCTGACCGGATGTAAAGTCAATAAAAATACAATAATCAGTCGTTCATTTTGTATTTTTTACAAATATTCGGCGTGTATTCACGGATTGCATTGAAAACCGACAACAGGCTGTGCTTGACTTCAATGAAAGACTAATATATAATTGGGTTAGAAAACAATTATACAAAAGGGTGAATCTGTATGGCTCGAAGATATGACAGCGGGGACGCAAAACGGCGGATACTGACCGCCTGCGTCCGGCTCTTTCTGGAAAAGGGCTACACGAACACAAAGGTAGCGGAAATTCTGAAGGAGGCAGACGTTTCCGCCGGATCGTTTCAAAACATTTTCCATACAAAAGACGGCGTGCTGACCGAGCTGATCAGCATGATGTTCGGCAGACAGTTCGGCGCGGTGAGGGCGTTGGCGGCGAACGCGCCCTCTCCGGTGTATATCTACGCGGTAGAGACGGCATTGCAGCTGGCGCTGACCGAGCTAAGCGAAAACCTTCGGGATATTTATATAGAGGCATACACATTCCCTGCCACAATGGAAATCATCCATCGCAGCACAACCGCCGAGCTGCAAACAGCGTTCAGCGCATACCTGCCCGGATGCGCCGAATGTGATTTTTACGAAATGGAGCTGGGCACGGCGGGCATGATGCGCGGCTACATGGCGAGGCGGTGCGACCCGTATTTCACGCTGGAGCGCAAAATCAGACGGTTTCTGAGCATGAGCCTGAGCGCGCTTCAGGTTTCCCGACAGGAGCGCGAGGAAATCATCGCCTTCGTTGCAGAAATCGACATGCTCGCTGAGGCGAAGAAGGTCATGGACGCGCTGCTTGCATCGCTGTCCGTGCAGTTTGAACTGAAAGGAAGATGAAGTTCGTTCATTTAAGGAGGGACAAAGAAATGAAAAAATGGCTGATTGGTTGTCTGATGATCCTGCTCTTTGCAGCACCCCCCGCATTAGCTGCTCATAACAAAACAGACGGCAGTATATGTAATGGGGGAATGGGCTACTATGTACTTCAGGGGTCAGAGAACAGAACTTCGACGCAGCATAAAATGGCATGCAACAAATGCGGCGCGGGAATGTGGGAAGACCATTGGACCAGCAGCAGTAGTGAACTTGCCACCTGCCAAGATCAGGCGATTTGCGGTCTTTGTCAAATGAAATTTGGTCCTCGCGGTCCGCACAACTTGGTGCAACACGACGCGAAAGCCCCGACCTGTACCGAAAAGGGCTGGAATGAATACGACGCCTGTTCCCGCTGTAACTATGCCACCTATTATGCAGAGATTCCCGCGCTGAACCACGACCTGGTGCCCCACGCCGCCAAAGCCCCGACCTGCCTTGATATCGGCTGGGATGCCTACGAAACCTGCAAGCGCGATGGCTGTAATTACACCACCTACAAGGAAATCCCTGCGCTGGAGCACGAAATCGTGAAGCATGACGCAAAGGCCCCGACCTGTACCGAAAAAGGCTGGAATGAATACGACACCTGCTCCCGCTGTAACTATGCCACCTATTATACAGAGATTCCCGCGCTGAACCACGACCTGGTGCCCCACACCGCCAAAGCCCCGACCTGCCTTGATATCGGCTGGAACGAATATGACACCTGCTCCCGCTGCAGCTACACCACCTACTCAGAGCTTCCCGCTCTGAACCACGATCTGGTGCCCCACGCCGCCAAAACCCCGACCTGCCTTGATATCGGCTGGAACGAATACGACACCTGCTCCCGCTGTAGCTACACCACCTACTCAGAGCTTCCCGCGCTGAATCACGACCTGGTGCATCACGACGCGAAAGCTCCGACCTGCCTTGACATCGGCTGGAATGAATACGACACTTGCTCCCGCTGTGAC
>CAKTXP010000182.1 GCA_934631055.1 uncultured Clostridia bacterium | reverse complement strand
GATCAGACGCGGATACCCTCGACCGAAATATTTACTCTGCGCACTTTCGCGCCCGTCATGTTCTCAATCTTGTAGCACACCTGAGATTTGATGATGTTGCAGACTTCCACGATGGAGATGCCGTATTCGACGATGATGAACAGATCGATGTCGATGCCGGCTTCCGTGATATTGACCTGCACGCCCTTGGTTAAATTCTCCTTGCCGAGCCACTCGACAAAGCCGTCTTTAGCGCGCTTGCTGGACATGGCGACAATGCCGTAGCATTCCAGCGCCGCGTAACCCGCTACTTTGAGCAGAACATCTTCGCTGATGGTGATCAGACCGAGATCGTTGCTGATTTTGTATTCCATATAAAACCCTCCTCGCGCAGGGTCCTCCGACCCGAAATATCAAGCGATCATCGTACAGTATACAGGAAAACGCCGGTTTTTACAAGGATTCGGAAAAAAAACATGCTTTTCAAATGCAAAATCGGCGGTCAGATCGGTTCAAACTCCCCTTTTTTTATTTTGTTGCGACGAAAATAAAAAAAACACTTGTCAAATCCGAACTTAGGTGCTACAATAATCATGTTATGACTGTTTACGCACCAGAAGGAGGTGTGATCATGGGAAAGATTTGTGAGGTCTGCCAGAAGGGCGCTATGAGCGGCCACAACGTCAGCCACTCCAACCGTAAGAGCAACCGCGTTTGGCTGCCGAACACCCAGCGCGTTCGTGTGACCGTTGGCGGCACCGTTCGTCACATGAACGTCTGCACGCGTTGCCTGCGCAGCGGCAAAGTGGAGCGCGCGCTGTAATGAACCCCGCGCACCCCTGTTTGTTTTAGCGCAAACCAAGCGTCCTATCGTAAGATAGGGCGCTTTTTTTGTAATTGTCAGTCAGCCTTTTCCCGTAAACAATCGGATCAGCGCCCGCAGAAACCGCGGCGCTTTGATGCAGACCATCTTGACGCTCATCCTCTTTTCCCTCCTTTACCGAAGCAGCAGCAGCCCTGCCGCCGCCAGCGCCACCCCCAGCGCAATGAGCAGGAATTCCATCGGCAGACACAAAAAGACGATCAGGACCCCCGCGATGACCAGAAGGATGCCCGCGATCTGTCTCCCCCGGCTGTAACATCCGCCCACGCGCATCCCCTCCTGCTCTATCCATATGCGCCAATCCCGTTTTCTTGCCAACTTCTTTAAAACGCAAAAATCCCGGCGCGGCTCATCGCCGCGTCGGGATTTTCTATTTGCCTGCTTTTACTTTTACAGCTTACTGCATGACCTTCGGATAGGTCGTGACGTTCGCCTCGGAGACCCACTGGGTCACCGCGGAGTCATACGCCGCGTCCTTCGCATCGGAGAGCAGCGTGTTGTAGATATCGCTCTTGATCTCCTCGGTCAGCTCCACAGCGCCCGGCGTGATATCCGTCGCATACTGGAGGATGTGGTAGCCGTAGCTCGTCTTGACCAGCTCAGCGGAAACGTCGCCAACCTTCTCAAGCGCCATCGCCGCATCCTGGAAGCTCTGCTCGTAGATGGACAGACCCTCGCAGACCAGGTAGCCGCGGCTCTTGTTCGGCTCGTTCTTCATGCCGGTATCCTCGCCGTACTCTTCCAGCAGGGCGTCGAAGTCCTCGCCAGCCTGAGCGCGCGCCAGCACATCCTGCGCCGTCGCCAGAATCTCGTCGTAAGCCTCGGCGGTCACGGTTTCCAGCTTCGCATTGGATTCGTCCAGCGTCGCCTGAGCAGTCGCGACAGTCTCGTTCAGCGCGGCGACTTCCTCATCGTAGCTCGCCTTAGCTTCCTCGTCGTACTCGGAAGTGTCGGTGCCGTTGAGCGTGTCGAGCTGCTTCTGCGCATCGGTCAGCGTGCTGTTTGCGCTGCTGATGGCGCTGTTCAGGTCACTGATCTCGCTCTGCTTCTCCGCGCTGAAGCGGATGAGCAGGTTCTTCACGCCGCGATAACCTTCCGGCGCATAGTAATTGGTCGTGCCGTTGTTCTCAGCGGTGACATAAGCCGTCGGAGTCGCGTCATAGCTTTCCTTCTGGGAGGCGACGCGCTTGTCAAACTCTTCCTGAACCTGCTCGTCGGTCACCTCGACGCCCTCGGCAGCCTTCTCGCGGATCTTCTCGCGCTGCACGCTGGCGGTCTGGTTCTGAACGAAATACTCATGCGTATAGCCGATTTTGTTCAGGTCGTTGGTCAGCATCTCATCCAGTTCCGCATTGGTCACGGTCGCCTTGGCTTCCTCGGCGCCTGCCTCGTCCGGGGTCGCCGCGGCAAGGCGCTCGGCTTCCTCTTCGACGGTCTCCAGATCCGGATAGTTCTGGTAGCGGATCATCTGCTTGTAGAAGGAGAACATGTTGTCCGCATAGGTCTCCGCGTCGGCAGCCTCATCTTCCGGCAGCGGATCGAAGCCGAATTCCTTCATTTTGTCCTGAAGCACGGCGCTTTCGATCATCTGCTCCAGCGCGGCGTCGCCGTAGGACTTGATGTCCTCTTCCGTCAGCTGCATCGTCACGCCGAAATACTGCTGATAATACTGCTGATAGTAGCTGGCAAGATAGTCGCGGTAGGCTTCCCATTCCGCTTTGGTGATCTCTGTGTCGTTTACCTTGGCGACCACCTGTGCGCCGTCAAGTTCCTCGTCGTAACCGATCAGGTTGCAGCCGGACAACAGCATGACCATTGCAAGCAGCAACGCGACCAGCGCGAATCTCTTATTCATGTTCGTTCTCTTCCTTTCAGCCTATACTCGGCAATATACGGATAATTATAATAAGCCGTCAGGCAATTGTCAAGCGCAGGGACACAGTTGTTGCCCAAACTGCACGGATTTTACCCGTTTTATGCTCGTTATTCGCAGGTTTGCCCTTTTATTCGCCGTATATGCGCACGCCGTATATCTTGGCAAGCGTGCTGTTGGGCCAGCTTGCGGCGTCCGCACCCAGCGTGATATCCATCGTGAAGCGCGAATGGCTTTCGACGCTCTGGATCGTGACGCTCTCCTCGCCCGCTTCCGCCGCAGCTATAATCTTCGCTGTCTGCGCGCTCCATGCTTTCTCCTGCGCGGAGACTTCTCGGACAGCCTGCGCCCCGCCGTATGCCAGCAGCAGGGCGGTGATCGGCAGCACGGCAAGCTTTGCCGCGTCAAATGCGCCGCTCTGCGCGTCGATATCGCCCAGCAGCGTCAGCACGCCTGCCAGCAGCAGCGCCAGCACGCCGGTAAACGACCTGTCCGACAGCTCCGGCGACGCGGCCATCGCATAGGCGCAGAGCAGCGCCGCCGCGGCAAACCACAGCGCGCGCATCGTCCGCATCTTCGCGTTTACCGCCCTGCCCAGCGCATGCGCAAACGCCAGCGCCGCCAGCAGCACGCCCGCATATACGACCGTATACAGCGTGATGCGCGCCAGCCGCGCCGCGATCTCTGCAATCATCGAATCATACGCATAGGAAGAGGCGCGCGCAAAGTTGCCCGGCGCGAGGATCATCACCGCCGCACCGCACGCCTGCGCCAACGCGCACAGATATGCGCAGACGCCGACCGGCTCTTTTTTGAGCTTTCGATAGCCCAGCAGCAGAATCGACGCCGCCAGCACGCCGCACGCCGTATTTTCGTTCGTCCATCCCGCCAGAAAGCACAGCGGAATCGAACATGCGCTCAGCGCGTCCGTCTTTTCCGCCGCTCGTGGAACCAGGCTCATCGGCAGGAGCGCCAGCGCCGTCCCCCACAGGTAGTTGCATGCGCCGTCCAGCCAGAGGAACACCGTTCCGAAAAACGACACGCCAAAGAACAGAAACGCATGTTCCACCAACAGAAGCACCCAGCAGAACCGCTTTCCTTTCGGTCTGGCAAGCGCGTAGATTTCCAGCAGCAGCAGGACGTACATCACCGTATTGGCGATGTTGAAAACACCCTTGCCCCTATATAGGAATAACTGCGCCAGCGCATGCACGACGCTGCGCCCGCCCCACAGCCGGTAATGCGCCGCCTGCGACGCGATGACATCCGCCAATCCGGAAACCGGCTTGCCCGTCGCCCAGCTGATGGAATAATCGTAATCGTCCATTTGCAGCGGCGTATGGCTGTTGAGCAGGAACATCGTCGCCGCGATGAGCGCCAGCAGCCCCGCAAAAATGAGCGCGCGAACCGCCGTCTTTTCCTCCATCCGCGCCAGCCGCCGCCGAACCGCCGTCATGCGTCCTTCTCCTTCTTGCCCAGCGGCTCCACGTTCAGCACAAAGTTTCCGTGGCTCGTCACCGCGACATCTTTTCCCAGCAGCGCCGGATCGACGCTCTTCGTGCCTTCCAGCAGGAAGCGGCGCTCGCCCTCCACGCTCATATCCTCGTAGATGTTGAGGATGACCTCATGGAAATATACGCCGTCCTCATAAACTTCGTCTTTGCCCAGACGAACGAGCGCCCCCGCCGTCTTGCGCGTCAGCCCCGTCGTCACGTCGTTCAGGAATCTGCCATAGCGCATCACCGGCGCGACCCGTAAATCGCCCCAGAAGATCGCCGCGGCGCAAGCCGCGATCAGCCCTGCCGTGCAAAGCGCCTGATTGCGCGCGATAAAGCCCGCAGCGCAGAGCGCCAGAAACGGCAGCATCAGACCGAGCATCGTCAGCAGTTCCTTCCGCTTTCTCTTTTTATTCAGTTCGATATCCTGTTGAGCATAGTACATCTGTTTTCTGCTCCTTT